>JBEGTT010000155.1:0-52707 GCA_041179245.1 Pseudomonadota bacterium
TGCTTACGCTTGCGTAGAACAGATTTCTCGATTTCCATAGTGCCCACTAAGTCGTTGTAGTGGAGACTATCTTCCCTATCCATGCCCCCGAAAAACAGATGACTTCACCGCAGGCTTACAATCAAGAGGCGAATTTGCGTCATTGTTTAGCCTTAATAGAATTGATTGATAACTTCCATTACACGAGCGTTCTCTGTATCCAGTGTTCAAAGTCTACGGCTGGCATTGGTTTGGCAAATAAATAGCTCTGCGATGACTTTGTATCTCAAGTTATGCCCCATTGCAATTTCATGCCAGTGAATCACCCTCGATTCTATTGACACGTTTTGATGTCTGTTCTGGCTGCGGTGCAAGGTACGAGAACCTTGCCAGCGCGTTCGCCAAATCAAGACTCTGCTGTGCAGTCTGGTCAGCCTTTTAGCAACCGCTATCAAAGGCATTGCGAACCGAAACGGATGGACACAAGAATATCGGCAATGGCCGACAATCGGAAGTAAAAATGGCCCCCAAACTCGGGAGCCATTTCGTGTGAAATCTAAGATTTATGGGAAAAATCTAGGTTTCAATGGGATCCTACAAAACGCTAAATATCAATATTTCTAGCATAAGCCGCATTGGCTTCGATGAAGTTGCGGCGAGGTTCGACGAGTTCGCCCATTAAGGTAGTAAACGTTTCGTCAGCGCCAATGGCATCTTCAATATTCACTTTAAGCAGACGGCGAACCTTAGGATCCATGGTGGTTTCCCACAGTTGTTCTGGATTCATTTCACCCAAACCTTTGTAACGCTGTTTGCTTATGCCGCGTTCAACTTCCTTGAATAACCATTGAACCGCCTGTGCAAAATTGGAAATTGAATGTTTCTTTTCACCACGTTGAATAATGGCACCTGAGCCAAATAACCCTGAAAACAGTTGCGCAGTGGCATGGAGTTGACGGAAATCACCCGACCCTAACAAGGAGCTTGTGATCAGCCCAACTTTCAAATTACCGTGGTGGAACCGTTCTACGCGAATCGTCCATGCTTCCTGTATTTCGTCATAGTCAGGGCGAATGGTCACGCCAGGTCTGCTACATTCAGCCAAGGTCTTAGCAGAAGCCCTTGCTTCTTCTTCTGTTGAAAGACTTAAAACAAGATTTTTTTCGACAACGCTGAGCAGAATTTCTGGGCTAATAATGTGCGACAGTCGATCTATCACTGCCTCTGACAATAACCACGAACGGGCCATTTCTTCCAACGCTGATCCTGTAATTTCAGTGCCTGTTTCAGATGGTTTAAGGACGGCTTCATCCAGTGCTAATTGCAATACGAACTGGTTATATTCTTGATCGTCCTTTAGATAACGCTCAGTTTTTCCATGCTTAACTTTGTACAACGGTGGTTGTGCAATATAGATGTGACCACCTTGAACAAGCTCTGGCATCTGGCGGTAGAAGAAAGTCAGCAGAAGTGTCCGAATGTGTGCGCCATCCACATCCGCATCGGTCATGATGATGATGCGGTGGTAACGCAGTTTTTCGGGTTTGTATTCGTCTTTACCGATTCCTGTACCCAACGCGGTAATCAAGGTGACGATTTCCTGACTTGAAACCAATTTGTCAAAACGCGCTTTTTCAACGTTTAGAATTTTGCCTTTAAGCGGCAGAATGGCTTGAAATTTACGGTCACGACCCTGTTTGGCAGAACCACCAGCGGAATCGCCCTCGACCAGATAAAGCTCGCACTGACTTGGGTCTTTTTCCTGACAATCGGCTAATTTGCCGGGTAGCCCCACACCATCAAGAACGCCTTTGCGGCGAGTCATGTCACGGGCTTTGCGCGCAGCTTCCCGTGCACGGGCGGCTTCTACGATCTTGCCTGTGATTGTTTTCGCATCAAGCGGCTTTTCTTGTAAAAACTCGTGCAATTTTGCAGCAACCACTTCTTCAACTGCTGGCCGAGCTTCCGAAGAAACCAACTTCATCTTGGTTTGAGATGAAAACTTCGGATCAGGCATTTTGACGGATAACACGCAGGCAAGACCTTCCCGCATGTCATCACCTGAAATATCGACCTTCGCTTTTTTAGCGATGTCGTTTTCTTCTATGTATTTGTTAATCACTCGCGTCATCGCCGCGCGTAAACCAGTTAGGTGGGTACCACCATCTGATTGCGGGATGTTGTTGGTAAAACACAGTACTTGTTCGGCGTAAGAATCATTCCACTGCATGGCGACTTCGACGGAAACCGTTCCGCCGTTTGGAATTTGAGATTCTCCTGTGCTGTAAAACACCGTTGGATGCAAAACTGATTTACTACGGTTAATGTACTCAACGAAGCCTTTAACACCTCCCGCGTAAGCAAAGTCTTCTTCCTTACCAGTACGTTGATCAAACAAACGGATACGTACACCATTGTTCAGGAAAGACAGTTCGCGCAAGCGTTTAGCAAGGATGTCGTAGTGAAATTCAACGACCCCGAAAATTTCTTCGTCCGCAAGAAAGTGAACTTCTGTACCGCGTTTTTCGGTTTGACCAGCGATCCTTAAGGGTGAGGTTTCAACACCATCACGCAATTCAATCATGCGGTTAACCGCATGACCTCTTTCAAATTCGAGTAGGTATTTTTTACCATCTCGACGAATGGTCAAACGCAGCCATTTCGATAGGGCATTCACACAGGACACCCCTACACCGTGTAAGCCGCCTGATACTTTGTAAGAGTTCTGATTGAACTTACCACCCGCATGCAACACACACATCACGATTTCAGCCGCCGAACGTTTTGGCTCGTGTTTGTCGTCCATTTTGACGCCAGTTGGAATACCACGTCCGTTGTCAGTGACCGAAATGGAGTTATCCGCATGGATGGTGACAACGATATCGTCACAATGCCCGGCCAGCGCTTCGTCAATGGCGTTATCAACGACTTCAAACACCATGTGGTGCAGTCCAGTGCCATCAGAGGTATCCCCGATGTACATGCCTGGTCGTTTACGAACCGCTTCCAACCCTTCCAATTGCTGAATAGAGTCTTCGTCGTAGGAAGCTTCACTTACATTTTGCTGAATAGACATTACTGATTCCAGATTGGTTACAACACTTCAACATTGCTACTGGTGTGACGATTACGGCTAAAGAATGAAATTAAATCCGCATTGGCATAACGACATACTTGAATTGGCTATTACCCGGAATGGTAATTAATGAGCTGGAATTGGCATCATTGAAACTCCACAGCACATCCTCAGTCTGGATATTGTTCAGTACATCCAAGAGATAACCCACATTAAAGCCTACGTCGAGCGTATCACCGTTATAGCTAACTTCGATTTCTTCTTGAGCTTCTTCCTGCTCTGCATTGGCCGCCACAATCTTCAAGCTGTTATCCGTTAGCAATAAACGTACACCACGGAATTTTTCATTGGTCAGGATGGCCACCCGTTGCATCGCTTGCATCAACTGCATCCGATTGACGGAAAGCTCATTCTTGAGCAAGGTCGGGATCACACGTTGGTAATCAGGAAATTTTCCGTCAATTAATTTTGTGACCAAATTGACATTAGCGAACTTAAATTTAAGCTGGTTCGCCGTCATATCGATCATCAGCGGATCAGCGTTATCACCCAGCAAACGGTTAAGTTCCAAAATCGTTTTACGCGGAACAATCATTTCCATGCGTGGGTAATCGCCGTCCAATGCTTGGGATGCAAAAGCAAGTCGATGTCCATCCGTAGCAACCGCGCGAAGCTCATTTCCTTCTACCATGAGCAATAAGCCATTCAGGTAGTAACGAACATCCTGCGCAGCCATCGCGTATTGGGTTTTGGCTATCAGTTGTTTGAATTGTTGCTGTGTCACTTGAATAGATTGTGTATCACCTTCATTCAGGACCATTAAGGGGAAATCTTGTGCTGGCAGCGTTTGTAGATTGAAACGGCTTTTACCTGCTTTTAGCTGAAGACGTTTTTCATCCTGAGCCAGCGTAATGTCAGCACTTTCAGGAAGTGAACGAAGGATATCCAGAAGTTTTTTGGCAGACACCGTTAGGGAACCATCATGTCCACCTTCAAAATTTCCCTGAGAAGTAGTGATTTGAATTTCAATATCTGTTGCCAATAACGTTAAATCTGAACCTACTCTTTCAAGTAAAACATTCGAGAGAATTGGCAAGGTATGCCGACGTTCGACAATTCCTGAAACTGATTGTAGAGGCACTAACAGGGCATCTCGCTTACATTGAATAGTAAACATGTATATAAGCTCCTATAAAAACTATGTTCGTAACAAATCTGTGGATATCTTAACTTAAAGCAAAAAAATCAATTAGATAAAGACTAAAAAAGGGTACTGATAAAGCTGTGAACTGCATGTTGATGGATTGGGGATAAAAAAGAGCTTTTGCCTAAATGGGTAAGTTGTCCACAATTCATCCCTTGGGTTATTCATAGTTTATCCACAGGGCTTTAGGCTCATCCCTTCAGAACTTGAAGAAGGACATGTAAGTCATGGTTTAGTTCATTGTCCTTTTTTCGCAGCTCATCAATTGTTTTGACAGCGTGCATTACCGTCGTATGGTCTCTGCCACCAAAGGCATCACCAATCATGGGATAACTCCGCTGGGTCAGCTCTTTGCACAGCCACATGGCAATTTGGCGAGGCCTAGCCAGAAGGCGTGTTCTCTTTTTGGAGAACATGTCAGCAACCTTAATTTTATAGAAATCAGCAACGGTCTTTTGGATAACCTCAACCGTAATGTTTCTAGACAGGCCAATCATGTCCTTCAGGGCATCTTTGGTCACATCCAAGTTGATTTTTTTCCCGTGGAAAAGTGAGTAAGCCATGACTTTTTTCAGGGCGCCTTCCAGTTCTCTAACATTTGACCGTAAATGTTTAGCAATGAAAAAGGCGACTTCATCGTCCAGCTGAATGCCTTCCGACTCTGCTTTTTTCTTCAGGATAGCAACCCGCATTTCGGTTTCAGGAGGTTCAACTTGAACCGTTAAGCCCCAATCAAAACGCGTAATCAGGCGCTCATCTAATCCAGAAATATTTTTGGGATAGGTATCGCAGGTAATCACAATCTGCTTTTTAGCCTCACTTAGCGCGTTAAAAGCATAAAAAAACTGTTCTTGGCTACGTTCCTTATTGATGAAAAACTGAATGTCATCAACCAAGAGAACATCCAAAGAACGGTAGTACTGCTTGAATTGTTCAATGGTTTGCTGGCGATAGGCTTTAACCATCTCAGAATAGAAATCTTCAGCGTGAACATAACGGATAGATTTTTTTGGCTGGTTTTGGTGGATATGGTTACCAATTGCCAGCATCAAGTGAGTTTTGCCTAAACCCGTTCCACCATAGATAAATAGCGGGTTGTAGGCGCCACCGGGGTTTTCGGCAACCTGCATGGCAGCAGCGCGAGCCAGATCATTTGCCCGACCAACCACTAGGTTATCAAATGAAAATTCTGATTGAAGGCGTGTTTTTCGGTACGGTTCAAGCGTATCGCTATTAGGTTTTTTTACAACAGGGGTGAAATCATCAACCGATTTTTTTTCTTCTGTAGATTTCGGTTTAGGAACTGATTTGCCGATGATTAGGTCTACGCTGACATCTGTATTGAAGTAGAGCTGGGCAAGTTTTGTGATCTTGTTTAAGTATTTATCTCTGATCCACTTTAAGACGAAACCATTTGAAGCAATCAGGGTCAGGCCTTGTTCTGGGGCATTCTCGCCTTCCAGTTGAAGTGGCTTTATCCAGGTTGAAAATTGCTGAGGAGGCAATTCCTGTTCAAAGTGTTGCAAGCAAGATTGCCAGAAAGAGGGCATAAAAAACCGAGTCAGACTTCAGTGTGGAGGGTCGTGAATTCTACCGATTCCTCGGAAAGTTATCCACAGCTTTTAGGAATATTGAAACAATCTATCCATGGCTCAGACAGCGCACAACCCATCAGTTAAAATCACCAGTCCTTTGAAAAGTTCAATTCCCACCATGACAGCACGCCTGCGTGAAATTCCTTACAACTACACCTCCTTTTCTGACCGCGAAATCGTTATTCGTTTACTTGGAGAGGAAAACTGGGCGATTCTCGATGAATTACGCAGCGAACGCGTCACAGGCCGCTCTGCGCGAATGCTCTATGAAGTACTCGGGGATATTTGGGTTGTGCAGCGAAATCCTTATTTGGAAGATGATCTCTTAGCGAATGTGGATCGTAGAGTTGCCTTGGTCAATGCGCTGAAGCACCGTTTGTCAGAAGTCGAAAAGCGTCGGCATGCGACAGAAAATGAAGATGTATCGAGGAGCAGCAAAGTCGCGAGGTTGGTGCTTGCTGCACAGGAGGCATTGCAGCGCTTCGAGTTGAACTTTGAAATAACTACAAAACTCCGGCGCAAAGTTTCCAGAGAACTGAGCCGCCACACACGCAAAGACAATATTGCTTTTGATGGGCTTGCACGGGTTTCTCATGTCACCGATGCCACCGATTGGCGAGTGGAGTATCCCTTTGTCGTTCTGTATCCTGATACGGAAGAAGAAATAGCACCGCTGGTACGAGGGTGCATCAATGCGGGGCTAACGATTATTCCGCGTGGCGCTGGTACCGGATACACCGGTGGGGCCGTCCCGCTTACGCCATTTTCAGCGGTGATTAATACCGAAAAATTGATCGATATTGGTTCGGTTGAACAGACCATCTTGCCTGGTCATACCCAGCCTTATGCCACCGTACGTACAAGTGTTGGGGTGGTTACTGACCGCGTTTCCGAAGCAGCCTCAGCGGCTGGCCTTGTCTTTGCCGTGGACCCCACTTCTGCCAGTGCTTCCTGTATTGGTGGAAATATTGCGATGAATGCGGGGGGCAAAAAAGCGGTGTTGTGGGGTACCGCACTGGACAATCTGGCTTGGTGGAAGATGGTCACACCAGACGGTAACTGGTTGGAAACTGAACGACTTAACCATAACTTCGGAAAAATTCACGAGCAGGAACAAGTAGAGTTTCGGCTGAGACGTTTTAGCCCTGATGGCAAGAAGATGTTGGGTGAAGAAATTTTGTCTATGCCAGGTTCGGCTTGTCGGAAAGCTGGGCTCGGAAAAGATGTGACTGATAAGTTTTTAGGTGGTGTGCCAGGGGTTCAAAAAGAAGGTACTGATGGGATTATTGTCGCTGCTCGCTGGGTGCTGCATAAGATGCCCCCAGTTGCTCGAACCGTGTGTCTGGAATTTTTTGGACAGGTAAGAGAAGCCGTTCCAGCCATCGTTGAAATTACCGATTATTTTAAGCCGGGTGGTGCTGGGCACGCAGCAGGGGTTCAACTTGCTGGCCTTGAACATTTGGATGAGCGTTACGTTAAAGCCGTAGGTTATGCCACCAAAGCCAAGCGTCACGGTCGTCCCAAGATGGTGCTGATTGGCGACATTGTTGGTCACGATGAAGCTATTGTGATGGCTGCGGTATCGGAAGTTGTACGCATGACCAATGCCCGAGGTTCTGAAGGCTTTATTGCCGTGACCCCGGAAACGCGCAAAAAATTCTGGCTTGACCGTTCGCGTACAGCAGCGATTTCCCGTCACACCAATGCGTTTAAGGTCAATGAAGACGTAGTCATTCCATTGCCTCGTATGGGTGAATATTGCGACGGCATCGAACGTATCAATATCGAGTTATCAATTCAGAACAAACTCGCACTTTGTGATGCGTTAAGCGAATTTTTCCAAGGCGATTTACCGGTGCGTGTTGGTGATACGGCATTGGAAAAAGACGTGCTGATTGGTGACCGTCGCGAGCAGGCTATTGAGCATGTCGCGCAGGTCCGCCAGCGCTGGCAGTGGTTGTTAGATAACCTTGATTCGCCACTGACAGCAGCGGAAAACCATTTTGCCGAATTAGGAGTTAAAGCGGCTGAACTCAGCAATCGGGCAGAAAATCCAAAGTTGTTTCATCGCCTGCAGGATTATTCGGTGCGTGTGTCGTGGAAAACCGAACTCAAAGAACCATTGGAAATCCTGTTTGACGGAGGCATCTACCGTCCGATCAGTGAGCGCATGGAGTCTATCCAGAAGAAAGTGTTGCGGGGGCGTGTTTTTGTCGCTCTGCACATGCATGCGGGTGATGGCAACGTACATACCAATATTCCGGTTAATTCTGATAATTATGAAATGCTACAAACGGCGCATAAGGCTGTTGAACGCATCATGCATTTGGCGCGCGCTCTAGATGGTGTTATCTCTGGCGAGCATGGGATCGGTATTACTAAGCTGGAATTTCTAACCGAAGATGAAATTGCCCCCTTCCGTGCCTACAAACAAAAAATTGACCCGGATGGCCATTTCAACAAGGGTAAATTAATGCCCGGTGGCGATATGGCTAATGCCTACACCCCGTCATTTAGCCTGTTGGGCACCGAGTCTCTGATTATGGAGCAGTCCGAAATTGGAAAAATTTCGGAAATGGTTAAAAACTGTCTGCGTTGCGGCAAGTGCAAACCAGTGTGTTCAACGCATGTGCCGCGAGCCAATTTGCTTTACAGCCCGCGCAACAAAATTTTAAGTGTTGGCCTGCTGACTGAAGCCTTTTTGTACGAGGAGCAGACCCGGCGTGGCATTTCCTTGCAGCATTTTGATGAATTTAATGATGTGGCTGACCATTGCACGGTCTGCCATCGTTGCGAAAAACCTTGCCCCGTCGACATCGACTTTGGTGATGTCACGGTAGCCATGCGTAACCTGTTACGTAAGCAGGGCAAAAAACGCTTTAGCCCCGGCACGGCTGCGTCAATGGCCTTTTTGTCACTGAAAGATCCATCAACGATCAAGATGATGCGTTTAGTGATGATGGATTTCGGATTTAAGGCACAACGCTTGGCGCATAAAGTTGCGAAGTCCATTGGCTTGTTTAGCGACATGCGAAATAACCCCCCGGCTTCACTGGGAAAACCTTCTGTCAAAACGCAGTTGATTCATTTTATGAATCGCCCTATGCCTGGTAATTTGCCAAAACGAACCTCTCGCGCCTTGTTGGATATTGAAGATGACAAGGTGATCCCAGTGATCCGTAATCCACAGAAAACGACGGAAGATTCCGATGCTGTTTTCTATTTCCCGGGTTGTGGTTCTGAGCGGCTATTTTCTCAAGTTGGGCTAGCGACTCAAGCGATGCTTTATGAAGTCGGTGCAACGACGGTGTTACCGCCGGGGTACTTATGTTGCGGATATCCGCAAACCTCTTCGGGCGATGAAGATAAAGGCCAAAAAATCACCACGGATAATCGCGTGTTGTTCCACCGAGTGGCCAATACCCTGAATTATCTCGATATCAAGACGGTGATCGTTTCATGTGGAACTTGCATGGATCAGTTACAGAAATATCAGTTTGAGAAGATTTTCCCGGGTTGCCGTTTGCTGGATATTCACGAATATCTAATGGAGAAGGGAGTCGCTTTGAAAGGCGTCGAAGGGACGCGTTATATGTATCACGACCCATGCCATTCACCGATGAAGGCTTATGCCCCGCTGCAAGTTACTAAGGCGCTGATGGGCCAAGACGTGCCGCTTTCAGACCGGTGTTGCGGGGATGCGGGTTCGTTTGCCTATGCCCGACCTGATATCGCGACACAGGTTAAATTCCGCAAGCAGGAAGAAATCGAAAAAGGGGCAGAGAAACTCCGCACTGACGGTTTTGCAGGGAAGGTCAAAATTTTGACTTCTTGTCCCGCTTGTTTGCAGGGGCTATCTCGTTACGATGACGATGCTAATACCAAGGCGGATTACATTGTGGTCGAAATGGCCAAACACTTACTTGGCGAAAGCTGGATGCCGGATTACGTCCAAAAAGCAAACCATGGTGGTATTGAACGGATATTGCTGTGACCGTCGGCCAAGATAATTGTCCTTTGTGTTCGGGCGTTGGCGGTGAGCTGCTTTGGCAATCTCCTCGTTGTCGAATTATTCGTGTTGCCAATGCCGACTACCCCGATTTTTGCCGGGTCATTTGGACTGAGCACATTAAAGAAATGACGGATCTGGTGCCGGAAGATCGTCAATATTTGATGGTTGTAGTGCTGACCGTTGAAGACGTTTTGCGTCGCTTACTTTCACCGGATAAGATCAACCTCGCCAGTTTTGGGAATGTGGTGCCACATTTGCATTGGCATGTGATTCCGCGTTGGCTGGAAGATAAACACTTTCCCGAACCGGTCTGGGGTAAAGCACAACGCGAATCCGCTCATCCAGAGAAGCGCGTTGATAGTGAAACCATCGCGGTAGCGCTTAGCGAAATTCTAGAAGTGCGGCTGGCTAAGTTAGTGGCTTAAGCTGGCTTGTTAAATCGACCCGATAAACTTACACGAGAATAAATTATGGAAGAGCGCACAACGCATTTTGGTTTTCAGCAAGTGGCTGAAAATCTGAAAGCCGGTAAAGTCGCCGAGGTGTTTGATTCTGTTGCGAATCGGTATGACGTGATGAATGATGTGATGTCAGCTGGCCTGCATCGCGTCTGGAAGGCTTTTGCGATTACCCAAAGTGGGGTGCGTGAAGGGTCGCGGGTACTTGATATTGCCGGCGGTACAGGTGATTTGTCGCTGGCCCTTGCCAAGCGTGTCGGGCGTAGCGGCCAGGTTTGGTTAACCGACATCAACAATGCGATGTTGTCGCGAGGTCGAGATCGACTAGCCGATAAAGGCTATTTGGTGCCGACAGCGCAATGTGATGCTGAGAAACTCCCATTTCCAGATAATTGGTTCGACTGTGTGACGGTGGCTTTTGGGTTGAGAAACATGACGCATAAAGACGGGGCTTTGGCAGAAATGTACCGCGTGCTCAAGCCCGGCGGTCGTGTGCTGGTGCTGGAGTTTTCGCAAGTCTGGAAACCGCTGGCACCGTTATACGATTTTTATTCCTTTAAGATCATTCCATCGCTGGGCAAGTTGCTTGCCAATGACGCCGAAAGTTATAACTATCTTGCGGAATCGATTCGGATGCATCCAGATCAAGAAACATTAAAAAACATATTGGAGCAAGTTGGCTTTAGCCGTGTGGATTACAATAATTTGGCGATGGGTGTAGTTGCCCTTCACCGTGGTTTCAAAGTTTGATTTGAGAGAGGTTTGCATGAAAAAAGTACTGATTGCCTTGACGCTGGTCGTTGCAGCTTTAACGTTGCCCGTGACAGATGCGGAGGCGAAGCGGTTAGGGAGTGGTAGATCTGTCGGAATGCAGCGGGATATGAGCGCGAGCCGTCCTTCTGCGCCCCCTGCGCAACAAGCTGCGCCAGTTCCTCATGCTAACCCAGCGCCGACCGCTGCTGCGCCAGCAGCCCAGCCCAAACGTAGTTGGATGGGGCCACTAGCTGGATTGGCTGCGGGATTGGGTATAGGTGCCTTATTGGGTGGTTCGGGCATGTTTGGCGGTGGAGGCGGTGGTGGTTTTATGGAAATTCTGATGTTCGGCTTGCTTGCGTTCGTTGGATATAAATTGTTTCAGGCGTATCAGGCCAAGAAGTTAGCTGGCTCAGCAACTCCAGCCGATCCGATGCAGTATGCAGGCGTGGGTGGCCCGAGCATGGCACCGATCCAAAATGAACCCATTGATGTAACGCCAACCTATGTGGGCAGCAGCACCTCAAGCGCCTCGTCGACAACTTTGCCAGTCCCTACGCTTCCGGTAGATTTCGACAAGGAAGCTTTCCTGCGGGTGGCCAAGGTGAATTACATCCGTATGCAGGCTGCGTTTGATGCTGGCAATGTGGATGATTTGCGTGAATTTACTTCACCAGAACTATTTGCTGAGATCAAGATGGACCTTAATGAGCGTGCCGGCAAGAGTCAACAGACCGATGTGGTAACGCTGGATGCTGAGTTGCTCGACCTTGTTGTTCAAGGTGCTCAGAATGTCGCTAGCGTTCGGTTCCATGGTTTGATTCGTGAAGAAACAGGTGGCCCGGCTGAACCTGTGGATGAAATCTGGCATCTAGCTAAACCAACTGATGGTAGTCGTGGCTGGGTTGTGGCCGGGATTCAACAGCACTAATGCTCGAATTAGCTAGGCTCATGAATTACCGGGCCGCAGTTGCCTGTGCTTTTAACCGAGTTCTGCAGCAGCAACCAGAACGTTTGCGGAACTCGTTAAAGCCTTTCCAAGGTAAAACCCTGCGTGTTGCTTTGGAGAGGCCAGTGCTGACACTGGATTTTGTGGTTAATGCGGACGGTGAATTGGAGGCGGGCCTTGAGTCTTCAGAGACCAGCCCAAAGTCTGACGTCTCGATTCGGTTACAAGGGGGCTTGCCATTTCCCCCGGTGTCGCTCGAAAGTTTATTGAGCCAAGCCCATATTGCCGGGAATGCTGAGTTTGCCGAGACCCTGTCATTCCTGATGAAGAACCTTTCCATCCATCCGGGAGATTTGGCTCACCCGCTACTGGGGGATGTATTGACCCATCGATTCGAACAGGCGCTGACCTGTGGAGGTCGGCACCTGTTTAATGCCGCATCAATGTTGTCTCAGAAATTAAGCAGATAACTTCTGTTTCAACAGGTCATTGACCTGTTGCGGATTGGCTTTACCCTTTGCAGCCTTCATCACCTGGCCTACCAGTGCGTTGAAGGCTTTTTCTTTACCGGCCTTGAACTCTGTGACGTTAGCGGCATTGGCAGACAGCACTTCATCAACAATCGCCTCAATCGCGCCGCTATCGGTTACCTGCTTAAGACCTCGCTCCACAATAATTCGGTCTATCTCTTCTTCGGTTCCGCCATTTGTAATGAACCCGCTGGCCTCGGAGTGTGCCCATAGCTCTTCAAGCAGATTCTTGGCAGTCTTAGCATTAATCAGATTTTCCCTTACCAAGCGAATCAAGTAGCCAACAACACCTCCACTAACACCTTCTGGTATCGCTACACTGGGGTTCCGTTCTGCACTAGAGTACCAGCGGGGAAGGTATTCATTGATTACCCAATTCGCCGCGATTTTTGCGGTATCGCGGACATTTTCTCCTGAGATAGCAGCAGTTTGAGCTACTTCTTCGAAGACAAGTGGTGCCCGAGGGAATGGGGTTAAAGCATTTGCGTCCCCTTTGCTTAGACCATACACATTTACAAACTTGTCTTGCCATTCCTTCGGGAGTAGTCCGGTTTGATAAAACATGTCTTCTCTGACTTTGGCTTTCCATTCGTCGGAAATAATCAGCGGCAACAGATCTGGATCGGGGAAATAGCGATAATCGTGCGCGTCTTCCTTGCTCCGCATCATCTTGGTTTCGCCGGTGTCCGGGTTGAACAGCACGGTGGCTTGCTGAATCTTGCGACCTTCTTCAATTTCGTTAATTTGCCATTGCACTTCGTAGTCGATGGCTTCTTTCAAGAAACGGAAGGAGTTCAAATTCTTGATTTCGCGGCGGGTGCCAAATTCAGCTTGGCCGAGGGGACGAACCGAAACGTTGGCATCACAACGGAAAGAGCCTTCCTGCATATTGCCGTCACAGATGCCGATCCATTGCACTAAGGCATGCAGGGCTTTAGCGTAGGCAACCGCTTCGTCACTTGAACGCATGTCCGGTTCGGTCACAATTTCGAGTAATGGGGTGCCAGCGCGGTTCAAGTCGATGCCCGATTTGCCTTGGAAATCTTCGTGCAACGATTTGCCAGCGTCTTCTTCCAGATGGGCGCGGGTCAGGTTGATGGTCTTGCCGTAAGCTCTTTCTCCTGTTCCAACTTGAACGGAAATTGCCCCGCCCACCACGACGGGCAAATCCATCTGGCTGATCTGATAGCCTTTGGGTAAGTCAGGGTAGAAATAGTTTTTGCGGGCAAACACAGACTTTGGCGCGACATGGGCGCCAATGGCTAACCCGAAGCGAATCGCACATTCAGCGGCCTGTTTATTCAGTACCGGCAACACGCCCGGCAGGGCCAAATCTACGGCACAGGCTTGCGTATTGGGTTCGGCTCCAAAAGCGGTGGATGCACCCGAAAAAATCTTCGAAACGGTCGCCAATTGGGCGTGGGTTTCAATACCAATAACAACTTCCCAGCTCACGGTGAAATCCTTCTAAAAATGAGTTAGCCCAAATCTTGGGGCATTTGGGTATGCCAGCCAGCGACTTGTTGGTAGCGATGGGCGACGTTTAGCAACTGGCCTTCGGCGAAGTAATTGCCGACGAGCTGCAAGCCAATGGGCAGACCTTGGCCATCAAACCCGCAGGGAATCGACATGCCCGGCAGGCCGGCGAGGTTAACCGCGATGGTGTAAATGTCTGACAGGTACATTTGCACCGGGTCAGCCGATTTTTCACCCAGCTTGAACGCGGTGGATGGAGAAGTTGGCCCCATGATCACGTCGCATTGTTTAAAGGCTTCGGTGAAGTCATTGGCGATCAGGCGACGGATGCGCTGCGCTTGCAAGTAATAAGCATCGTAATAACCGTGGGACAACACATAGGCCCCGATTTGAATCCGACGTTTCACTTCGCCGCCAAACCCTTGCGCACGAGACTTGCGGTACATGTCGTCAAGGTTGCCGTATTCCGGGGCGCGGTAGCCGTAGCGAACCCCGTCAAAACGCGACAGGTTGGAACTGGCCTCTGCAGGGGCAATGACGTAGTACGCAGCTACCGAGAGGTGCGAATTCGGTAGGCTGACTTCTACTGTTTCCGCGCCCAGCTTGCGGTATTCGTCCAAAGCGGCTTGAACTTTTGCCATTACTTCGGCATTGCAACCTTCTCCAAAAAATTCTTTCGGGAGGCCAATGCGTAAACCGCTTAGGGGTTTGTTGCCGGCGTCGGTATTGAGTTGAGTGGTGTAGTCCTCGACTGGGCGATCCAAGCTGGTTGAGTCGCGTTCGTCAAACCCCACCATGCTATTCAGGAGCAGCGCACAATCTTCGGCACTTTTGGCCATCGGGCCGGCTTGGTCGAGTGACGAAGCAAAGGCGATCATGCCGTAGCGGGAAACGACGCCGTAGGTGGGTTTCAGGCCGGTGAGGTTACACAGGGCTGCTGGTTGGCGAATAGAGCCGCCGGTGTCAGTGCCGGTTGCAGCGGGCGCCATGCGCGCAGCAATTACCGCTGCCGCGCCTCCCGAAGAGCCGCCGGGCACCCGTTGGCGATCCCAAGGGTTTTTCACCGGGCCGAAATAAGACGTTTCGTTGGAAGAACCCATGGCGAATTCATCCATATTCGTTTTGCCCAGCGACACCATGCCGTGCCGGCCTTCCATCTGCTCAATCACATGGGCGCTGTAGGGAGAAACAAAATTGGACAACATCTTCGAGCCGCAGGTGGTTAACCAGCCTTCGGTACAGAAAATATCCTTTTGAGCAATCGGAATACCGGTTAGCAAACCACCAGTCCCGGACGCAAGGCGAGCATCAGCCGCTTTAGCCGCAGCCAGCGTTTTTTCGGGATTGAGGGTGATATAGGCATTGATCTCAGGATTCAGTTTTTGGCTGCGACCCAGAAAAAGTTGGGTTAATTCAATGCTGGAAATCGTTTTGTTCGCAAGTGCCTGCGAGAGGGCTTTGAGGCTGCTGTTAATCATTCGATCACCTTTGGAACCAGATAAAGACCGGCTTCAACTTCTGGCGCGACAGCCTGAAAAGCCTCGCGGCGATTAGTTTCAGTTACGGCATCAACCCGTAATCGTTGCGCCAGATCTTGAGCGTGGGCCATGGGTTCGATCCCCGTGGTATCCACCGCCTGCATCTGTTCGATGAGCATAAAAATATTATTGAGTTGGTTTTGAGTGGCCAGGGCTTCCTGGTCGCTAATTTCAATACGGGCAAGCTCCGCCACGCGTTGAACCTGTTCGAGCGTAAGTGACATGGGTGAAAATAATCCTGAAATTGAGGCCGGCTGGGCTTTTTGCTTGAGCTCGTCAAAAATGCTGCATAGCAATAAGCTGTGAACCGAGTGCCTAGATAAGGTATCATAAAAGCTTTATTCACCGCACCCCGAAGCGTAAAGCGGAGTTCTCGTATGTTTGGTTTTCTGCGTAGTTATTTTTCAAATGATCTAGCCATTGACTTGGGTACCGCTAATACCCTGATTTACGCGCGTGGCCGCGGCATTGTCCTAGATGAGCCATCAGTTGTAGCGATCCGCATGGAAGGCGGGCCTAATGCCAAGAAGACGATTCAGGCAGTAGGGCAAGAAGCTAAGGAAATGCTCGGTAAAGCACCCGGTGCGATTACCGTGATTCGCCCGATGAAGGACGGCGTGATTGCTGACTTCACGGTAACTGAACAAATGCTCAAGCAATTCATCAAGAAGGTGCACGACTCTCGCCTGTTGGCGCCCTCTCCTCGTATCATCATTTGTGTCCCTTCCGGCTCAACACAAGTTGAACGCCGTGCGATTCGTGAATCTGCCCTAGGTGCCGGTGCCAGTCAGGTGTACCTGATTGAAGAGCCGATGGCCGCAGCGATTGGTGCGGGTTTGCCCGTGTCTGAGCCGACGGGTTCGATGGTGGTGGATATTGGTGGTGGCACGACCGAAGTGGGCGTGATTTCTCTTGGCGGCATGGTCTATTCTGGTTCTGTTCGTGTCGGTGGTGACAAGCTGGACGAAGCGATTATTAGTTACATCAGCCGCAACTACGGTATGTTGATCGGCGAAAATACCGCTGAAAACATCAAGAAAAATATCGGTTCAGCTTTCCCCGGGGCGGAAGTGAAGGAAATGGAAGTTTCCGGGATCAATAAGGCTGAAGGTATCCCTCGTAAATTCACCATTTCTTCCAACGAAATTTTGGAAGCTTTGGCTGATCCGCTCAATCAAATTGTTTCGGCCGTGAAATCAGCGCTGGAAAAGACGCCTCCAGAATTGGGGGCTGATATTGCTGAAAGTGGTTTAGTGTTGACCGGTGGTGGTGGCTTACTGCGGGATTTGGATCGCTTGCTGATGGAAGAAACTGGCTTGCCCGTGGTGGTGGCTGATGATCCGTTGACGTGTGTCGCCCGTGGTTCAGGGATGGCACTGGAAAAAATGGATAGTCTGGGTTCCATCTTCTCATCTGAATAAGATGAACCGGTTTTTCGCTAAGGGTGATGTGGTCGTTAATGGTTGATTGGTACTAATGGCTGGCATAGACCACGCACCTCCCCCATTTTTCAAGCGTGGGCCAGCACCGCTGGCCCTCCTTATTTTTTACTGTGCGCTTTCTTTAGCGCTGGTCGTTCTTGATCTAAAATTTCACAGCCTTGAAGTTTTGCGCCAAATTGCCCAAACGCTGGTTTACCCGGTTCAACGGCTGGCCCAAAGTCCAGCTGCGGTACTGGGAGGTTTCAGTGATTACATCGTTAGCGTCAAAACGTTGCAGGCTGAAAACGAGAGTCTGCATCAGCGAGAACTTGAGGTTGCAGCCAGTAACTTGCGGGTAGCTTCCCTAGAAGCTGAGAACGCCCGGTTGCGCCAGTTGTTGGATCTGCAAGAACGAGAGAAGGGTCGCGGTGTTGTGGCGACGATTCTGTATGCTGCCCGAGATCCATTTTCCCGGAAAATCGTTGTTGATCGGGGCTTGGAAAATGACATTACCCCTGGTTTGCCAGTCATTTCTGAACAAGGGGTGATTGGTCAAGTCACCCGAGTATTTCCATTTGGTTCCGAAGTCACGTTGGTCACGGATAAGAATCAGGTTGTTCCCGTCAAGGTTCTACGGACAGGTCAGCGTTCGGTTGTTTTTGGTTTGGGAAATGGCCAGTTGGAATTACGTTATCTCCCTTCCAATGTTGATGTGGTTGAGGGTGACATGCTGGTAACCTCCGGGATTGATGGGGTTTATCTTGGGGGTTTCCCAGTGGCACGGGTTGAACGGATTGAGCGTGAAACTGCCTATGCTTTTGCCCGGATTATTTGTACCCCGGTCACGGGAGCAGAAAGCCACGGTGAGGTGGTCATTCTCCGTCCGCGTATCAAATTGGCAGAACGCCCACCTGAGCCTACGCCGATAACCCCCAAATCCCGCCGACATCGATAATCACGAATCACAATAACCATGCAGATTCACAATCGTTCCGAGCAAATTCTACGGCCAGCCCAGTTGATGTATGTCTGGTTCAGCCTGCTGCTAGCGTTGTTGTTCAATTTTCTCTCCCCAAGTCAGTGGCCGATCATGCCGGATTGGGTAGCCCTGATTTTGTGTATCTGGACAATCCGGGAGTCTCGGCTGGTTGGGATGTCTTGGGCTTTTGTGCTGGGTATTCTGATGGATGTGGCTGATGCAGCAGTGCTTGGTCAGCACGCATTGGCCTATGTGCTTCTGACTTTTGGTGCCGCAGTTGTTTCCCGCCGGGTTCAATGGTTTCCGCTGACTCAGCAAGGGCTTCACGTTCTTCCGCTGTTGATTTTGGTGCCTTTGGTTCAGGCGATTGTCCGCTCCATTGCGGGTGATGATTTCCCCCATTGGAGCTATTTTATTTCTCCATTTATCAGCAGCTTGTTATGGATGCCGGCAACAATCCTGCTGCTCTTGCCGCAATTACGCCCGCACGAGCGGGACGAAACGCGCCCGATTTGATGTATTTCTATCCGAGCTGCATTTGTTGCCATGGGTGAGTTCCATAATCCCGATAGTGACCACGAGCTTTTCCGGCGTCGCCTCAGTGCAGCGGCCTTGCTGGTACTGTTTTGTTTTTTGATTCTGACCGGGCGATTTCTCTATCTTCAGGTGATTCAGCACGGTTATTACACGACGCGCGCTGAAGAAAATCGAATATCGCTGGTCCCCATTATTCCTAATCGTGGCGTTATTACTGACCGTAATGGCGTGATATTGGCCCGGAATTATTCCGCCTTTACGCTGGAAATTACGCCAAGTCAGATTGAGGATCTGGAAGAAACGATCAATCAGTTGGCAGAGATCATTGATATTCAGGCTAAAGATCGTAAGCGTTTTAAGCGGATTATTCAGGATGCGAAGAACTTTGAGTCCATTCCTATCCGCGCTCGTTTGACCGAAGAAGAAGTTGCACGTTTTGCCGCGAATCGTTACCGATTCCCCGGTGTGGAAGTGCAGGCCCGATTATTCCGCCAATATCCCCATAGCTCTCTGGCGTCCCATGCGCTGGGTTATATCGGTCGGATAAATGATAAAGATGTGACTTGGTTGGCGGATCAGGCCAAGACGCTGGCTTATAAAGGGACGGACTACATTGGCAAAACTGGCTTGGAACAGTCCTACGAATTTGAATTACATGGGCAAACGGGCTACGAAGAAGTCGAAATTGACGCGGGCGGTCGTGCTATTCGGTCGTTAAACCGTCGGCCGCCTATTTCAGGCAACAATCTGACGCTGACCATTGATGCCACGCTACAGGCCATTACCGAAAAGGCGTTTGGTGAACGTCGGGGCGCGCTGGTCGCTATTGAGCCATCTACCGGTGGGGTTTTAGCGCTGGTTTCTATGCCGACCTATGATCCCAATATGTTTGTCGACGGAATTTCAGTGGATAACTGGAAAGACCTAAACGACTCGGGTGATAAACCGATGCTGAATCGGGCGCTGAATGGTGCCTACCCCCCGGGTTCAACCTTCAAACCATTCATGGCGCTTGCCGCACTGGAATTGGGAAAAAGGACACCCGCTCAGACCATCAATGACCCCGGTTATTACAACTTTGGTAATCATCAGTTTCGGGATGACAAAAAGGGTGGCCATGGAACAGTTAACATGCACAAGTCGATTGTCGACTCCTGTGATACCTACTACTACATGTTGGCGAATGACTTGGGGATTGAAGCGATTGCCAAGTTTATGGGTGAATTGGGTTTAGGGCAGCGTACCGGTATTGATATTCAGGGTGAGTCAGAGGGTGTGCTGCCATCACCAGCTTGGAAGCAAAAGCGTTTCAAAAAACCTGAGCAGCAAAAATGGTACGCCGGCGAAACCATTTCTATCGGTATTGGCCAAGGCTACAACGCCTACACCCCGATCCAGCTTGCTCAAGCGGTTGCGACGATTGCCAATAATGGGGTGATGTTCCGTCCACACTTGGTCAGTTATGTCACCGATGCGAAAACAGGGGAGAAGCGTTTTATCGAACCTCAGCCGACCAAAACCTTGCCATTCAAACCCCAGAATATCGATGTGATTAAGCGAGCCATGGTCGATGTCAATAAAACGGGGACGGGTGCCCGAGCATTTGCTGGGGCTGCATACGAAGCTGCGGGGAAAACGGGAACGGCTCAGGTTTTCTCTTTAAAAGGCTCTGATTACAAGGCCGGAGCGATCAAACAAAATCTGCGCGACCATGCACTTTTTATTGCGTTTGCTCCGGTAGAGCAACCCAAAATTGCGGTCGCCATCTTAGTTGAAAACGGTGGGTTTGGAGCCCAGTCAGCAGCGCCGATTGCTCGAATGATCTTTGACTATTATTTGCTGGGTAAAGTCCCTGAAGGGGCAGCTCTTGAGGATTCGGCCGCTATCGAGGCGGATACCGATCCAGCCGATTCTGGGGGGCAATAATGAATTTTGCTGAGTTATTGGCCTCTTGGCGTCGCCGCTTATTTGTGCACATTGATCCACCGCTTCTGTTGATTACTTTAGGCATTATGGCGGTAGGCTTGATGACCGTATTTTCGGCCACTTATGTAGGTGGCTACGGTAGCAAGGCTTCTGGGCAATTTATCAATATGCTGGTGGCGATGGTCATTATGTGGACGGTGGCCCGTATTCCACCGCATAAGCTAATGTCACTCGCTGTTCCACTTTACGTTGTAGGGATCTTTCTGCTGATATTGGTGTTTTTGTTTGGGGTTAAGGTTAATGGTGCGCGACGTTGGTTATCGTTGGGCTTTACCCGGATTCAACCTTCTGAACTGATGAAGCTGGCTGTCCCACTCACCTTGGCGTGGTATTTCCATATTCAGGAAAACCGCCGAGGTTTGATTCACTACCTGATTGCGGCACTGCTACTGTTAGTACCGTTTGCGTTAATCGCCAAACAGCCTGATTTGGGAACTGCATTGCTGGTGGGTGCCGCTGGGTTTTATGTCATTTTTCTGGCTGGTTTGCCTTGGAAGATTATTATCGGTTTAGTTGTTGCCGGCGCGTCGGCCATGCCTTTCCTGTGGGGAATGTTGCACGACTATCAGAAGAAGCGGATTTTGACCTTGATTGACCCCTCAACCGACCCATTAGGTTCTGGGTACCACATCATTCAATCCACCATTGCGATTGGTTCTGGCGGATTTTTTGGTAAAGGCTGGCTCAATGGCACACAAACCCACCTGGAATTCATTCCTGAGAAGCACACTGACTTTATTTTTGCGGTGTTCTCCGAAGAATGGGGAATGTTGGGGAATCTTGTGCTGACCGTGCTTTATACCTTGCTGATAGGCCGAAGCATGATGATTGCCGTTGCAGCCTCAACGGTTTTCTCCCGTTTAATGGCCGGTAGCATGGCCCTGATGTTCTTCACCTATGCCTTTGTGAATATGGGCATGGTCTCTGGCATTTTGCCGGTGGTGGGTGTGCCGTTACCATTTATGTCCTATGGCGGAACCGCCTTGGTGACCTTGTTCTTTGGGGTGGGTGTTTTGATGAGCATTCATACCCACCGTCTATTGGTGAAACGTTAATGAATAAGCGTTTCTCGGTAGCCTTATCTACGTTAGCAGCTTGCGTGTTAGCGGCTTGCGGTAGTCAGACCGTTGCACCTGTTAGCGGCGGTCCGGATGCAGCTAGAGCAGGAGCGGCTTCCTCGTCAGCAACCCGTAAAACGATACCGGCTAAAAAAGGTGGGGGTTATTACAAGGACGATGGCCCAGGGGATGAAATCCCGGTAAATCTGGACGATATTCCTGATGCCGTTCCTAAATGGGAACCGCTACATAAGCCTGCATTAAAACCCTATAACGTTTTGGGCAAGGACTATCAGCCACTGACTTCCTTGCAGCCTTTTCGTCAACGAGGGTTGGCGAGTTGGTATGGCAAAAAATTCCACGGTCAAAAAACGTCTAATGGTGAGATTTACGACATGTTTGGGATGACTGCCGCCCATACAACGCTACCAATACCTTCTTATGTCAAAGTAACGCACCTATCGAGCGGGCGTAGTGTGGTGGTGCGCGTCAATGACCGCGGCCCGTTTCACGCAGGGCGCATCATCGACCTATCCTATACGGCAGCTCACAAGCTCGGTTACATCGGTAATGGCAGTAGTGAAGTCGATATTGAGGTCATTATTCCCGGCACCAGTTATGCCAGCACGGGTGTACCGCCTACCCGCCCTGTTTCCTTGCCACCAGTGGTGGCACAAGTGCCAGATACTTCCATTGACCAGACATTCCCTGCTGGGGTTTACCTTCAGTTTGGGGCGTTTGCTAACCGGGATAATGCGGACAACCTAAGAAATCACCTATCGCAAGAAATGGAGTGGTCGTCTCAACCTATCCGAATCGCTTCGGTGAGCAATCTCCACAAGTTACAGATGGGTCCTTTCACCACGCGCGCGCAGGCAGAAGAAGCGGCACAACGGGTTCAGCGGGAGTTTGGCAACAAACCATTCTTTGTATTCCGCTGATTAGGAATGTAAAAAAGGACACGGCCAATAAGCACCGCGTCCTTTTTAATAAGCAAATTACCTAAAGATTACTTGGCTTCTTTTTTCTGGGTATCCAGACGGAACTTAACGTAAGAGCCGGGTGCATCCTCAATAATCGGGGTGCCATCTGCGCCAGGAACCCGAGCAGGAACCTTTTTGTCGCCGTTGGTCGCCCAAGCACTCCAATGCGTCCACCAAGAACCAGGATTCTGCGTTGCACCAGAGAGGAATTCTTCTGGATCTTCAGGCAGATTGCCATCGGTCGCATCATTGGTCCAGTAGCCATATTTGTTGGCTGCTGGTGGGTTGACGATACCAGCAATGTGCCCTGAGCCACCAAGCACAAACTTGGTTGGGCCTGAAGGCAGGCGAGCACCCATATAGGTGCTCTTCCAAGGCGCGATGTGGTCTTCAATCGTTGAGATGAAGTAACAAGGAGTCTTGACCTTGGTGATGTCAATTGGCACACCGCCTAGGGTAATCCCGCCAGCATCCTTGAGCTTGTTGTCCAGATACATGTTGCGCAGATAGAAACTATGCATCGCCGCTGGCATGCGGGTGGAGTCACTGTTCCAGTAGAGCAAGTCGAACGGGAAGGGTTGTTTACCCATCAGGTAGTTGTTCACCACAAATGACCAGATCAGATCATTGGCACGCAGCATATTGAAGGTGGTGGCCATTTCTGAGCCTTCAAGGTAACCCTTTTCCTTCATCCGTTCTTCGATACCAGCAACCGCATCAGGGTCTAGGAAAATTCCCAGCTCGCCCGGTTCAGCAAAATTCAGCATCGTGGTGAAGAAAATAGCTGAATGAACGCGCTTATCTTTCTTGGCGGCCATGTAGGACAAGGTACTCATCAGCAACGTCCCACCAAGGCAGTAACCCGCCATATTGATGGATTTTTCACCGGTAATCTTTTCGACTTGATTCACCGCTTCCAGCGCGCCGGACAGCATGTAGTCTTCAAAATTCTTATTGGCCATCGTTTCGTCAGGGTTGATCCAAGACATGATGAACGTGGTGTGACCTTGGTCAGTTGCCCACTTAACCATGGAATTTTTCTCGCGCAGATCAAGGATGTAATACTTGTTAATCCAAGGTGGCACGATCAGGAAGGGGCGTTTATGTTGCTCTTCGGTGGTCGGGGAATACTGAATCAGCTGGAATAGTTCATTCTGGAAAACAACCTTGCCCGGTGTGGTGGCTACGTTCTTGCCCATTTCAAAGGCAGAGGTATCAGTCATGCGGATGCGCAGTTGACCGTCACCATTCTCAACGTCTTGCAACAGGTTATCGAGACCCTTAATCAGATTTTGACCGTGGCTCTTTACCGTTTCACGGAAAACTTCTGGATTAGTCAGGGCAAAGTTGGAGGGAGACAGCGCGTCAATGTATTGGCGGGTGAAGAAGTTCACCTTTTGCTGTGCACTTTCATCCAAGCCATCAACATCAGAAACAGTATCGTGAATGTGGCGTGCTGCGACTAGGTAACTTTGTTTAACGAAATCGAATAGGAAGTGCTGCTCCCAGTCTTCATCTTTGAAGCGGTTATCCCCTTTTTTCGGGGCCGCTACGCTATGGGCCGGCATCCCCAGCATCTTCATGGTGGAGTTTTGCCACAGAGAGAAGTAATCCCACATGAAATTCATCTGGGCTTGAGCTAATTTGTAGGGGTTAGCCAGCAGGCGAGCTGACATGTCCATAAATGCACGGGCTACACCGAGTTCATCGGATGGGGCGGAAAAACCAGAAGCACTTTGTTTTTCCATAAACTGATTGATGATGCGAGCGGCGCGTTGAGCGACATCAGCGTAAGTTTTTGCCAGTTCGGCGGGGTTGGGCAGAGCATTTTGCTCAGGAGCTTGCGACATTAAAATTCCCTTTCTCAGGATGCGGTGTTTGGGACAGTAAAACGATGGACTCCGTCGGCACTGATGTTTCGGATCAGCCGGCCAGAATTTTCAAGATGGTTCAAATGTGCAATAGCTTCGCCCATGGCAAACACAAGCTGATGGGTATCCAGCGCACGCGGAAACAAGGTTTCAAGCAAGGATGCAGCAGTTTGTGACACCTGACAGTTCTCCTCAAGCAAGCCAAGTCTCTCAGCATGATGAGATTGTAATGCCGACACGCGGTTTCGAATGCCATAAAACGGTAAACCATGTGAAGGCAACACCAACGTTTCTTCGGGGCAGTGCGCCACAAAGCACTCCAGTGACGCTAGATAACGCTCTAACGCATCATCCAGCGGGGCTACCGCAAAGATACTAATGTTGGTTGATATTCTGGGTAACAACATGTCCCCGGAAATTAACACGCCCATCTCTGGGCAGTAAAGTGCTGCGTGCTCTGGGGAATGTCCATATCCGACAATGACTTGCCAATTATGCTTACCAATCGTGATATTTTCATGACCGATGATGCGCTGATAGGACTTGGGTAAATCGGCGACTCCCCGTTTGTAGCCATTACCCCGTTGGCGGAGGGCTTCCCGTCGTGACTCATCAAGCCCGTGCTTTTCGAATTGTTTAAGCATCGCCGCTGGCCCGTGTCCAGCTACTTCTTGGTATACGCAATGGGCGGTCAGGTATTCCCCTGCGGTCATCCATAGGCTGGCACCCGTTTTGTCCTGAAGCCACTTAGCTAGCCCGATATGGTCAGGATGGAAATGGGTTCCGATGATGCGGGTTATTGGCCCATTGAGCTGACCCAGCAAAACTTCCCAAGCCGCTTGACTTTCCGGTAGGGAAAATCCGGTATCAACCAGCGTCCAGCCATCTCCGTCACGGATCAACCAAACGTTGATGTGATCCAACGCATAGGGCAGCGGTAAACGAACCCAGAAAATATCCTCATTGATCGGAATCCAGGTTTGATCAGCCGGATGCTTGTTAAATGGGTATGAAACAGGATGCATGACTTAGGCTGCCCGGTTAATACCGCTAATTAGAGCCTTGAGGGAGGCGGTGACGATATTGCTATCGACCCCGACACCATAGACGTCACCGGTATGGGCGCCAGCAACCTCCATCATCGCGCAAGCACGGGCGTTACCATCTTTACCCATGGGAACCATCGAGCGTTCTTCATAACTGCGCACCTGAATCTCAATTCCCGCGCTCTGCAAAGCATGGACGGCGGCATTGATTGGGCCGTTACCTTCGCCGTTCAATACTTTTTGCTGGCCGTTAATTTCAACCGTTAAACGAATTCCTTGGTCAGTGCCCTGTTCAAACAGATGGTGTGCGCAGTAACGAACCGGACAACTAGATTCCAAGTACGTTTCTGAAAAAAGACGCCAAATTTCATCAGCACTCACTTCGCCGCCGTGTGTGTCGGTGTGTTGTTGGACAACGCTAGAAAACTCGACCTGTAAACGACGTGGCATCACCACGCCGTGTTCGGTTTCCATCAGATAGGCGATGCCACCTTTACCGGATTGGCTGTTAACCCGAATAACCGAATCGTAACTTCGTCCCACATCAGCCGGATCGATGGGGAGGTAGGGCACGGACCATGTGGTATCCGCTTTCTGGGCAGAAAATCCCTTTTTGATTGCGTCCTGATGGGAACCGGAGAAGGCCGTGAAAACGAGATCCCCGACATAAGGGTGACGGGGGTGAATCGGAAGCTGGGTACAGTGCTCAAAGGTACGGGCAATGGCGTTGATGTCCGAAAAGTCGAGACCGGGATTGACGCCTTGTGTGTACATGTTCAGCGCAAGCGTAACCAAATCGACGTTGCCGGTGCGTTCTCCGTTGCCGAAAAGACACCCTTCCACGCGATCAGCGCCCGCCATCAAACCAAGCTCGGCGGCAGCAACAGCAGTACCACGGTCGTTGTGTGGGTGAAGGCTAATTAAAACACTGTTGCGGCGAGCAAGGTTTTTGTGCATCCATTCAATCTGGTCGGCGTAGATGTTCGGCGTAGCCACTTCAACGGTGGTCGGAAGATTAAGAATCACCTTGCGTTTAGGCGTTGCGCCCCAAGCGGCGGTCACCGCATCGCAGACTTCAAGTGCGAAATCCAGTTCAGTGGATGTAAAAAGTTCCGGGCTGTATTCAAGCGTGATTTTGGTGCCATCAGATTTTTCCAATGCTTCGGCAAGCTGGCGAATGAGTTTGACCGCATCGACGGCCATGCTGACCACTTCGGCCTTACTCATCCCGAAAACGTTTTCGCGGAAGGTCTTGCTGGTGGCGTTGTAGACATGCACCACGGCTTGCTTGGCCCCCTTGAGTGATTCAAACGTACGGCGGATCAAGTGTTCACGGGCTTGGGTGAGTACCTCGATGGATACATCGTCAGGAATGTGGCCGTCTTCGATCAGGCTGCGCACGAAATTAAATTCGGTTTCCGAGGCAGAAGGGAAAGCCACTTCAATTTCCTTGAACCCGATGTTGCAAAGCATCTTGAACATGCGCATCTTCTTGTCGCCGTTCATCGGCTCAAAAAGAGCCTGATTACCATCGCGCAAATCGGTGCTCATCCAAACAGGAGGTTTATCGATGACGCGGCTTGGCCATTGGCGGTCCGTGAGTTGAATCGGAGCAAATGCCGGGTATTTCTGGCTGGGGTTTTGTAACATGGTGCTGTTCCTGAATTATTTTTTGATGGAAGAATTTTAGAGAAATGTGATTGGCAGGTGCTTGCGTTATTGCTCTAAAATTTGGCTATATTTGGTAGATAATTGCTTGATGTAATTATCGTGAGCAATAAAATGGAACTTGATCGATTTGACCAGCAAATTCTCGCTATTTTGCAAACCGATGGGCGGATCAGTAATCAGGATTTGGCGGATCGGATTGGGCTATCGCCATCACCTTGTTTACGCCGGGTGCGAATGCTGGAAGAAAACGGTTTGATTACCGGCTATCGGGCTATGCTGGATGCTAAAAAATTGGGCCTGAGCTTGATGGCGCTGATTGGTATTTCGATGGATCAACACACGCCGGAACGATTTGCCAATCTCGAAATGGCCATTGGTGATATTCCCGAAGTACTGGAATGTTTGCTGATTACCGGGCAACAGTCGGATTACCAACTCAAGGTGGTGATTAAGGATATGGATGCGTATCAGGATCTGTTGCTGAACAAAATTACTCGTATCCAAGGGGTTACCGGGGTCCACACCAGTTTTGTACTGCGGCGGGTTGTTGATCGAACGGTCTTGCCGACCTAGAATGGACTTCTCTCGCCAGCCAGCCGCGTTTTGCCAGCCAGCTAGACTTTCCCACTGTATCTAGGAGAAACACATGAAAGGCGACAAAAAAATTATCGACATCCTCAACAGCTTGCTAACGGGCGAGTTGACGGCGGTTGACCAGTATCTGATTCACGGTGAGATGTATGCAGACTTTGGTTTGCCTCAATTGGCAGAAAAAAGTTTGCATGAGTCCGATCACGAGCGCCAACACGCCCGCGCCCTGATTCAGCGGATTCTGTTCCTAGAAGGCAAACCTAATCTGGCCAAGCGCGACAAGTTGGACGTTGGGGAAAATGTTCCAGAAATGCTAAAGGCGGATCTAGCAGTTGAATATCACGTCGTCACAGAACTCAAAAAAGCCATTGCTGCGGCTGAAAAAGCTCAGGATTACGTGACCCGTGACATGCTGGCGGTTCAACTCGAAGATACCGAGATGGATCACGCTTACTTCCTCGAAAAACAGATTCGCCTGATTGAACTCGTCGGCTTGCAGAATTACCAGCAAAGCCAGATGAAGTCCGGTAATCCAGCCTAAGGGGAATGTGATGCAAGGCGATAAGAAAGTCATTGATGCCCTGAACAAGGTGCTTAAAAACGAGCTGACGGCGATTAACCAGTATTTCCTGCATGCCCGTATGTTCCGCCATTGGGGGCTGGAAAAGCTAAAGGACTATCAGTACAAACAATCCATTCGCGTGATGAAAGAAGCGGATGAAGTGATCGAGCGGGTGCTGTTCTTGGAAGGACTGCCCAACCTACAAAACCTCGGCAAGCTGCTGATTGGGGAAGAGGTTGTTGAATGCTTGTCTGGTGATCTGACTTACGAACGCGAGATTCAACGTCCGCTGCTGATTGAATCCATCGCCTTGTGCGAAGAACGGCAGGATTACATTAGCCGGGATTTGCTGGAAGAGTTACTGGAACACTGTGAAGAAGCGATTGACTGGCTGGAAACACAGCAGAGTTTGATCAAGGAAGTCACGTTGCCAAATTATCTACAGTCCCACATCTAATAAAAAAACCGCAGCTCGGGAAACTGGCTGCGGTTTTTTGTTGGCGGTGAGCTCAGTTACTCTTCTAACAAGCTACGCAGCATCCAAGCAGTTTTTTCGTGTACTTCCAAACGTTGGGTAATCAGGTCAGCCGTCGGCTGGTCATTAGCCGCTTCCAGCACTGGGAAGAGTTTGCGAGCGGTACGGGCAGTGGCTTCTTGAGCGGCCACCAAATGGCGAACCATTTCATCAGCTTTGGGTACACCTTCGACCTCCTTGATCGAGGCTAGTTTTACAAACTCCTTGTAGGTACCCGGTGCTGGGTGACCCAGTGCGCGAATACGTTCAGCAATCATGTCCAGCGCGTTCCATTGTTCCGTGTATTGCCCCATAAACATCAGATGCAGGCTGTTGAACTGCGGCCCTTTGACGTTCCAATGAAAGTTGTGGGTCATCAAATACAAGGTGTAACTATCCGCCAGCAGAGACGATAAACCTTTAACGATTTTGCCGCGTTCCGTGGCGTTGATGCCAATGTCGATGGACGGGGTCTGGTCTTTCTTGGTAGCCATAATTTTCTCCTGAGTGAGTTCGAGCAAGTTGAGTTTAGGCCTGCATTTGGTTGTTGACAATAGTTCTCAATAGCGTGAGAATGATTCTCAACAAGGCCCTGTGAGGTGATTATGTACGTATGTATTTGCAAAGGTGTGACTGAGCGACACATTCATCAGGCTGCGCGGGATGGCGCTAAAACCCTGAAAGATTTACGGCGCGATCTAGGTGTTACCTTGGACTGTGGGCGGTGTGCCGGGTGCGCAAATCAATGCCTGAAAAAAGCCTGTGCTGGTGGTAACGAAGCCGGTCAGTACTCGTTGGTTGGGTAGTGGTGATTGCTCATCGATAATCAGGAGCATGTTAACCAGATACTCCCAATCGCCATAGTGACGTAATTTCTTTTGAGCGTGCGCTAAACAGGGGGTCTTCCCGATCAAACGCTTTGCCATGTTTGGGTCGGGTGTCGATACGGTCAATAACTGTCAAGCCAGCAGCTTCAATCCATCCTAGCAAGGTTTCGCGGCCGCGTAGTTTTAGGTGTTCGGCAAGATCAGAAATAATTAGCCAGCCTTCGCCGTTGTTGTTCAAGTGTTCCGCCAAACCACTCAGAAATCCGCGCAACATCTGGCTATCCGGGTCATAAAGTGCATACTCGATGGCGGCATTGGCTTTGGCCGGTAGCCACGGAGGGTTGCAGACGATCAGATCAGCTTTAGCGCTTGGGAAAAGATTGGCTTCAACAATTGACACTTGTTGAGCAAAGCCTAAGCGCTGAATGTTTGCCGTGGAACACGCTAAAGCACGCGGGTCTTGGTCGGTGGCGATAATGTTTTTGACACCACACTGGGCTAATACGGCAGACAAAATCCCGGAGCCAACGCCAATGTCGATCGCTGTGCCACCATTAAGCACCGCCGCTGGCAAGGGTGCGTTAGCGACCAAATCCACGTATTCACCCCGTACAGGTGAAAACACACCGTAATGCGGGTGAATCGACTTACCGCCCAGCGCATTCACAGGAACCCCATTTTTGCGCCATTCGTGTGCGCCAATAATGCCGAGGAGTTCACGTAGAGAAACGATCGAATCGATGGAACTCGGCGTTTCAGCATTGGCAATACCATAGGCTTCCTCGCAGGCTTGGGCTACGTCCTGAGCGCGTCGCAACGGAATGGTGTAATCCGCGTTGAGCGGAACAATCAGCATTCCCAGCGTGCGGGCGCGTTGCGCTTGTGCTTGGCGGTGAAGGTGGAAGGCTGCTGGAAATTCGGGGGCCGCAGAGTTTTTTTTGCCTTTGCCGCGCTGATCCATGCGCCGAGCCATCGCTTGCAACAACTGACGAGCATTTTGGTAATCCCCGCGCCACAGCAAAGCCGTGCCTTCAGAAGCCAAGCGGTACGCAGCATCAGCGGTCAGTGTGTCATCGGCAATCTGCACTCGCTTGGGTGGCGGCGATCCATTTTCAGAACGCCATAACGCGCTGTGGATTTCGCCGTTTTCGGCCCAAGAAATTTCTAGTGTGGGTTGATTCAAGCGTTTTGATTCCTGTTTGGGGTGCTTCTTTGCAGAAAGCTCAGAATGCTTTCCATCAAATGATGGATCGATTGATAGTGACCAGTGTTTGCGGACAGGATTTCTTCCGCTGTTTGCACATATTTTGAAGAGACTAATTCATCACCGCAGTGAGCGATGATGTCCTTAGCTGATTCCGGCGTTGTTTCAAGGTGAAATTGCAGCCCAATGACAGATTCACCCAGTTGGAACGCTTGGTTCTCACAACCTTCGCTCTTGGCAAGCGGGATGGCCTCAGGCGGCAAATCAAATGTTTCGCCGTGCCAGTGAAAGACAGTTTCCATTGCCGGAAATTTGAAAGCTTTACTAGCGCCAGAGATCACCGCATGAATGGGAAACCAGCCAATTTCTTTGGCAGGATTAGGAAAAACACTTGCTCCCATCGCGTTGGCAATAAGTTGAGCGCCGAGACAAATCCCTAAAACGGGGATGCCGGCTGCGATAACTTCGCGGACAAACTGTTTTTCTAATGTTAGCCAAGAAAATTTATCCTCATCATTAACGCTCATAGGACCACCCATGATGATTAATAAATCGATAGCGTTAGTGGCCGGTAACTCGGTTGATTCAAAAAAACGGGTGCTAGTCAGTTGATATCCTTGGGCGAGTAACCAAGGCTCAATACTGCCAAGTCCTTCAAATGGGACGTGCTGAAGAAAGTGAGCGCGCAGCTTTTTCATGGGGTTGCCGAAACTTCGATGAAGATGCTGTCGATTGGAACACCGAACCATCTTGGACGGAAGCGGTCAGACTCAATAAGGAGGAAAACATCATGAAAACTTATCTGTGTATTGCCTGCGGGTTTATCTACGACGAAGCCGTTGGCGACCCCGAACACGGCATTTTGCCGGGAACCCGTTGGGAAGATGTCCCGGAAGATTGGAACTGCCCTGAATGCGGGAGTTCCAAGGGGGACTTTGAAATGGTGGTGATTGAGGGCGGAGAGTGAAAATTGGCTTTTACTACCACTTCCCAAGCGGCCCCAAAAACGCTTCAGCATTTTTGTAACCCACGACGCGCAAACTGCGAATTTCTTGCCCGTTGGCGTCAAAGAAGATAATTCCAGGCGGGCCAAACAGGTCGAAGCGCTTGAGCAGGGCGGCATCGTCGGTGCTGTTGGCGGTGACATCGGCTTGTAGCAGAACGACCTCTTTTAACGCGGCTTGCACCTTGGGGTCGGTGAAGGTGAATTTCTCCATTTCTTTGCAACTGACGCACCAGTCGGCGTAAAAATCGAGCATCACGGGGCGTTTAGCGGTGCTCAGTTTCTGTTCCAGTTCGGCGACGGTATGTACGCGCTCGAAAGGTAGGGCAGATTGGTGTGAAGCGCTGGAGTTACCGGTAATCGAAGGTAAAACGGGATACACCAGCCAAGCGGCGGTCGCCAGCAATAACACACCAAAGAAGCGCTTGACCCATTCCATCCACGGGCCAGCTTTGGGCAATAAAGTACCAGCGGACAAACCGACTAGCAACAAAGGAACACCCATGCCAAGGGCCATCACGAACAAGGCTGTGCCACCAAACACAGCATCACCCGTTTGTCCGATGTAAAGCAGCGCACCGGCCAGTGGCGCTGCGACGCAAGGGCCGACGATTAACGCCGACAGCGCACCCATGCCGAATAACCCCAGCCATTGACCACCGGGCAAGCGATTGGCGGATTCGGACAATTTACCTTGCAAACTCGCAGGCAGTTGTAGTTCGTAAAAGCCGAACATCGAAAAGGACAGCGCGACGAAAATCAAGGCAAAGCTGCCTAGAACCCAAATATTTTGTAGGGCGGCTGAGAGCAATGTTCCCGTTAAACCGGCAGCAACCCCAGCGATGGCGTAAGTGGTTGCCATACCTAAAACGTAGGCCAGCGACAGGCCAAAGTTATGCCAGCGACCAGTGTGCCCACGCCCCACGATGATGCCGGACAAGATCGGAATCATGGGCAGAATGCAAGGTGTCAGGGACAAACCTAACCCCGCAACGAAGAAAAACAGCAAAGCGACGCTTAGACTACTGCCCGACAGAATGGCAGCGATGGCTGAAGTTTCATCAACTTGCGGTGGAAGAGATGGCGAGGGTTCTATGGTTTGTACCGCAACCTTGGCAGGCAATTTAACGGTGAGGATTTGGGTTTGTGGTGGATAACAAAGCCCAGCATCTGCACAGCCTTGGGCGGTTATAGAAAGCTTGAGCGTTTCATCATCGGTATTGCCCTGTAATGGAATCGTCGCTTTGAGTTCTTTGTAGAACACCGCAACGGCACCAAAATTTTCATCCTGTTTTTGCTTGCCAGCCGGCATTTCAGGTTTGCTCAAGGTGACGCTGTTGGGTGGATCAATCAACTTGATTTTCAGTTTGTCACGGTAGAGGTAATACCCTTTGGCAATCTCGTAGCGAACTTCCAGCGTTTGGCGGTCAATGGCCCGCAAGCTCGGCTTGAAGGCAACAGCCGGATCAAGGAATTCTTGGGCACTAGACAGTCCAGGAATGAGTTGCAGAACCAGAATGAAAACTTTAATGAAACGAAGCATGGGTGTTATCCATCAAGCAATGACAAAGTCGGTGTAAACCAAGGTGGGGTGCGATGTGGCGCCTATCAGCACAATTTTTATCGCTGCACCAGCACCTGAACCATCCGCATCATAGGAGAGATACCCGGTGGTTTTATCGTAAATCAAGTAGTGAGTTGCCGTTTGAGTAGCGGTTCCTTTGATGAGAAATTCGCTACTTTCTACCGTGCTTCCTATTTTGCCAATCAAAGAAGCCTTCAATGAAATCTTGTCGGTTCCGCTGACAAAGTCAGTGATGGTGTCAAAATCCGTGTTGGAAAATGCAACATCAAACCGGAAAATATCACTGCCGGCTCCGCCTGTCAGGACGTCTTTACCGGTACCCCCGATTAGTGTGTCGTTTCCATCCCCACTTATCAGCGTGTCCGCACCAGCCCCGCCATCCAGTGCGTTATTTCCAGAATTGCCGGTGATTACGTTTGCCAATACGTTGCCTGTACCATTGATGTTGGTGCTGTCGGTGAGCGTCAGATTCTCAACGTTTCCAGACAAGGTAAACGAAATACTTGATTTCACTAAATCGGAGCCTTGATTGGCTAGTTCTATAACCACATCGCCCGTGTTATCCACAATGTAAGTGTCGTTGCCGAGACCGCCTACCATGCTATCGGCACCTGTTCCGCCATCGAGCGTATCGTTGCCCGCCAACCCCGTCAGGGTGTCATTGCCGGCATATCCATTGAGCGAATCGGCAACAGCGGTTCCGGTAACCGTATCGTTGCCACTCCCCGGTGTAGTGGGTGTTGTCGTTGTAGTAGCTTCCCACTTGGTTATGCCGTTGTAGGTGACTTTCTCAAAACCGGTTAGGTAAACTTTGGCGCTTGCTGTGGCAATGATGACAATTCCATTTGAAGACGAAACGTTAAAAGTGCTTAGGTAGCCGGGATCAACAATTTGAAATACATCGGTACCGCTGCTGCCGTTGACGGATTTGTTTCGGAAGGAATTCCAGGCCATCTGATTAGAGATGTAGAAAGTATCGTTCCCTGTGGTACCTGTCGCAACGTAAGAGGTGTAAGTCATCATGATTTCGTTCCTATTGTGTGGTGACTGAGCCATCAGGGCTCACGATTAAGTATCGAATGGGGTAAAGCTTGAAAAAAGGTTGCGGGGTTTCCATCAACATGCCGATGGTTGAACAACTGCCAGCATGCAAGGCTGTTTCAGCAATTACCGAGATAGATCGGTGAAAACTGACGGGAATCCCGGTTTTAGGATGAATGATGTGGCTATAACGCTGTCCATTGATTTCGAAGAAACGCTCGTAATCTCCACTGGTTGCCAAACCACCGCCGTGCATGGGGATGCTGGCAATCAATCCTGTTGCTTGATTGGGGTCTCGGATCCCAATTTGCCAAGGGCTGTTATCAGGTTGTGGCCCCAATACGCGAACGTCCCCACCAAAATTAACAAAGCCATACTGGAACCCTTCGTTAAGCAGTATTTCTGCGGCTCGATCAACGGCATATTCTTTGCCGAATCCACCAAAATCGATTTCCATGCTGATCTTGGGTAAATAAATGTGGGTATCTGATGCTTCAACCGCTGACCAACTGACGAGCGAGCGCAATGACACCAATTCAGCCTCGGTTGGAACCAGACGTTTTGTGAAATCCCAAGCACGACTGAGTTTTCCGGAGGTAATGTCAAACAAGCCGTCACTATCCTGATAGAGCGCATTGGCGTAACTCAGCAACCAAGCGGTTTCTGGATCAATCAAGGTTCGGTGCCCCGTTCCAGCCGCTTGGTTAATCTGGCTAATGAGGCTGTCTGGGCGATAGCGAGAGTATTTGTGCTCGATCCGACGAACTTCGGTAGCCGCTAATTCAATCGCTTGTTTGGCTTTTGTTTCGTCCTCGGCTACTAGCGTAACTTCGCAGTGGCTGGCCATTGCCGGGAATTGAGCGGTGACAATATCCATCATGGATCAGAAGAAATGGGTTAGGCCAAATTGCCAGATACGGGCGCGGAAGGTGTCGATACCCGGACTGCCATTCCCCGATAGTGCCAAGGCACTCCGTTGTTCGTAATCTTCATACTTCACATCGACGAGCCAGTCTTTGCCAATTTTTCGGGCTACTTTTAACCCCATCGTGCGGCCACCAAAGGCAGAGAGGCGCTGGTCTTGCGAGAAATAGGGTTGATTGCTCAGGTTGAATGTAGGGAGCGGGGCATTTTGGGGGTCTGCGTAGAAAAAAGCCGCTGTCTGAGTGTAGTAACGAAGGGCTGGCGTAATAATCCAATCATTCGCTGTTGGAATAACCCATTCCCCGCCGACGGTGTGTGAGTGAACGTCAAACGAGTCTTCGTAATAGCGATAGCTTAGGCGTAGGGTGGTGTTGCTTTCCACAAAATGATGGTTCCAGCGTCCTAGAATCGCGGTGCCTGCTTTGTGCCGGGGCCTGCCAAATTCCAGTTCCCCTTGTTTATAAGGGTCCGAATAAAACCCATGTCCATCGCTTTTGGTCAGATTGACTTGGACAATGTCTATCGGCGTCAAAATTTGGGTGACACCCACAATCAAATCTGTCACTGCCTTCTTCTCATTGACGACACCGTAATAAGGCACATCAATACGGTCATCAGTTTGGCCAACGCCAAGATTGAAGGTGGTGTTCTTGTCTTCCGTGCTGATCGTTCCCGAAATGGACTGTGTGTTCGATAAATAGTCACTTTCAGACGAATAGGATTTGCTGATCGTTAACGTACCTTGTGAGAAGTAACGGGTTAGTCTGAGGTCGCGACCTGTCCGCTCATCCTTCATGTGGGCCGCAGAGGATTTTTCGCTGTGGTAAAGCGGGGTAGCCCCCGAAATCGTGTCGACGATCACGCCACCTTCAACCACCCAGTTACCTGCAAATGGCACCATCAGCAGTGTTGAGGGGGCTTTGACCGCAATCCGTTTTAGGCCGGGTTGGCTGTCCTGATAATCCAGATACTTGAAGCTGATTTGCGCGCGTTCAGGAATGGTATCCGCCAGCACAACCCCTGCGGGGAGCGCGGTGACACATCCGCATCCTGCCAACATGGCGGCATGGAGTGAGTTTTTAGTTGCAGCCACAGCCACCTCCTCCTACGCCTGATCCTCCAGAAGATGCTTCTTTACTGAAGTAAATATGTTCGGTGAAAGCAGCGTCCAGCTTGTCTGTTTCGAAGGTCATTTCAGGTTTGGACAAATAGCCTTTTTCCCACGGTTGAACAGGTTCAATCACGGCACAGCCAGACAAGCTAGCTGCGAATGCCATACTGAGGAGAAAAAGTTTCATCTTATTGCCCTGTCTTCAGATGTTGCTCGATCAATTTCTCAAGCTCTTCTTGGGCTGTGTGATTGAAGCCAATGTGTTGGTACAAAACTTTGCCGTCCCTACCGATCAGAAAACTGGTGGGCATTCCCCTCACACCATAGGCTTTAGGGGTAATTCCTTTGGGATCGAACGCGATCTGAAATTCGACAGGTAGCTGAGCCAGAAATTTTTCTGCATCTGATTTTTTGCTATCTACATTGATTGCTAACACGTTGAAACCACGGTCTTTATATTGCTGCTCAATGGCATTCATCCAAGGGAAAGATTGGCGGCAAGGGCCACACCAAGATGCCCAGAAGTCCAAATAAACCAGTTTCCCTTTGTAATCGCTAAGGCTAATTTTTTCAGTCGTGCCATCGAGTTGAAGCGAAGGGGCACTATCACCTTGCTCAAGTGCCAATGACGGCCCAGATGCCATAAATGTGATGACAAAAATCAGCGAACAAAAAATCGTACGGCAACTAAACATCATGAATTCAACTTTGTTGGTGATGATTGAGGATTGTACGGGTTGATTGTTAACTGAACCTGAAGCCTGTGAATGTTTGCGGCAAATCTGAATCAAGTGGTACTAAAATTGGCTTTGTCGTAGAACTCATCAGTCCCGTAAAGGGGTTCTGTTTCATCTCTAACCCGCGATGCATTAGGAATGTGAAAAGTGGAAACAAACGTCAGCATTTCATTTTTAATCTTATGAAAATAATCTCTGCCAATCTCAATGGAATTCGTTCAGCGACCACCAAAGGCTTTCTGGACTGGATGGAAGCTCAGGAAGCCGATATCGTTTGCGTTCAGGAACTGAAAGCGCAGGCGGCAGATATGAGCGAACGAATGCTCAACCCAAAAGGTTTTCACGGCCTCTTCCAATACGCTGAGAAAAAGGGATACAGCGGGGTGGGGCTGTATTCACGTCAGCAACCAGAGAAGGTCACCATTGGCTTTGGGATACCCGAATTTGACGCGGAAGGGCGCTATGTTCAAGCAGACTTCCCAGGTCTTTCCGTTATTTCGCTCTATGTGCCGTCTGGCTCTTCGTCACCCGAACGACAAGACGCCAAATTCCGCTTCATGGAGGTTTTCCTGCCGACATTGGCGCGGCTGCGGGAAAGTGGCCAAGAAGTGGTTATTTGCGGGGACTGGAACATTGCTCATCAGGAAATTGATCTAAAAAATTGGAAGGGCAATCTGAAGAACTCAGGCTTTCTGCCTGAAGAACGAGCGTGGTTAGGCAACGTGTTGTCCAACATGGGCTGGGTGGATGTCTATCGCACGCTGTATCCTGACACGACCGACGCCTGTTACACCTGGTGGTCGAACCGAGGACAAGCCCGCGCCAAGAATGTTGGATGGCGGATTGACTATCAGTTGGCGACGCCCGGTATTGCAGACACCGCAAGGGCTGCCAGCGTTTACAAGGAGCAGTGGTTTAGCGACCACGCCCCCTTGATTGTGAATTACACCTAAGCTTTGGTAAATTTAGGCTACGCTCAAAAAATCTGTTGCCTTGCCAAGCGCGAAGCAACCCTCTTATCATCGCCGCCACTTTTCACTGAATAGCGCCTCCCCGACATGAGCAAAAAACTGATCATCGCCGAAAAACCGTCCGTTGCCGCCGATATTGCGCGGGCACTGGGAGGCCTAACCAAACACGACGATTATTTTGAAAACGATGAGTTGGTCGTTTCTTCTGCCGTCGGCCATTTATTGGAACTGCGTTGCCCCGAAGAATATGAAGTCAAACGAGGGAAGTGGTCATTCGCCCACCTGCCGGTGATTCCCCCCAACTTCGATTTGCAGCCGATTGAAAAGACGCACTCCCGGCTAAAACTGCTCACCAAGCTCATTAAACGCAAAGATGTCACCAGCTTAGTTAATGCCTGTGACGCGGGCCGTGAAGGTGAGTTGATCTTTAATTACATCGCCCAGCATGCCAAAACCACCAAGCCGGTTCAGCGCTTGTGGTTGCAATCGATGACCCAAGGCGCGATTCGCGACGGTTTTGCCCGTTTGCGCAACGGCGCTGAAATGCAGGGTTTGGGTGATGCCGCCGTTTGCCGCTCAGAATCAGATTGGTTGGTTGGGATCAACGGCACTCGCGCCATGACCGCGTTTAACTCCAAGACCGGCGGCTTTCATCTGACCACCGTTGGTCGGGTACAAACACCAACACTGTCCATTATGGTTACCCGCGAAAAGAAGATTCGCGAGTTCAAGGCACGTCCGTACTGGGAAGTTGAAGCCTTATTTGGTTGTAAGGACGGCGAATACAAGGGCAAATGGTTTAGCGAGGGCTTCAAAGGCAAGGCGGATGATGAACATGCTCGGGCTGATCGTCTGTGGTCAGAACAAGAAGCGGCTGACATTGTTGCCAAAGCGCAAAATCAGCCCGGCATCGTTACCGAAGAAGCCAAACCAGAAACACGCATGTCCCCGTTGTTATTCGATTTAACCAGCCTTCAGCGCGAAGCGAATGCTCGTTTTGGTTTCTCGGCCAAGTCGACACTCGGCCTTGCTCAAGCGCTCTACGAAAAGCACAAAGTACTGACTTATCCTCGGACAGATTCGCGTTGTTTGCCAGAAGATTATTTGCCGACGGTTAAATCAACGCTGTCGATGCTGACCGGCGAGGGCGCTGGCAAGGGGCACGATGAACTGCTGTTGTCGCGTTATGCCCCGTTTGCACACCAGATTCTGGCTCGCAACTGGGTGGTGCCGAACAAACGCATTTTTAACAATGCCAAGATTTCGGATCACTTTGCGATTATCCCGACCAATCAGGCCCCGAAGAATCTGAGCGAACCTGAACAAAAGCTGTACGACTTTGTGGTCAAGCGCTTCTTGTCGGTCTTTTTCCCTGCAGCCGAATTTTTAGTCACGACGCGGATCACCCGGGTTGCAGAACAACCCTTTAAGACTGAGGGCAAAGTGCTGGTTAGCCCGGGCTGGCTGGCAGTTCATGGCAAAGAAGGCCAAGAAAGTGACGAAGGTAATCTGCCGAAGGTAGAGCCCAAGGAACAAGTGGTCACGGAAGAACTGAACGTTAAAGCCACCGAAACCAAACCGCCCCCTCGATATTCTGAAGCCACCTTGCTGTCCGCGATGGAAGGGGCTGGCAAGATGGTTGACGATGAAGAACTAAAAGCCGCGATGGCGGGCCGAGGTTTAGGCACACCGGCCACCCGGGCGCAAATCATTGAAAATCTGATTGGCGAACAGTATGTGCTGCGCGAAGGCCGCGAACTAATACCGACCGCCAAAGCTTTTTCTCTGGATACGCTATTGGGCGGGCTGGGGATTCAGGAATTGACCTCACCAGAGCTAACCGGTGATTGGGAATGGAAGCTTGGCCGCATTGAAAAAGGCGAGTTTTCGCGATCTGAGTTTATGGCTGAAATTGCCGAGATGACCCGTCGTATCGTCGAGCAAGCCAAGAGTTACGACAGTGATACTATTCCCGGTGACTTTGGGGTTCTCGAATCACCCTGCCCTAAATGCGGCGGACAAATTCGTGAAACTTACAAAAAATTCCAGTGTTCGGACTGTGACTTTGCAACCTGGAAAATCGTTGCCAGTCGTCAGTTTGAACCTGCTGAAGTAGACACCTTGTTGCGCGAACGCAGCATTGGCCCGCTAATCGGCTTCCGCAACAAAATGGGCCGGCCTTTTACCGCTAGCATCAAACTGAACGACAAACACGAAACTGAGTTTGATTTTGGTCAGCCGCAAGGCGGCGACGACAACGGTGAACCCATCGATTTTTCAGGTCAAACGCCCTTGGGGAATTGCCCTAAATGCGCAGGCCCCGTGTTTGAGCATGGCAATACCTATGTGTGTGAAAAAACGGTCAGCCCGGAAAAGGGTTGCGATTTCCGTTCTGGCAAAGTCATCCTGCTACAACCGATTGAGCGGGAACAAATGGTTAAATTGCTCACAACGGGCAAAACAGATTTACTCAGGGACTTTGTGTCTTCGCGGACACGTCGAAAATTCTCCGCTTTCCTGAAAATCGATCAAGGCAAAGTGGGATTTGAGTTTGAGGCCAAAAAACCTAAAGCACCGGCCAAGGCCCCAGCTAAGAAAAAAGCGACTTAAACCATGAACGCCATTGACATCTTTCCCTGGGATGACAATTTTAATACCGGGATAGATGAAATCGACGAGCAGCACAAACGCTTAGTGTTGCTGCTGAACAAACTCGCCAGCCACGTTGCTTTTCGTTCTGACACCATTGAGCTAAACAGCATCTTTGATGAGCTGATCGACTACACGGTTTATCACTTCGAAACTGAAGAGAAAATCTGGGATCGTTACTTTATTGATGATAAAGCGGCGGCTCAGCATCAGGCGACTCACGCCAGTTTTGTCGACATGGTTCAGTTACTCAAAGATCAGCAGGACAAAAAACCGCTACGACAAATTGCCGAAGAAGCCTTGGATTATCTGGTTCGTTGGTTGGCATCGCACATTCTTGAAACGGATCGTTTCATGGCCTACGCTGTTGCCGCCATCCAAGCTGGAAAATCATTGGATGAGGCAAAAGCCGAGGCTACCGAGCGAATGACGGGTGCCACCCGGTCAATGATCGACATCATTTTGTCGATCTATTCAACCCTTTCGCATAACACCCTGCAACTGATGCGTAAGCTAGTAGAGCAGGAGGAAGCTGAAGCGGCGCTACGTCAAAGTAAGGAGGAGTTACTCAAGGCAAAGGAGCGTGCCGAAGCAGCCAACCGTGCCAAAAGCCAGTTCCTAGCCACCATCAGCCATGAAATCCGAACCCCGCTGAATGGCGTATTAGGCATGGCGCAACTGTTGTTATTACCCGGTTTGTCGCAGGAAGAGCAGAACGAATTCGTTCATAACATTCTGAGTTCGGGAAACACCCTGCTGGCCCTGCTTAATGATGTGCTCGACGTTTCAAAAGTAGAGGCTGGGAAAATGGATCTAGTGCTCGCTAGTGTTTCTCCCGCTCAACTCCTTGATGATGTTTCCGCCCTGATGGGCGCGAATGCCCACACCAAAGGATTGTGCCTGTCCGTTGTTTGGAACGGCCCAACGCTACGCCACTACAGCGCTGATCCCGTCCGAATTCGACAAATGCTGACCAATCTTGTCAGCAACGCCATTAAATTTACCGAACATGGGTCAGTTGCTGTTGAAGCGTCGGAAACAAACGAGACCACTATCGATCACCAAGTATTTTCGACCCTTAGGTTTGCGGTAACTGATACGGGTATTGGTATCCCGGCCGACAAACTTGAATATCTTTTCCAGCCATTTACCCAATTGGACAGTTCTGATACCCGGCAATTTGGCGGAACAGGGCTGGGGCTTTCCATTGTTCGTTCGCTAGCTGAGCGCATGAATGGGCTGACCGGTGTGAAGAGTCAACCCGGCGTTGGGTCTACGTTCTGGTTTGAAATCCCGCTTGAGGTTCTCTAACTGGATTCCAGCAGCAAAAACTAAACCGTTTGGGTTCCGCTAAACCGGCAAGCCAAAACGGCGTTTTTCACGCAATCAATCGCTTGCGGGCGGGGGTAAGTCACCCGCCAAAGCAGCCCAACGCGCCGATGGGGTGAAGGCTGATCAAACGGCAATACTTTAATCAGGTCTTCCTTGCCTACCAGCGGGTCAGCGGCGGTACTCGGCATCACTGCCATGCCGGCACCGCTGGCCACCATGTGACGCAATGTTTCCAGCGAACTGCCCTCAATAGCCATTTGCAAACCATCAGGGATATTTAGGCTGGGGCAGGCTTCTAACACCTGATCCCGGAAACAATTACCTTGTCCAAGCAGTAATAAATCTTCGTGATGCAACTGATCGGAAGCCACTGACGGAAGAGTTGCCCATGGGTGGGATGCCGGAATGACCAAGCGAAAATCTTCGTCATATAAACCCTGAGAAACCAAGCCTGATTCATTAACCGGCAGCGCAAGAATCACCACGTCCAGCTCACCCTGTTTTAAAGCGGGAATCAGGTTATGGGTAAAGTCTTCCTTGATAAACAGGGGCATTGCTGGAGCAAGCGCGTGAAGTGCTGGAATAAACTGCGGTAGTAAATACGGCGCGATAGTGTAGATCACGCCCAGTCGTAAGGTACCAACTAGGGGATCTTTCCCTACGCTGGTCAACTCAGCCAGTTTGACGTTTTCTTCTAGCACCCGCTCGATCTGAGCAATGATCGGTTCAGCAGAAGGGGTCAGACGGATATCGTTGGCATTCCGCTCGAATAGCGGGAAACCCAACAAGCCTTCCACTTTTTTGATCGCCACGGACAGTGTTGGCTGACTCACATGGCAGGCTTCTGCTGCCTTGCCGAAATGCCGATACTTCGCCACTGCCACGATGTAGCGCATTTCGGTCAGGGTCACGAAGCCTCTTCCGGATTTTTTTGTAAGCGCAGAAGATCCGCTGCATCCAGCCAGACCCATTCGCCTTCGGCCAGATTTTTGGGCAGGGTGTAAGAACCAATCTGGATACGTTTTAGGCTTTCGACCCGATTTTCAGCCGCCCCAACCATGCGCTTAACTTGATGGTAGCGACCTTCGCGCAGGGTCAAATGGATAATGTGGCTATCAACCCCCACACAGGCCACCGCCTCAACTGGATCAGGCTCATCGTGGAGCAAAACACCCGAGGTCATGGCGGCCAACAATTCAGGCGTATGCGGATGTTTGAGGTACACCTCATACACCTTGTCGACTTTTTTCTTGGGCGACGTCAGGGTATGGATAAATTTCCCGTCGTCGGTCAGTACCAATAAACCCGTGGTGTCCTCGTCTAAACGCCCTACTGCTTGAACCCCCCGCTCTCGAAGGTATCCAGGAAGGAGTGAGTACACGCTTGGGTGATGTTTTGGCTTTTGGGAACACTCCGTATTGGCGGGCTTGTTCAACACCAAATAAGCCTTTTCCTGATAACGGGTATCCATGCCATCGACTGAAAACGGGAGGTTTAGGGTGTCAAATTCCGCAAAAGGGTCATCCACTTCCTGCCCCGCCACGGTCACATACCCACCCCTGATCCGTTGGCGACAATAACGGCGGGTGCCAAAACCCTGCGAATGGAGAATACGTTCGAGGTGCATTAAAAAAACCTTGTGCAAAAATTACATGCCCAGCGATTTCAACAACTCATCGCTGTCGCTATCGTTATTTTTATCGGCCTTGTTTTTTGAAGGCTTTGCCTTCTTGCCTTTTGCCGCCGCAGCCTCTGCGATCAAGGCATCAGGATCAGGGGCTTCTTCGGCCTCAAAATCTTGAATCTGGATGAACTCCGTGTGATCCACTGACAGCTCAAGGTAGAAAATATTGCCCTTGCCGGTGTAGAAGGTCACGCGACGGGCTTCAGGGTTGTCCAGATTGGCATCAACACTCAGATTCACCTGCTTGTTGAGCACCAACATTTTGGGTTGATTCTGGGTGATGTGTGTTTGTAATTCACGATCCACCTTGCTGGTGAAGTCGCCAACGATCTGGTTCATCAACTCGCCCATGACATTACAAACTTCGTCAGATGTATGCGAGATAGCCAGCTCAGCCTGAGAAATGCCCATACTTAACAAGTAGCTGGAGTAGATCTCCATGGCTGAATCAGCCGAGAAATTCATCACCACCAGTCCGGAAAACCCACCGTCAAACAGAACAAAACAACCGATGTCAGGCCGGAGGCAGGTCTTTGAAATTCGCTGAACCATGCCGGAATAACGGACATCATGGCGAGTTGCGGTGGTTAGCACCTTGGTAACGGAATTACACAGGCTAATCAGAATTTCTTCTGTGCCGTGGACAACAGGGTATTTGGAGGAGGTCATAGTGCGGGGCTTTGTGGATTGAACAGCCCGCTATGCTACCTCAAACATGCCACTTCACTCTTTCGTTAATACTCTGCGTGTAATCGAACAGCAAAGATGTTCACTGGGCCTCGATCGGCGTTATAGGCCGGATTCCACACGCGCTGATAATCCCCGGTAATCCAGAACCCCTTGGCCGCTTGCCAGCTATAAAACCCTTCAACAATGGTTTCAGGGCGGTAGTTAAGCGCACCATCGCCGATAAAGTAAGACATCCCGCCCGCCTGCAAGAATTGGCGACGTTCCTTGGATAATCCGTTACTTAAGAAGGCCAGGCCAACCGCATCATTTTCCCGATGCCAAGCCTTGCCCTTGAGTAGTACACCGGTTGAAAGCGATTCGTCCACCTCGGTAAAGGCATAGGTTTCAGTTTGTCCATCAACCTTCATGGCTCGCATGAAGAATCCGACGTTATCACTGATTTCCTGTTCGATATTCACCCCCAAACCAACCTTAAATTGTTCTGCATTTCTAACTTGAAAAATCGTTTCAGCATCGGCTCCCGGATTCGCTAGGCGATAACTTAAGGCATCATCAAAACGGGCAAGATTGGCTTTGTTGCGCCAAAACAAAACGCGTAATTTTCCAGGGCGCTCATTGAGCGTATGGGCGCGCTCAATTTCAATTTGGTCGCCGTAATGCTTGCCAATTTGGAAGTCGGTTTGCTGCTCATTGGGACGAACTGGCCCGGTCATGCGACCAATGCGATAGGTCCAATCATCCTGATACCACTCCGCCGCAAATCCCCAGCCAAAACCACGGGCATCCGCAGCATAGTCATACGCTGCGTAAGTCCAGTTACCCCAATTCATAAACTGAGTACGCGGATCTTTGGCATACGTATTGTCGTCAAACACGTCCAGTGTTGAAAAATTACCGACCGTCAGAACGAATCTATTTTTGTCGACCATACCGGCCAGTTGATTGAAATCAGACGTTACGGACTCAGTACCGCCACCCTGATTCCAGGTTTGCCGCAGAAAAAACCGCTGGTTGTAATACTTCGGTGTTTCGCCTGCCGCCCGAGTAATTTCGCCATTCGTAAATCCCCCCATCCCCACGAGATTGCGGGTAAATGGAACGCCTTCGACAACCTCCCCGTTGTAGTACAGCTCACCACCCTGCCACGGGCGAATCCCAATATGGCCCGTCGTGGAAAAGGTGTACATGTTTTCTGCGGCATTGGTCAGGCTATTGGTGCCCGAGTAGTTAGCCCGGAAACTGGGGTGACGCTGCCAGTTAAAGGTGGTCTGGAACTTGGCGTCAGCCATCTCTTCTTCTGCGCACGCCAGCATCAAAGGATTGCTTAGACCAAGCCCTAAAATCATCGCCAGCAATCCACAACGCCCAATCGAAATGCCTACTATTTTTTTCAACATAAACTTTCAATTTAGATAATAGGGAATTTCACCCACTACACTCACCAAACTCGTGGCATGGCGTCTTTCCATGAATACTGCGCCCCGTTTTTGAGCCTCACTGTTTTTCTGGGCCTTCTTGGCCTGTTTTTTGGCAATGGCCGCAGCCGATGAAACTTCGCGGTGTGAATCGTACTCACCAGGAAGTACCCGAACTGCCCCCGCTGACAGGGTTGGTAAGGACTGAAAAACCACTTCGCCCTTCCGGTTTTCTGCCATATAGCCCCCACTGGCATAATCTTCTTGGCCAACGAGGGTCGCCATCGCTTCGCCAAAGGTGGCGATAATATCCCAGCACCGCTGCTCCCAATCTGGGCTTTGAAAAACCACAAAAAAGTCATCGCCACCAATGTGCCCAACAAAGTCCCGCGTTGGATCAACGTGTTCCAATAGCATTTGGCCTAACAGCTGGATGACGTCATCACCTCGACGGTAACCATAGTTATCGTTAAACGGTTTGAAGTTATCGATATCCACATAGGCCGCAACAAATGGCAAGCGACTTTGCAGCATGCTATCAATATGCTCATTTGTCGGCACGTTACCCGGAAGCTGGGTCAGGGGATTGGCATATCGCGCGGCACTGATCTGCATTTCGGTAATCAACGCCATCAGATGGTGGCTACTGCCAACACCCAAATAACGGCCCTTGTCCGTAATAATGAATCCGTCGAGCAAATAACGCTTCGGCGCCAACGCCAGCATCATGGCCAGTTCCTGAATTGTTGCCGTCTGATCGACAATCAGCGGCGCTTGATCCATGAATAAGTCACAAGACCGTTTTCCAAATAACTCTTTCTGAAAAGGCCGCGCAAAACGATCAGCCAAAACGTGGCGATTCAACATACCGATAGGCTGCTCTCCTCGCACCACGGGTAACACATCAAGCTGTGCGTCATTCGTAAAATGAGCCAACGCCGCATCGTTGTTTTCGGTTACCGACAAGGCGGGCAATTCGCGCAGCAGACTGCGTGCCGAAGGTGCAGTTGCCTGAGCCACAACACTTCCACGTAAAAGCCGAGGACGAGACAGTGCAGCAATGGTTTGTGCATTAGCAAAACGCGGAGGATCTGCAGCCGGCTGAGCCACAAAAAATCCTTGGCAACAGGAAATCCCCATGTCACGGACACACAAAAAATCTGCTTCGGTTTCGATCCCTTCGGCAATCAAAGAAGAACGGCAAATTTCCGCAAGATCCTGCATGGCACGAACAAAATGGAACTTAATTCGATCAGTCGCAATGCCTTTAATAAAGTGCTTATCAATTTTTACGAATTCGGGCCGCAAATCTGACCACATCCGCAAATTGGAAAAACCTTCCCCAAGATCATCGATGGCGAACTGAAACCCCTGGCTCCGGTAATGGGTAATCGCATCGAGAACGCCAGGTAAGTCTGTAATTTTCTGGTTTTCAGTGAGTTCAAACACGATTCGCGAAGGACTGATATTTAAGTCTTTCAAACGATCAGAAAACACCCCCGCTCGTAAATAGGGCGTAAGCAATAAACTGGGGGTGACGTTCAGAAACAAGCGGCCAGGAATGTACGAGCCGGCATGCTGGTCAAGCAAAATTTCAAGGCACATCACTTCCAACTCAGGTCCCAAACCCAACAACTGGGCTTCTTGAAAAAGATGATCTGGGCGTTGTAGATGGGTGCCGTATGGCCCACGAATCAACCCTTCATACCCCAAAAAAGCATTGGCCCGAAAATCCACAATAGGCTGGAAGACGGGGTTTAGCGCACGAGTAGACAAGACCCTCTCGATACTGATGTAATCTTCGTTGGGCAGACAATCGAGAGTATTTCGCATCATCCGGTTTTCTGATTATGGGGCCGGCGAAGTTACCAACCCACTATTGCAATTTGATGAAGACGGCCAAGAATGCAATTTTTTAACACCAAGCAACTTCGTACCCTCTCTTTTCTAGCCATGCTCCTTGTTCCGGGCGTCGGTTCGGTTTTGTACTGGGATGCTTTAGAAAAGCGTCATACCGAGGCGCTTGTACAGGCCAAAGAAAGAACTGAGCAGCGTGCCGTTCAGCTCAACGAGGCCGTTGTCCAGCAATTGGACGCCACGCTACGCAGTGTGGATTCCTCGCTCATTCATTTACGAAAGGTTTATGTAAATAATCCTAGCGCTTTTGATCAAGCCGTTCGTGACACGATTAGTTCATATCCCGAGGGAATGTTGGTTTTTGTGACGGTGTTTGGCAAAACAGGAGATTTGAACTACACCACGGCACAGGTCCATCCCTCTTCTACACCGCTCAATTTTGCCGACAGAGAGCATTTTCGCGTTCATGCTGACAATTCTGATGATCGCTTGTTCATTAGCCAGCCAATTACTGGACGGATTGCCCATACCCCACTTATTCAATTGACGCGCCCGATCTGGAAAAACAAGCAGTTCATAGGGGTCATTGGTATTCCGCTTCGACCAGAATTTTTATCCGAGCGTTTACAGGCCCTGCGTTTATCAGAAACCGACCTGTTGGCCATCATTCGTCCTTCCGATGGAAGCTTCATTGCGCGCACGCATAAATTAGAGGAAGCGCTCCAAACTAAGGTTCCTCCTGACCGCCCTTTCCTACAATCCGCCCCTGGAAATAGCGGCTTGTACCGAACGCTATCAGTCGTCGACAAAGTTCCTCTCGTTTTTTCGTGGCGCAATCTGAAAGAGTGGCCATTGGTCACGGTGGCTGCGGTCAATGAACAAACTGAAGTGGCTCAGCTTACAAAAATGCAATCACTCGAACGGCAGCGTTCCGCTATCGTTATTGTCTTGACTGCGGTTTTCTCAGTAGGGATCGGCCTGCTGTTTATCCGGATACAAGGGCAAAAAGAGGAGTTAATTCAGAGCGAGGCTCGGCATCGGACCTTATTTGAGTATTCCAAAATTCCAATGCTCCTGATTGCCCCCAGCGATGGCGCCATTGTTGACGCGAACAAAGCGGCTGCTAGGTTTTATGGTTATGACGTCTCAACGCTTAAAACCATGAATATTTCAGAGATCAACACACTTGATCCTGAAGAACTTAAACAGGAAATGGCGCTCGCCAATACGGAGCGAAGGGAGTGTTTTTACTTTCCACATCGCCTGGCTAGCGGCGAAATCAGAGACGTCGAAGTCCATTCCGGACCCATCAAGGTTAATCAGCGAAGTCTGCTTTATTCTTTCATTCTCGACATTACGCTCCGCCGGCAAGCCGAGCATGCTCTGCTCTCGGAAACCGCCCGCCTTAGCGCGCTTCTGGAAACCGCCAGTGACGGAATTCATGTGCTAGACAACAACGGTCACATTGTCGAATGCAGTCAGTCCTTTGCGACCATGCTGGGCTACACAAAAGAAGAGGCTCTCCGGCTCAACGTCAGCGACTGGGATGCCTCAATCCCCAAGTCCGAGCTGGTGCGAGTCGTTCGGGAAATTATCGGTTCAGCCAAACAGTTTGAAACCCTACATCGCCGCAAAGATGGCTCAGTGATCGCTGTTGAAATCAATGCCAAGGGAATTGAAATTGATGGGCACCACTATCTTTATGCTTCCTCCCGCAACATCACTGAGCGCAAAGAGGCAGAAAAATCGATTCTTCAAGCCAAGGAGGCTGCTGAAGCTGCAAATGTTGCCAAGAGCAGGTTCCTAGCCACCATGAGCCATGAAATCCGCACCCCGATGAACGGCATTTTGGGGATGGCGCAGTTATTGTTAATGCCCAATCTTGAAGAGCAGGAACGTCACGAATTTGCCCAAACCATCCTGAATTCCGGCAAAGTGTTATTGGCCTTGCTGAATGACATTCTCGATCTATCCAAGGTTGAAGCCGGCAAGTTAGAACTCGAAACTCGCCCATTTGATGCCGCTGAGATTGTTAACGAAACGCAAAAACTATTTGCCGAATCGGCTCACCTCAAAGGATTAGCGCTACACGCCAGTTGGGTCGGCCCTGCAGAACAGATTTACGCGGGTGATAGCCTGCGCATTCGGCAAATGGTCACCAATCTGGTCAGCAATGCACTGAAATTTACGTCCAGCGGAGAAATTCGCCTGACTGCGCAGGAAATTGAGCGGGACAACACCAACGCATCTGCGTTACTCGAATTTTCCGTCGCCGATACTGGTGTTGGAATCCCTTTTGAGAAACAACACCTGTTATTTCAGCCATTTTCTCAAGCCGACACTTCAACCACTCGCCAGTACGGTGGATCAGGTTTGGGTCTATCGATTGTGCGTAGCCTGTCCAAACTAATGGGGGGCAATGTGGGATTGGAAAGCACTCCCGGCGAAGGCTCTCGATTCTGGTTCCGGTGCCGGGTGGCTATTGCCCCTGCAGAGGTGTAAAGGTTCCGCCCTAGATACAATCCAAGACTAAGCGAACATCAACACCCTGCCAGTAGGCGGCTTCTTCGACCAGATTGGCATGACTCAGCGGATGCGCATTGAGCCAAGCAGCCGGCAGCGACAAACGATAACCATTTTTTTCCGCCTGAACCGAAATGTGAGGCGCTACCTGACTATGCATCCTCGCCCGACAAAACAGCACGGCTAACCGCAAGGACAATACCATTCGGCAAAAACGTTTGTCCTGCGACAACTGCAGCAATTTTGACAGTTTGCCCCGATGCCCCAGAATCAGACTGGCCAGTTTGGCCTGCTCTGGCCGAGAGAACCCCGGCATATCCGCGTAAGTCAAAATATAAGCACCATGCTTGTGATAGCTGGTGTGCGAAATCGCCCAACCAATTTCGTGAAGTTCTGCAGCCCAACCCAGAAACAGCCGGTCTTCTTCAGTCCGTTTGACCGGTGCTTCTACGGCCAGCTGATCAAACAAATTCAGGGCCAGTTTTTCTACCCGATTGGCCTGCGGCAACCCAATCTGGTAACGGCGCTGCAATTGGCGAACCGTTTCAGGGCGCAAATCTTCGACATGGTTTATCCGTCCACGCAAGTCATACAAAACCCCCTGACGTAAGGCGCCATCGGCATAAATCATGTGGTCAATATCCAGCGTTTCAAACACCGCCAACATGATCGCCAAACCCCCAGCCATCACCGGGGTTCGATCCGCCCGCAAACCATTCAAGCGCAAATTCTGAATATTGCCGGCCTCCAGCAAAGCCAGTTTCAGCGCCTCCAACCCTTGCCGGCTAATGCCACTTTGCTTGTTCGGATTCATCCCGTTTTCAGCTAACAACTCGGCCAACGCTTTCGCTGTCCCGGAAGTCCCTACGGCAATATCCCAGCCCGTGTTTCGATAGGATTCCACCAGCGTTTCAATTTCCCTAGCCGCTTCAATTTCGGCATCACGAAACGCTTTTTTGTCGCAACGTCCTTCAGGGAAAAACTCTACCGTGCTGGAGACGCAACCCACCCGCAGTGATTCCATCACCAATGGCGTCAACTGGCGGCCAATAATAAATTCGGTTGATCCACCACCAATATCCACCACCAAGCGATGCCCGCTAAAGGGAGGTAAAGCATGAGCCGCACCGAGATAAATCAGGCGCGCTTCCTCGTAGCCAGAAATAACCTCAATCGGAAAACCGAGCATGGCTTCCGCCTGCGCCAGGAAATTCTCCTTGTCATGGGCAACCCGCAGGGCATTAGTGCCCACAACCCGCACATCTTCCGGAGAAAACCCCCGCAACCGCTCACCAAATCGGGCCAAAGCGGTTAATGCCCGGCTCTGGGCTTCTTCGCTCAACGTTTTGTCTACCTGCATCCCGGCGGCCAAGCGCACCGGAAATTTTAGGTTGTCTAAAAGGTAAATATGCCCGTTTTCAGATCTTGCCACTTGTAAACGGAAGCTGTTCGACCCAAGGTCGACGGCGGCGATCAGTGTGCTGTCCATATTATTTTTCTCTGCAATACCAAAACTCATGATTAAACCTGATTTCTATTTCAGCAGGATTTCACGGCGTTGTAACACAAGCCATTTACGATGGGCCACCTTTTTGCGTCTGATGTTCTTGTCCTGCTTCTGTCCTCGTGTAATCTGCCCCATGACCAAACTTTCTGCTACCCCTCATTTTCCTCGCGAACATTTTCTGAATCGTGAGCTTGGTCTGCTGGCGTTTAATCGCCGCGTGTTAGCCATGGCCGAAAATCCCCAGACACCGCTGCTGGAACGACTCCGCTACCTGTGCATCGTCTCCTCCAATATGGATGAGTTTTTTGAGGTACGAGTCGCCGGTCTGAAGGAACAGATCAAGTTGGCGTCAGACGTTGTGACGGCTGACGGTCGTTTACCTGAACAGATTTTTCAGGCCGTTGAGAAAGATGCTCACGATGTCGTTACTGCCCAATACGCCCTATTCAACGACATACTGCTCCCCGCGCTACACGCCGAAGGTATTCACTTTCTCCGCCGCAGCAGTTGGACCGAAGCGCAAAAAATTTGGATCACCCGCTACTTTGAATGTGAGGTTAAACCCGTCCTAACGCCCATCGGACTTGACCCCGCTCACCCTTTCCCCCGGGTGCTCAACAAGAGTCTGAATTTTGCGATTGAGCTGGAAGGTAAGGATGCATTTGGTCGTCTGGGCACTTTTGCCATTGTTCAAGCGCCACGCGTGTTACCTCGGGTCATTCTGATTCCTCGTGAATTGAACAACGGCGAATATGGTTTTGTTTTTCTGTCCTCGATTTTGCACGCATTTGTCGACCAACTTTTCCCCGGCATGACGGTTCAGGGTTGTTATCAATTCCGCGTCACCCGTAACTCCAA
>JBEGTT010000156.1:0-3917 GCA_041179245.1 Pseudomonadota bacterium
AATTTATCAAGATTTGCAAGGAGACGCGCTGGCTCAACATCGTCAGTTGTGTGAACACTACAGCCAAGCGCTCAAACTCTACCGAAATCGAGCTTGGCCAGAAGCCCGTAGCGCTTTTGAAGCGTGCTTGGCGATAAGCGAACAGGACGTTGCTTCAAAAATGTTCCTTGATCGCTGTGACTATTTCCGCGAATCGCCTCCTCCTGAAGGCTGGGATGGTTCCTTCACCATGAAAAGCAAATAATCGACATGAGTGACGAAAGCAACCAAGGTAACGATAACGACGAAATGCGGGGCATCTTCCTCGAAGAAATGGCCGAACTGGTATCGGACATTGAGGCAGACCTGCTGCAACTGGAATGTTCCCCCAGCGGACGGGGACTTGTTGATCGCCTATTTCGCAACCTGCACACCATTAAAGGTGGTGCCGGGATGGCCGGGCTGGATAGCCTGTCAAAATATACGCATGCAGTTGAAAACCTATTGGATGAAGTCCGCAAAGGGGCTATCGGTTTATCCACCGATCTCATTTCCTTGCTGCTGCAGTCACTCGACTGCCTCAAGGGCTTTATGGCTGAAGCCCACGGTGAAGCGCCATTAGATACTCAAGCGGTCGCCGACAGTCACCAAAAAATTCTAGCTTTGCTTAATGGCGGTGCCTCGCCAGTGAATGCACCAGCCGTTGCAGCGCCTGAACCCGTTGCACCCGATAAGGCACCGCCTAAGCAATCGTTTAGTCAGTCGTTTAACACTTTCATCATTCAGATTTTTCCGCAGCCCGATTTTTTCCCGCTGCCCTCTGAGCTGGAAGCCACCGTCAGTGCCTTAGAAGAACTCGGTGACTTACTCACCATCTCGCACGAACACAGCATTCCGCCCGAAGAGAAACGCCGTTCCGAAGAACATTACCTGTGGCGCACCTTTCACCTCGTTACCGAAGCCGACGAAACCGCCGTCAAGCGGGTGTTGGATCACTGGGTTAACCAGCACAAAGTCGATTTCATTCACCTGAATATGTTGCCAGAGGCACCAGAAAACCAGGCACAGATTGATTCGGCGGTCGATGGCACAAACCACGATGTCCTTGCCACACCGGGTACAGCAGCACCGATTCCGGTACAAGCTGCCCAACCAAGCTCCCCTGCTCCGTCAACGACTCCAGCACCATTAGCCGCACCATCGGCACATTTAGCACCTTCGCCGATTGCATCAGCAACAGCGTCTACCGCCGTTGCCGGAGTCGATCACGCCACCCAGAAACTATCCTCTATTCGGGTTGATACCAGTAAGTTGGATAAGCTGGTTAATCTGGTCGGCGAACTAATTACCGTCGAAGCACGCCTCGATAGCTTCCAGCACATCATTGAAGCACGGGACCCTGAATTGGCGGAGGAGCTGCTCGGTATGCTCGACGACAATTCCCGTAACCTGCGTGAATTACAAGATCAGGCGATGACCATCCGGATGGTGCCGATTGGTGGCGCCTTTGACCCGATGCAGCGTCTGGTGCGCGATTACTGCCGCGAAACCGGCAAGCGGATTCAGCTCAACATCAAAGGGCGTGATACCGAAGTCGATAAAAAGGTTTTTGAACAAATCAGTGGGCCGCTTAAGCACTTGATTCGTAACTCAATTGACCACGGTGTTGAACCCCCTGACCAACGAGTGGCGAGTGGTAAACCCCCAGAAGGCCAGATCACCCTTTCTGCATCCCAGCAGTTCGGTTTGATCGTTATTGAAGTCTCCGACGACGGGCGCGGTATTGATGTTGAAAAGGTGATTGCTTCGGCCAAGGCCAAAGGCATCATCGATCCAGCCCGTGAACTTTCTGAGCGTGAAGGGTTGGAACTGATCTTTGCCCCTTCCGTCTCCACCGCTGAATCGGTGACGGCAGTTTCTGGTCGGGGCGTCGGCATGGATGTGGTCAAACGCGACATCGAGGCCTTACAAGGTGCAGTCGAAATCACCTCCAAAAAAGGGATTGGCACCACCATTTCAGTGCGTATTCCACTCACCCTGTCGATTGTTGAAGGTTTGTTGGTGACCGTAGGGGGTAACAGTTTTGTGATTCCCTTGTCGATGGTCGAAGAATGTATCGAACTTTCCAGAGAAATCGACAGCAACCAGACCAGCAAACTGTTGGAAGTTCGCGAAAACCTGATTTCCTTCCTTCGCCTGCGAGAATTGTTCAATATTCCCGGCCAAGCCCCGAAATTAGAAAAAATGGTTGTGGTAACGTCCGGGGAAAATCGGGTTGGGCTGGTGGTTGATACCCTGCTGGGTAATCACCAAACCGTCATTAAACCACTGTCCAAGTTACACAAAGAGGTTCACTGCTTCATGGGCGCTACCCTGCTGGGAAATGGGCAAGTAGCGCTGATTTTGGATGTTTTACATCTGGTCAGCTTTGGGCAAAGTCAGGAAGAACACTTGAGGAATCGCTCATGACACTGGCCGAAGATCTATCGCAGGTTCTGATTATCGGGCTAGATCAGGAAGTGTTTGCCTTGCCTGCCACACTGGTCCGCGACATTCTTGAAGTGGGTGAAATCACCCCTTTACCAACAGCCCCAGCGTTCGTCGGCCATTTGGTCAATGTACGGGGTCGGGTAGTACCGTTGGCGGATTTACGTTTACGTTTTGGTATGACGTCGGCAGTTGCCACTGTTGATACTCGTATGGTTGTTCTTGAAGTGATGATTGATCACGAACCGACCTTGGTGGCGGTGCTCGCAGACAAGGTTTACGAAGTTGCCCAGCTTGATACCGTGGTGGCCGAAGAGGTGCCGAAAATCGGCACCCGCTGGCGCCCCGAATTTGCCCGTGCCATTGGCAAGCGCCACAGCGCATTTGTCATGGTTTTAGATATTGACCGAATTTTTGCGCCGGACGATACCGATTTAACCGTTTCACCCTGAAGAAAAAACAGGAGTTCTACGATGCGTTTAACCATTAAAGCGAAACTGGCACTGGCCTTTACAGTTGTTATCTTGCTGTCCGCCATCTCTACTTGGATGGCGATCAGTGGTCTGGGACAGCTCAACGACAGTATTCACAGTCTGGTTGATATATCTGCTCGGCGTGACAAGCTCACCGTTCAACTGCAACGCACCATCTTTCTGATTCAGCGCGAAGAAAAGAATTTCCTGCTGGCGAACGAGCTGGCGGACATAGACAAGTTCGACAAGGGAATGCTGGATCGCCGAGAAGAATTCCGTTTATTACTTAACGAGTTCCGCTCGGTAATGCCCCGTGAAGAAGAACAAGCCAAGGTTGCTAAAGTTGAAGAGATGTTTGGGCAACTGGTCAAAGCACAAGACAAGGTTCGCGACGTTGGCCGCATTCGCTCCAACAGCAAGGCATTAGCCATTATCCAACGAGATTTGAAACCTTTACAGGCTAATGTCACCTCTGACCTCAGAAAACTGATCAAAAAACAAGCCGGGAAAACCTCCCCCAATCAGGGGCAACTCAATGAAAAGGTTAGCAATTTGCTGAATGTCTGGTCGAATGCCCGAAGTGCATTAAGCGAGTCCACCATGACTTCAGATGACGCTGAAACCGAAGGGGCTGTGCTGACCTATTTTGAGGCTATGAGCCGTGTCGATAGCCTGTTGGCTGACTTGCGCAACAGCACATCAGGCGATGATGCAAAAATTCTCGATATTGCACGTACTCAAATATCTCAATGGAAAAATTTGGCTGAAAACGCAGTGGCTTTTACACGCCAGAATACCGAAGTGAAGGCCAACGCGTTGTCGGTTGGTGAAGTCCGTGCTGCTGCGACGAAACTGTCAGAACTCCTTAATCAAGTCTCGGAGGAAGCTAAACAAGGGATGGCCGATGACAAACTGGCGGCAGATGATCAATATGGAACGGTGCGGATCGCCATGATTTCTGCAGCGGTCATTTCCTTG
>JBEGTT010000157.1:0-8623 GCA_041179245.1 Pseudomonadota bacterium
AGAGCAACGAATCCAAGCGGCTGCATTTGCAGGGTTTATGTCCAGATTTACTAAGGTGTTAGAAAAATGGGACGGTGACGGTATGCCAGAACAAAGGGTGGTTGCATGAGTGCAATCCTTAAAGTTCTGAAGCCTTTAAGCATTACGAATGCGGTATTGCAATCATCAAACGTTCCTGAGAATGATTACACAGAGTATTCATTAACTATTCCGTATGCCCTTGGCGATCGCGTAATTGTTGCCGCTGATCATTCAATTTATGAGTCTTTGGCGGCTGCAAATCTGGGTAACGTCCCATCAAGTTCCCCCCTTAAGTGGGTAAAGGTTTCGGCGACTAATCGTTGGAAGATGTTTGATAGTTCAAACACAACTGCCACAACAAAATCGAGTTCAATTGTTGTAACGCTGATTCCTGGCCAAGTTATTAACGCGGTTGGATTCGTCAATGTTCAAGGCGCTAGTGTTCGCGTGCAGATGAATGACAGCGTTGATGGGCTTGTATACGACAAGACGGTAACGCTTCAGGCACCGCCAGATAACGCGAATTGGTACAGCTATTTTTTTGACGAGATCAAGTACATCACTAGTGCGAAGTTCACTGCATTACCAAGCTATCGAAATGCCACGCTGACGATCACGATTAATCCGGTGCCGAATAAGGCTGCATCCTGCGGGACATGCCTTATTGGAAAAACGGTGGAAATTGGCCGAGGTATTCGGCGGGGTGCACAAGTTGGGATTACTGACTACTCGCGCAAAGAGAGGAACTCTTGGGGTGATATCACGCTGGTTCAGAGAGCGTACTCGAAGAAATCGACCATTTCGATGCTGCTTAACAAAAAGGAGGTTGATTACCTCAATGAGTCATTTTTCCCATCAATTAGAGCCATGCCAACCCTTTGGATAGGCGGTGACACTTACGACTCTATGACTATTTTTGGGATCTACAAAGATTTTTCTATCACGATCCAGTATGCATCCTTGGCTGAGTGCAGCCTTGAAATTGAGGGGCTAACCTAATGACAATTGCAACGACGATTTCTTTACTGCCGACACCGCCATCACGCGCTAATTCACCCGCAGAGTTTGAAACCAAATCAGATGCTCTATTTGTTGCACTTCCAAATTTAGTAAGTGAAGTTAATCGTTTGGTTCCTGAGATAAATCAGGCAACCACGGCGATTAATTCATCCAAACAGGCGGCGGCTTCGAGTGAGCAATCTTCTTGGGATGCTGCAGCGCAGGCGGGTCAGAAGCTATTGCTGGCAACACAGCAGGCGCAACTTGCGACGACTAATGGAGCTGAACAGGTTGGTTTGGCCACCGCCCAGGCTGTTATATCTACCCAAAAAGCGGCGCTGGCCACGGACAAGGCGACAGCAGCACAAACTGCACTTAGTTCAATTGCCCAGCTGATCAACTTGTTTGGTGATCGCTATCTTGGGCCTCATGCAGCTGATCCGCTTAAAGACAACGACGGCGATCCGCTGCAGGTCGGGGCTGTTTATATAAATACGACTAGCGGGGTTATCCGGTTTTATTGCGCTAGTGGTTGGGTGCAGGGGATATCAGTTATTGCAGGTGTTTCTGCCCTAAATGGTCTTCAGGGTGACCTTGCCCTAAAGACAATTAACGGTCAGCCCCTAACCGGAGCTGGAGATATCCCAATCACGGTTGATACGGTAGTTGGTCTTGCCCAAGTGGTAGATAACTTGGTGTCCACAAGGTTGAATCAGATGCAGCAGCAGTTAAACACGATGTCATCCCTGGTGTATGCCGGGTTGTAATTAGGAGGTTATATGTCTAGTACGAGCTTAACGGATTTTAGGAATCAATTTTTATCTAAGGTTAAGAGCCGATTGGTGGGTTTTGATGTGTCTAACTCGAGTGATTCTGATTTGATCATTCAGTCTGCGTTGCTAAAGGGTTTTGATGCAGTCAGTCGATTTGATGCAATTACACCTGAAGCTGTTTCGCCGTTAGAGCTGATGACGGGATCTGAGTTGGAGTTGTATTTAGGCGATGCGAGTAATCGTCAGAGTTTTGAACTGGTACTTTCATCGCCAGAAGCGATGAAAGCAATCGCGTCGTCAGTCGGCGCGATGGGTGCGTTAAGCACTAGTTCAAAAGCAATGACCGCACTTGCTGCGAGCAGCACAGCAATGACCGCACTTGCTGCATCTTTGAATGCGAGAACGGTACTCTTTGCAAATGCGACTGCCATGTCCACATTGAGCGGTAGCTCAATGGCCATCGCAAAGATGGCATCCGGCGCGGCGGGGCTTGATCCGACAAGCTGGGCAGACATGGTGGCGTTGGCAGCATCAGCGACGGCGATGAGTGCGTTGGCAGCATCAGCGACGGCACTAGCAGCAATGAATGCTTCTGATACAGCAATGAACGCACTGTATGCGTCCCCGCTAATTACAAAAACAAGCTATGGGTCAGGGGCAACGTGGGCAACTCAAACGACAATTCGCACGGGTATTGGCTTATTTGTGCGGCTTACTTCAAAGGCTGGTTGTGCCGGATGGGGTGAAGGTAACGTTTCTAACGAGCAGATGACGTATGACGGAACGAACGTTTTGTACGCGGAGCGCAATGCCAATCCATATAACCACACGGCTCTAACTTCAACACCTCGGTTGCCAATACGTCGCTTCGCATCATCCCTGTCCTATCGGGGTTACATGGCTATCGAAGTCGCATTTATCCCATTGACCGCTTAAGGATTAATTATGAACACACTGATTTTTGATGCTCTTTCACGCCGTTGTATTGGTTCTATTGATGGGGACAAGGCAGCTTTTAATGGTGATGGCGTTCTACTAGACGTTGATATGTTGCCTGAAGGCTTGAATCTGGATGATCTAGCAAGCTTGTTTCTGTCAGACGATGGTGTAAGCGTTACTCAGGACACAACCGTGCTGCTAGAGCGCACAAAAGCTGCCAGAAAAACACGAATCAAGTCCGAGGCGGCCCTCATGATTGAAGCATTGGATTGGCGCTTGGCACGTGCCCGTGAGCGTGCTGAGGCTGGCGTTACTGGCGTTGAAACAGTGGCAGATGTGCTGGCCATGCGTGAAGCAATCCGTGTTTCATCAAGTCAGGCCGAGGCTGCAGTAAATGGCCTAACCGACTTGGCCAGCGTTCAAACTTTTACTTGGGCTGTTAATTAGTAAAAAGACGGTGCGATCTGAAAAGGTGCGCTAACACCTAATCAGACCACCTCCCGCAGTCACAGCCTGCGTTTAGCCGAGGCACCGTGCCGTGTACACAGCGGGCCGAAGCCTACACGCAATAGGCATAAACATGAAAGAGGTACGTTGTACTAGCTGTAATAAAAAGCTGGCTGAAGGGGAATACACCAAGATGTCAATCAAGTGCCCACGCTGTGGCCACTTAAATCAACTGAAGGCCGTTGAGCCTCATTTACTTGCACGTCAGGTGCAGAAAGTGAGACCCAATGAGCCAACTGCTCAATAACAATCCGGTAAATCCAATCATTCCTTGGCTGGGTGGGAAGCGACGGTTAGCTGACAAGCTGATCCCGCTTTTCCCGCAGCATGAATGCTATGTCGAGCTGTTCTGTGGCGGTGCAGCCCTCTACTTTTTAAGGCAAGTTCCAGCGCCCGCTGAGGTACTGAATGACATCAACGGCGAGTTGGTGAATCTGTACCGAGTTGTACAAAACCACTTGGAGGAACTGGTCAGACAATTCAAGTGGTCATTGTCATCACGCCAGGTGTTTAAGTGGGCACAGATGACTCGGCCTGAAACCCTGACTGATATTCAGCGTGCTGCACGATTCTTTTACCTTCAACACCATGCCTTTGCTGGGAAGGTCAGTGGTCAGACATTCGGTACTGCGACTACAGCACCATCCGTTAATCTGCTGCGAATTGAAGAGAATCTATCATCAGCTCATCTTCGCTTGGCCAGTGGCACAACGGTCGAGAACCTTCCTTGGGATGATTGTCTGACTCGGTATGATCGCCCCCACACGTTTTTCTATGCTGATCCACCGTATTGGGAGACTGAAGGTTATGGTGTTCCGTTTGAGTGGGAACAATACTTAAAGCTGGCCAGCATGATGAAAAGCTGCAAGGGAAAGATGATGGTTTCGATTAACGATCATCCTGCGATTAGGGAGTGTTTTGACGGTCTAGTCTTCCATGAGCTGGGTATCAAATACAGCGTTGGTAATACCCACGGTAAGCCTAAGGAAAGTGGTGAGCTAGTGATTACGAACTATGAGCCAACGGTGATGGGCGGATTGTTCTAAATCTAATGTTTTTGGCCTGTTTGCTCTGTGCCAAATAAAGTGCAAAACAGTGCCAAATAATTCGCGCGGTTACAAGTAGCGGCAATTAAGAGATTCTTACCGCCCCAAGGGGTTGGCGGCGGTAAAAGACAAAAAGATATTTCCAGTGAAAATTCAGCGCCTAAACCGGGTTTGTCCAACAACCGGTTCAGATCGTGGCTCGCTTCGCGATCACGATCTAACCTTAATCGTTGGGCGTTTTTAGTTGCTTTGCTAGCTTGAAGCCTATTGTTTCTGCAAGTAATACAGGAACCGCGTTCCCAATTTGACGCATAGCTTCACCCCAAGCACCCTTGATGACAAAATCATCGGGAAAGGTTTGTATTCGCTTTGCTTCAAAAGTCGTTAGGTATCGAACGCTTCCATCATTGAAGCGAATCATGTTTTCCCCGCCTGGAACCCCGTGCCCACCGGCTTTGATTGTTTTTGATGGCCAATCAAAATCACTACCTGTGTGTCCTGTATATGTACGCGCACCATCTCGAAATATGTGGTCGACTATTCCATGATCTGATTTTGGGTCTGGCGTATCAAATAAAGCGTCACGCATGGTTTGCCATGGCAATAATTCTGGCTCAAACATTCCATACTTGTCTTTTAGTCGAGATATTTTTTCTCTCAGTGGCGCGTCTAAATCAGGTTGCAATAGTTTGGGTACTTTGTGGCGCTCCCAGTACTCGCCTGTTACATACATATCCCAGAGAAGCCTATCTTCTGTGTGTGTTTCAATAGGGAATGACCAAGGTAATGAAATGTCAGCTCTTGTTCCGACAATTACAACCCGCTCTCGTGTTTGTGGTACGCCATAGTCTGCGGCATTTATTAGTTTGAACTGAACGTTGTATTTTTTACCAGCGTAGGAAACCCTGTCAATATTGCGAAGTTCATCGAGGTGGCTTTTCCAGTTTGTGCTATTACCAGGCATAAAATCCGGGTAACTTAATCTGAGGATTATGTATTCAAAATACTCAGAAAAAGTTTGGCGAAGCAGGCCTTTTACATTTTCAAATACAAATGCTTTTGGTGCGAGTTTTTCTATAGCACGTATGGCGTATGGAAACATGTCTCGGTTGTCTTGGTCTGCTCCGTGTTTTCCGCCCAGTGAAAATGGCTGGCATGGAGGACCTCCTGCAACAATGTCAATATCCTCAAGGCTGTCTAAATCAAAATCTTTTATGTCGCCAAAGAAGACTCGTGTAGGGTCGAAATTCTCAGAAAGCGATTCACACGCATGCTTATTAAACTCCACAAATGCTGTATGCTCGAATCCAGACAATTCCAAGCCTTTTGCCAGACCGCCTGCACCTGAAAAAATTTCAAGAGTCCTCATTTCGCCGATCCCAACTTGTTGAGATGAATGCGAATATTGGAAATTATGGCGTCTTTTTCGGCATGTTCCCCATTGCACTTATTTGCCCAAGCTCTGCCCTCATGTATGACGTCCCAATCTGATTTTGCTTGTTCATATCTACCGCTTCCGGGGTCGTGATTTCCAAATCCATCAACGGCAGTATTCCAGAGCGGTTTATTTAGTTTGATGAGGGCAGCCTCAATTGTGCTAATCATGTCTGAGCCTTCCTCTTCAAAAATGACGAAGCGGCACATGAAATCATCAAGCGCCAGTTCGGCACCAAGGGTAATGCTCCTTCCATGCTCTCGGAGACGACCGATGAGTTCGCGAGACTGATTTTGTGCGTTGTCAGATGAGCGTGCTTGCCTCCATCCTTTTGGAACGGCTTTGCCCACGTAGATTGGATAGCCATATGAAAGGCGGTTTAGCTCGGCGTACCGTTTGTACAAAGGATTGCTACCTGTGTAGTAGAGCGCGTACACCCCTGTTCCAAGAAAAGATTCTGGCGGAGGAAGCGTGTGGACAGGCGTGCCATTAAAGAACCTTACCGCATCTTTAACCAGTTCGGCAAAGGCATCGTTTCTATAAACATGCTCACTTCGATCAAATGCTTGCGGTTTCATGCGGTGCCATTTCCAGAATCAGGGAGGTTGATTTTCTCATGGCGCGACGATTATGTCGAAGCTGACGCCCAACGTTCAAATTGAGGGGCTGGCCGCCACGAAACGTGAAAGGAGCCCAGAAAGTTCAAAAAACCACAGGCCGTAAAAAGAACGCTTATCGGCCAGTCCCTCTCGAATGTAGGGTTAGGCCGGTTATACATGCAAGCCCACTGCGATAACAGCCCCAACCCCGAGGCCATAGGGGACATGGGAAAGTGTGCTTGCAAGCAAGGCATTGGAACCTTGCGGCCCACGCCGCCCGAAAAAGCCCCAGCCGAAAGAAGGCAGAAGAACGAACCAAGGTAACAACGAGGTAGCCAAGCCGAATAGCAGGCCGCCAAGCAAATGATTATTGGGGAGGGGCAGCCCCACGACTTGGAAAGAAAGCGGATAGATAAGCGCCACCCCGCCACCGCCGACAAGAAAATGAAATGCCCAGCCCGCCTTTACCTCTTGAGCAAACTGCTTGGAGTTGAGGATGTTGGGATGGGAGAGTTGCCCGCGCAGCAAGCTCAAGAACCAGCGACCAACCAAGGCGATATTTACGCCGCTGGTAATGCCGATTTTGGCTGCATAGGTTTCTGTGATGTCCATGAGAACAGCACCGACTATGCCACCGAGAAAAGCCAAGACCAAAATTTCCATTCGCCACCTCTTGTCGGCCTAACGAAGCTGTAGAAAAATTGAATTCATGGCGCATCTTGTCGTGAACCATCTGGAATATCAATACTCAAAGAAAGTATTGATATTGGGGGAACGAGATGGCGCGCTACAAGGCAATCGACACCAGCCCGAGGTTTTTAGCGGTTGATCTGGAGAAACAGCTTTTGCCGGGCAGTTTTGAGTATGCTGTACATCATCTGCTCGACCAAGAATTTGATCTTTCACTCTTTGACAGTCGCTATCGCAATGACCAGAGCGGTGCCAGCGCCTATCCGCCGGGGATGCTGCTCAAGGTCATCCTTTGCGCCTACGCCCAAGGCCTGATTGGACGAGCAAAGTCCGGCAGGTTGCCTTCTTTCGGGGCAAGGCAGGCGCGACAGAAGAAAGCCACAGTGACAAGATGAAGCGGGCGATTGACAGCGAAGAAGGCAAAGCACGTTATGGGCGGCGCTTTGCTACCGTCGAGCCGGTCTTTGGTAATCTGCGGCATAACAAACAGCTGGATCGGTTCACGTTGCGTGGGCGAAAGAAGGTCAACACGCAATGGCAGTTGTACTGCTTGATGCACAACATCGAGAAACTAGCGCATCACGGGTATGGGCAGTAGGAAAAAGAGGAAGAGCCTCCACGTTTGGAGGCTGCTGAGCTGCCGTAAGCGGTGCGGTGTTACCCATCACAATTCAAAGGCATGAAAAAGCAAAATGGCGCAGAGAAAACCTGCGCCATTTTTTTGCTGAAAACTGGGTCAAAAAAGGTTTTTCTACAGCGTCAACGTTTAAGCTCAGGGGCGCGAAGCCGGCTTGCCGGCGGAGCGTCCCGCTGGAGCGAATGGTTAGCCGCCATAGCTACCAGGCAAGCGAACCCAAGAATCAAGTGCTTCGCTCTTGCTTTTATTTGTCATTTGTTCGCGGCAAGACACACACACGACAATTGCCCCGCGAGTTGTTTTCTCAAATAGCCAGCGGCGGGTGGAGGATTGACCACAGAGGTCACATCCACCCCACTCACCAACAAAGCGAGGCCGTCGAGTGATGAACTCAAGCTTTGGCAGTTTCTTTGCACCTGCGGGTATCTCGGACTGCATTTCAGCGACCATTCGTGCGGCGTCGTCAACAGAAACATCCCTGCCGTGCGAGATTCGGAGATGACGTGCAAGCGTTGCTGGCCCGAGAGGAAGCCTGCTGTTGCACACAGGACAACGAAATATTTCAGATTGTCTTGCCTTTTTGCTCATGATTGCGGGCCAGTGGCTAACGTTCAGTATACACCGCGCGCGGTGTATACTCAGTTGAAAATAGGTGTATAACAATAATCATAACATTCTAATTAATTGATTATAAAAAATTATGGTTAATACAGATCAATCCAAAGCACCGCAGCAGCCTCAACTCCTTGACCGATTGCGAGCCCGCTTGCGTTTAAAGTACTACAGCATACGGACGGAGCAGCAGTATGTCCATTGGGTTAAGCGATTTATCCTATTTCATGACAAAAAACACCCGCAAGCGATGGGGGCGAAAGAGGTGGAAGCCTTTTTGACCCATTTGGCGGTGAAGGGCAGGGTGGCGGCTGCAACGCAGAATCAGGCCTTGTCGGCTTTGCTGTTTTTGTACCGTGAAGTGC
>JBEGTT010000158.1:0-14477 GCA_041179245.1 Pseudomonadota bacterium
TGCTTACGCTTGCGTAGAACAGATTTCTCGATTTCCATAGTGCCCACTAAGTCGTTGTAGTGGAGACTATCTTCCCTATCCATGCCCCCGAAAAACAGATGACTTCACCGCAGGCTTACAAATCATTCACTGAAAATACACCGCTCTGGATAGTGTGAGCTTCTTGGTGTTCCATTTTGCACCTCTCTGCAAAGTTGTTCATGTGCAGATATGGGTTTTCGTTTGGGTGCGTTATAGGCGCCTAGAAATGAAGTTTCTAAAATTTATTGCAGATATATTCAGGACTCAGTGCCGGAAGCTTTTTGTTTCCATTGGTCTAGGAGGTTGGCCCATTGCTGCATCATTTTGGCGCGATCTACTAAATAGTCGGCATGGTTATAGGTACGCCGAACAGAATTGGGTTCTTCGTGTGCAAGTTGCCTCTCAATCCAATCAGCAGAGAAACCCATTTCATTGAGGCGAGTGCTTCCTGTAGTTCTTGTGGCATGGGAGCTAAATTTGCCGGCCCATCCTAGGACATAAAGCATTTGGCGCATTGATGCCGTTACCATTGGCTTTGTCCTGTCATCCCGATGAGGGAATAGGTGCTTTTTTGATCCGGTTATTGTATGCATTCCGCGTAGAAGCCTGACGGCTTGTTGAGGCAGCGGAATTACGTGCTCTTTGCGTTTTTTCATACGCTCTGCACGAATTCTCCAAATTGCCGCATCGAGATCAAATTCTTCCCACTCTGCCTCAACAACTTCAGAGGGGCGGGCTAGGGTTAGCCACATCAAGTTAAAGGCACATTGAGTCTGGTAATTTCCACCATGTCCATCAATGTCATTCAGTAGTTCTCCAATTTCACCCCAAGAAAGAGGGCGCTTATGTTGGGTCTTATTTGCAGCTAGGGCTTTGCGTACTGGATAAACAGGATCAGCATTAGCTCTAAGGGTAGAAACAGCGAACTCAAAAATCGACGACATCGTGCGCTTTGCTTCTTGGGCAACAGAGTTGCCATTTTCTTTGTCGGAGCGTTTGAGGATGTCGAGGATGTGGGCCGACTCAACCTGTTTAGCAGGCAGTTTGCCAATATATGGGAACACAACTCGCTCAAGCATATTTAGCCGGCGGCTTTTTGTTATCTCTTCCCAATCCCTTAATCCAATCCACTCTCGTGCGATTGCTTCAAAGGTATTTGCCCTTTCATGTCCAGCTTTGATTCGTTCTAGTTTTTTGTGTTGTGCCGGATGAATTCCTTGCTGAACTAACTTACGGGCAGTCTCAGCGAGTTCTCGGGCTTCCTTGAGCGTTAAATCCGGATAACTACCCAGCGCATAGCGGTTTTCCTTGCCTAGCAGCCGATATTTCCACCGCCAGAGTTTTGACCCGGTGGGGGTGACTTCAAGATAAAGACCGGCACCGGCCGCAATTTTGTAAGTCTTGTCTGCAGGTTTGGCTGCCCGTAAGGCAGCATCGCTAACGGCCCGCTTGGGGGCAGTGGATTTCGATGTTTCTTGAGCAGAGGCGGTGGGTTTTGGTTGATTTGGGGGCATTGTTACTCCAAATGGTGAGTTTATTGCCTGTATGCCCCCTATCGTGCCCCCCGTTGTTTAGATTGTCAATGAACAATCACGAACACGAGAGGACTGATTAGTTATTGTTAATCATAGTGTTATAGCGTTTAACGAACACCTGCGAACACTAGAAAACAATACTTTCTGCTTAGACGTTAAACAGGAAATTCAACACGTCACCATCTTTAACGACGTATTCCTTGCCTTCGGCGCGCATTTTGCCTGCTTCTTTGGCACCCGCTTCACCCTTGAAGGCAATAAAGTCATCAAAGGCGATGGTTTGTGCGCGGATAAAGCCCCGTTCAAAGTCACCGTGAATAACACCGGCGGCTTGGGGTGCGGTATCACCTTGGTGAATTGTCCATGCGCGAACTTCTTTAACGCCAGCGGTGAAGTAGGTTGCCAAACCGAGTAGTTTGTAACCGGCACGAATCAGACGATCCAAACCGGGTTCTTCCAAACCCATTGACGCTAGAAAATCAACCTTATCAGCATCATCCAGATCGGCAATTTCAGCTTCAATCGCGGCACACACAGCGACCACTTCGGCCTTTTCAGTAGCGGCATGCGCCTTAACCGTGTCCAGCAGCGGGTTGTTAGTGAAGCCGTCTTCGGCGACGTTGGCTACATACAGCACCGGTTTAGCGGTAATCAGGCAGAGTGGCTTGAGGAGGAGGCGTTCTTCTTTGGTGAGGTCGAGGCCACGCACCGCTTTGCCTTGGTCGAGTTGAGCAAAACACTTGTCCAGCAACGCTACGATGGCTTTTGCTTCTTTGTCGCCTGAAGTCGCTGGCTTGCGATAGCGGTGTTGTGCTTTTTCCACCGTCGACATATCGGCCAGTGCCAGTTCGGTATCGATGACTTCGATGTCACGTAGCGGATCAACACCCCCTGAAACGTGGATTACGTTATCGTCGGTGAAGCAGCGAACCACGTGAACCACGGCATCGGTTTCACGTATATTGGCCAAGAACTGGTTGCCCAAGCCTTCCCCTTTGGAGGCGCCAGCCACCAGCCCGGCAATATCGACGAACTCGACAATGGCAGGTTGCATGCGCTGTGGCTTCACGATTTCAGCGAGTTGAGCCATGCGTGGATCAGGCACTTCAACAATGCCGACATTCGGTTCAATGGTGCAGAAGGGATAATTTTCCGCAGCGATACCTGACTTAGTCAGCGCGTTGAACAGAGTGGATTTGCCGACGTTGGGCAAGCCGACGATGCCGCATTGGAGAGCCATGAATAAGCCTTTGTTTGACGAGGTCTGAAAGGCCGCGATTGTATGCGCCCAGATGCCGAAATCCAAAGCTTTCTGGTGATTACTTAGACAGGTTTAACGGGGAAACGGGTGGTAAGTTAGTTGTTCCGTGGAAATGTTATCTTGCCCTAAATGGCAAGGCTCTCTAATCTTCCGATTTGGAATTTTTGACAAGGGATTGATATGGCTTATCGCACATGTTTTCGTCAGGCAGGCTTGCTGATTAGTCTGATTGTTTTATTGGGCGCTTGCTCGCCACCCACTCGCCCCGTTGCCAAGGCGGTGCCCACTGAAACGCTGAAGGTTAGCCCTGAATTGTTGAAGGGAAAAACCGTGGATCAGCCGAGCTAGTCAGTTGAAATAGGTCCGTGCTTCCTCAAAACGTTTGGCGAAGTAACCGGTGTCGAGCCGGTCGACCCGGATTTTGTTGTTGGTTGATGGGGCATGAACGAAACGGCCTTCACCAATGAAGATGCCAACATGGGAGTGAGGTCGTTGCTGGGTATTAAAGAAAACCAGATCGCCGGGCAACACTTCTTTCAGCCCCACTTGGCGACCTTCTATGGCCATGCTCGCCGCGTTGCCGCGCAGGGGGTAATTGGTGGCTTCTCGGTAGATAAAAGACACCATGCCGCTGCAGTCCAAACCCGCTTCCGGGTTTTTGCCCCCGAAGCGGTAGCCTGTGCCCAACAAGCCCATGGTGTACATCAGCACATCTTGTCGTTGGTTCGTCAGCCGACCTTCTTGGTTTCCGGTTTTTCGCATTACCGTCGACGGAATGCTTTTTTCCGTATGCACGCCAACCGATGTTGATGGTTGTTGCGAAGATTCCGATGGCGTGTGTTGGCTAAAGAGGCTATTACAAGCGGTTAGCTGTAGAGAAGCCGCTAGGGCCAAGCAAAAAGTAGGTTTCCAGTTTTTCCAATTCATCTTGCTAGTATGTATTTACCTCTGAAAATTTCAAAATCATGAACACACAATTTTCCAGCGATGCTTTTCTAAATGGTCTGTGGATTAAGGCGGATAGCGCACAGACCCTGGCAGTTTTGAATCCAGCCAATGGTGAAAAAATTGCCGAGGTTCCCCTGTGTGGTGTGGTGGAAACGCAGCGAGCTATTGATGCGGCTAATGCAGCGTGGCCAGCGTGGCGGGCGTTAACTGCCCGTCGGCGTAGCCAAGTTTTACAAGCTTGGTTCAAGCTGATTCTGATAGAGGCTGAAGCACTGGCTCAACTTATTACCGCCGAATGCGGTAAGCCTTTGCTCGAAGCGCAGGGCGAGGTAGTTTATGGCGCTTCATTTGTGGAATGGTTTGCCGAGGAAGGCAAACGTGCTTATGGGGAAACAATTCCTAGCCCGGTGAGCAATACTCGGATTCAGGTGATTAAACAGCCAGTAGGGGTTTGCGCGGCTATTACGCCTTGGAATTTCCCCCTAGCCATGATTACTCGCAAGGTAGCCCCTGCCTTGGCGGCGGGGTGTACGGTGGTGGTGAAACCGGCAGAGCAAACGCCATTAACGGCATTGGCGTTGGCTAAACTGGCCGAAGAAGCGGGGTTCCCCGCTGGTGTGTTTAACGTCATTACGGGTGATCCGGTTGCTATTGGCGGTGTTCTGACTAGCAGCCCAATCGTTCGCAAATTGTCTTTTACGGGGTCAACTGAAATTGGCCGACTGCTTATGGCCCAATCCGCGCCCACTTTGAAAAAACTCTCGCTGGAGTTGGGGGGAAATGCCCCATTCATCGTATTTGATGATGCTGATCTCGATGCTGCTGTCGAAGGGGCTATTGCGGCTAAATATCGCAATACCGGCCAAACCTGCGTGTGTGCCAATCGCTTTTTGGTACAGGCTGGCATTTACGATGCCTTCGCTGAGAAACTAGCAGCCAAAGTGGCAACGCTCAAAGTCGGGAATGGACTAGAAGCTGGAGTTCAGCAAGGTCCGTTGATTGATGCTGATGCGTTGAGTAAGGTGGAAAGCCATATTGCCGATGCAGTCCGGTTAGGTGCCGAGGTCTTGACGGGCGGGCACCGAATTGATGGGCCGGGGCATTTTCATCAACCAACGGTGCTGACCGAGTTGACTTCCGCGATGCGGATTGCTCGCGAAGAAACCTTTGGCCCGGTTGCTGCACTGTTCCGTTTTGCCAGCGAAGAAGAAGCCGTGCAGATGGCCAACGATACGGAGTACGGTTTGGCGGCTTATTTTTATTCTCGTGATGTGAGCCGTTGTTTCCGGGTCGGTGAGGCCTTGGAATATGGCATGGTGGGCATTAACACCGGGTTGATTTCTAACGAAGTTTCCCCCTTTGGTGGAATCAAACAATCGGGCTTAGGTCGCGAAGGTTCACGCCATGGCTTGGATGAGTATCTGGAAATAAAACAAATGTGTTTTGCGGTGTAACCTTTGTGACTGATGTGGTGATGAGGTAAGACAAAATGAGTCAAGCGCTAAGCGTCGGTCAGCAATCTCAGCAGGACGGTTCATCTGAGTATTTGCTCTTTCGAGTGGGGAAACAGGTTTTTGGGATGCAGATGCGCCACGTTAATTACGTTGCTCAGATGACCAATGGTTTTGCCTATTCAGGAAGCTCTGCAGAAAGCCATTTTGTATTTGATGGACAGCCCGTTTCCTACATTTCTGTATGGGATAAGTTAGGTCTGGAATCGGAATACCTCGAATACGAAAAAATGCTCGCTATGCTGCCCCAGCGCCTTAACGACCACGTCGAATGGATGGGGGCTTTGGCTGAATCACTTCGTTCTGGCAGGCCCTTTACTAAAGCGCGAAACCCTTATGAATGCGCTTTTGGTAAGTGGTATTACGCTCGCAGCTCAGACGACAAACGCCTTGCGATGTTGTTAGATCAATTTGAACAGCCGCATGCCCAGATTCATGCACTGGCCGATCAGTTATTGGCATTATCTGCCGAGGGGAAAGGCCAAGCCGCATTACACCGTTACGAAGAGGCGGAGCACACGACCTTAGCCATGTTAAAAAAACTGTTCCACAACACCGAAGCCTTAGTCGCCGATCTACAACGCAGGGTGGCGATTATTGTGTCAGATGGACAAGACCGCTGCGCGCTGGGGGTTGATGGAATCATCGACATTGTGAGTATTCCGGTTGACCGGGTTCGGGCCAATAATCAGTGGGATAAAAAACATCCCGTGCAATCAGTGACCGCCGGGATGCTGGTGTTAGATGATGGGCATATTGCACCCATCGTGGATTGGCTTAATTTCGCTTGAGCTGCGGTTCCTACAAGACTATTCCGCTCGTTCAAATACTGCTGCGAAGAAACCGTCGGTACCGTGGATATGCGGCATTAGCTGGAGCATGGGGCCAGGGTTTTGCAGATCCTGTTTCAGAATATCTTGTACGGGGACCAGTTTGAACTCTGGGTGATTAGCCAGAAAGCCTTCGGCGATGGTGGCGTTTTCATCGCGCAAAAAACTACAGGTAGCGTAAACCAGCCGACCACCGGGGCGAACGAGTTTGGCGGCGGCATTCAAAATGGCGGCCTGTTTTTCGGTTAACTCAAGGATGCTGGCTTCGTTTTGACGCCATTTTAGGTCAGGATTTCGGCGCAGGGTGCCAAGGCCAGAGCAGGGCGCGTCAACCAGTACGCGATCCGCTTTGCCGGCAAGTCGCTTAAGTTTGGTGTCGCGTTCATGTTCGATTCGTACGGGGTGGACATTGGATAGGCCGGAACGCGCCAGACGGGGTTTAAGTTTCCCAAGCCGTTTTTCGGAAATATCGATAGCGTACAGGCGACCGGTGTTGCGCATTAACGCACCCAGCAGCAAGGTTTTTCCGCCTGCCCCCGCACAAAAATCAATCACCATTTCACCACGACGGGGCGCTAGCAAGAGGCCCAGCATCTGGCTGCCTTCATCCTGTACTTCGAAACTGCCATCAATGAACAGGGGGTGCTTGGAGAGGGCGGGTTTGGTGCCAAGGCGAATGGCTAACGGGGAATAAGCGGTTTCAACGGCGGTAATGCCATCGGTGTTGAGGCGCTCAATCGCTTCTTCGCGGGTGATTTTCATCGGGTTGATGCGTAGATCCAGCGGCGCCTGGCGATTTAGGCTGGCGGTGATTTTGAGCAGTGTTTCGGCGTCGTAATCTGGGGCTAGTTTTTCGTATAACCAATCGGGTAGGTCAGTCTGCACCGCCACTGATTGGCTGGTCAAATCAAAGCCCTTGGCTTTGGATAACATTTCACGTTCGTCACCGCGTAACAGAACATCCAGTTCGCGCATATTGAAGCCGCGATCAAAGACTAATGCAGCCAGCAGAAGCAAGCGAACGTCTGCCCAGCCGCCACAACGGGCTTCCAGACTGCGCCAGCGGCGAAGGACGGCGTAGATGGTTTCGGCAATAAAAGCCCGGTCGGCGTGTCCAATTTCCTTGTTTGCACGGAAGTAATGTGACAGCACGCCGTCGGCAGGAAACTCAAAACGTAAAGCTTGAGCCAGCACTTCTTCAGCGTGTTCAAACAAAGCGGGGGTCAAACGTGCAGGGCTACTCATGGGGTATCCAGTGGGGAAGATGTCGGGGGAGAGGTGGGTATTGTTTGTAAGGCATCAATGACTTGCTCGAAGCTGTCACCGTGGCGGTCAGTAAAGCGGATTTTAACCGCTAGCCATTGGCGTTCGATAGCTAACCAAATGTCGGTTGTGTCGGCGCTGTTATTCGGGGCGGTTGCTTGTAAGTGTAAGGTACGGAAACTGCCTGCTCGGGTTACCAGCAATTCTTCGCCTTGAACGGTGAAGTTAAAGGGGTCGTAGCGTTTGCCAGAGGCAACGTGCATGGGAAAGATCGTTTCATTGGTGCCGAGTTGGCTGACGCGATAAGCCAGTTGGAACGGAAAAGACAATAAGTCTTGGCTACCCTTGGCTAGCGACCGTGTTTTCCCATCGCGAGTGAGCGTGATACTGCGATTTGCCCAGTCAAAATCGGCATTCTCATTGGTTTCGCTCCCTCGTTTCAGGGTGCGAAAATGTTCTGGGATGAAACCCTCTGATCCAAATTCTCCTGTGCTTCGTAGCTCAATTTTGACGGGGTAGAACAGCCCTGCTAGCCCAGTGGTTTCCGTGCTTGAGCTGAGTTTGTAGCCAGTTTCTGATATTTCCCATTGATGGACGGAACGTCCCACTTCAAAGCCTTGGCTGCCTTTATAAATACGATAACTCAGGCTGCCACGGGGACTACCACCGGGGGGAGATGGTATTGGCGCTGGTGTTTCTGCCACTTGTATTGCGGCGGGTATCTCCGTTGCGGGTGTAGAAGCATCTGCCGCTAATGGAGTCAGCGGAGCTAATTTTGGAACTGGTTTTACCCGTTGAGAGGGCTTGGTTGCTTGTGCTGGTTTGGCTACTTTGCCGGCGGGTATTTGCAGCTCGGCTTGTAAAGGGACCTGTGTTTCTTCGTGCTTTTCGTGACTTGCCGGTAACCAGTCTCCTTCGGGTAGAAAGAGCGCGGTGACATGGGTAATCAGAGAGGCGGCTAATGCAGCCAGTAGTGCCAGTGGCATCGGATAATTAGTGAAAGGTCGGGCTGATGAGGCGGGGATTGTCGTCTTGTGGTGTCGCCAAGCGAACTTTGCCTTCTTCAATAATCAGCCGGTCTTCGGCAAACCACCGGACGGCCTGCGGATAGATTTGATGTTCACAGGCCAACACGCGTCGGGCAAGTACTTCTTCGGTGTCACCATCCAGCACAGGAACGGCGGCCTGAATCACCACTGGGCCATGATCTAGTTCGGCTGTGACGAAGTGCACTGTGCAGCCATGCACCCGCACGCCTTCATCAATTGCGCGTTGGTGGGTATGTAGGCCGGGGAAGGAGGGCAGTAGTGACGGATGAATGTTCAGCAGCCGACCTTCGTAGTGGCGGACAAAGGTTGGCGTCAGAATTCGCATGAACCCAGCCAATATCACGAGGTCAGGAAGGAGTTCATCGATGCAGGTGGCGAGTGCTTCATCGAAACTTTCCCTGCTTGGGTAATCTTTATGGTCGACTACCGCCGTTGGGATGCCGGCATCCGCGGCGGTTTCCAACCCTTTGGCATCTGGCCGGTTGCTGATGACGGCGGCAATGTTGACGGGCAGTTTTCCGGAGATTTTTGCACTGAGGAGGGCTTCCATATTGCTGCCGCGACCTGAGATCAGAATAACAATGGATTTCATTAAAAACCTGCAATCGGTAGAAAAATGGCGGTTGCCAATGATTGAGAGAAACGGGTAACACTACGCCCGCTTTTATCGGTAAGTAGTTTGACGTGGAAGTCGAGTAATCCGATCAGGCGGCCAAACTCACGCTCAAAAGAAAGATTACGAATCGGGCCACTAGCCTCATTGGAATAGAGCCACGGCTCGCCATTGGCTTGCATTTGGTTAGAAAGTTTCCATGCGGCGATCTCGTAATTGCGAGCAAGGTTGTACAGTTTTTGGACATCAAGACTATCGAGCATGAAAAATTCATCTTTGTAATCAAATGCCGCATCGGTCATTTGTAACATGCCCAGAATGAAAGCCCCAACGCGGTCACCTTGATAGTCGCTGGAAAAGGCTTTGGCGATGACTTGTCCTTCTTTCAACCCGTTTAATTCTGAACTTGGCAAACTGTGATCTTTAAGTCGTCTGACCGCGTCATCAACCGTCGTCACGCCCACCGAGCTCAGCTTGCGCCATTCCTTCGGGTTACGTTTGTAAAGTTTGTCGGCGAGTTTGAGCAGGCCAACCATCGTTTCCTGACGCATGGTGTCGGCAACGCGATCCAAGTCGCCTTTGGCAAAATGTTTGGGGCTAAAGCTGGTTGAGGCCATGCCGTGTTCGTCAGGTTGTGAGGCGCAACCGCTGAGTCCGCTCAGAACGCCAAAGTTTAGAGTGAATAGCAGGAACCAGAGAATGTGCCTCAATGAATAGGTCATGCGGCGGTTTGGTGCCTGGTTTTATGACTACGCCAATAGCCGAGCGCTAGGGGGATTAGTGAGATGAGAATAATCCCGATAATCATGATCGACAGATTTTGTTTAATCCACGGTAGGTTGCCGAAGAAGTAACCGAGAAAGGTCAGGGACATGACCCAGCTGAGTCCGCCAACTAGGTTGAACAGGAAGAATTTGGTGTAATCCATGTGGCCAACGCCGGCCACGAAGGGCGCGAAGGTGCGGAATAGGGGCAGGAAACGAGAAATAATCAGGGTTTTTCCACCATGCTGTTCATAAAAAGCGTGGCTTTTTTGCAAAGCTGATTGGTTAAAAAATCGACTGTTGGGCCAATAAAACACCTTCGGGCCAAGATAACGGCCTACTTGGTAATTGACCATATTGCCGGTAATGGCGGCGATACACAGCGTTAACATCAGCACCATCAAATCCATGCCGCCCACAGCAGCGAGGGCACCAGCGACAAACAGGAGCGAATCTCCTGGCAGGAAGGGCAGTACAACCAAACCGGTTTCGCAAAAAATAATGGCGAACAGAATGGCGTAGACCCAAGTGCCGTACTGCTGGACTAAGATTTCTAGATGTTTGTCCAGATGCAGGACGATGTCGATGAAGCCAGTGATGAGTTCCAAAATCAGTCCTTAAGCCATGTTGCCACTGGAAATAATGCCGCCCCCGAGGCAAACGCGGGATTCATAAACCACCACAGATTGCCCCGGTGTTACCGCCCATTGAGGTTCTGCGAAACTGATTTCGCAGCGTTCGTTGCTAATGCTTTCGATTTCGCAGGCTTGATCGGCAGTGCGGTAGCGGGGTTTGGCGGTGTAAACCCAATGGCTCCGAGGGGCGGTTGGGCTGACCCAAGAAAGCTGCTCAATCACCAGCGATGCTTGTTGTAGGGCTGGGTGCTGATGTCCTTGAACAACGTACAAGATATTTTTGTTCATATCCTTGCCGGATACAAACCACGCATCGTGATCGCCACCCCCCGCTTGCCCCTTCTCTTTAACGCCTCCGATTTGTAAGCCCTTGCGTTGGCCGATGGTGTGGTACATCAGGCCATCGTGTTGCCCTAACACCTTGCCATCATCCAAGCGGCGAATTTCCCCTTTTTGGGGTGGCAGATAACGTGACAAGAACTCTTTGAATGGCCGTTCGCCAATGAAGCAAATACCGGTGGAGTCTTTTTTGGTGGCCGTGTGTAGGCCTGCTTCTTCGGCCATTTTGCGCACATCGCGTTTGTAGAGGTCGGCCAGTGGGAATAGCGTTTTCGACAACTGCGCCTGATTCAGGCGGTAGAGGAAATAACTTTGGTCTTTGGTGCCATCCTCGGCTTTTAATAACTGGAATTCATCATTGAACTCGCGAACGCCCGCGTAATGGCCGGTGGCAATTTTCGCAGCGCCAAGCTGAATGGCATGGTCGAGGAACGCTTTGAATTTAATTTCTGAGTTACACAGGACGTCGGGGTTGGGGGTACGGCCAGCCTTGTATTCGCGCAGAAATTCTGCAAACACGCGTTCCCGATATTCCGCCGCAAAATTAACCACTTCCACATCAATGCCCAGCGTGTCGCCAACACTCATGACATCAATCAAGTCTTGGCGTGAGGAGCAGTATTCATCGGTGTCGTCGTCTTCCCAGTTTTTCATAAATAGGCCGATGACTTCATAACCCTGCTGCTTGAGTAGTAGGGCGGCGACCGAGGAATCCACGCCGCCCGATAAACCAACCACTACTTTCCCTTTGGATGCCATGTCAGCAGCCCTTTCCGTAATGGGTAATCGCCGAAAGAGGCAGTTTGATGCCGGCTTGCAGGTCTTCAACACAACGTAGGATCAGCGGGCTACGGTGTTTTTCCTGAGAAGCGCTAATTTCATCGAGGGTTAACCAGCGTGCGGCAATAATTCCATCATCAAGCTTCCGTTCAGGGTCATGGCTGAGTAATTCGCCCCCAAAGGCAAAACGCAGATAAGTAAGATCTTTGGCGGGATGGGGCCACTGGTAAATGCCGAGTAGAAAAGTTGGTTTGAAGGTGTAGCCTGTTTCTTCTAGTGCTTCACGAGCGACAGCATTCAGCAGCGATTCACCTTCTTCAAGGTGGCCAGCTGGCTGGTTGAAACGAATGCCTTCTGCAGTTTCTTCTTCCACCAGTAGAAATTTGCCATCTTGGTGAACAACGGCCGCGACCGTGACATTGGGTTTCCAGACTTCACGCATAAAGATTTCCTGAGCCGCAACTTTCAAAGACCGCCATTTTACCGGAGGAAATCAGCTAAAATCCGCCCCTTTCGGGCTGCGCTATTCAGAGAAAGTTGTATAGACCAGCAACAGTAGCGTTATCCCTTCCCTTATTTTTGGAGATCAAGACGATGTCGATGGCGGACCGCGATGGTTTTATTTGGCAAGACGGCAAACTGGTACCTTGGCGTGAAGCCACAACCCATGTCCTGACCCATTCTTTGCACTATGGCATGGGCGTGTTTGAAGGGGTTCGTGCCTATAAAACCGACAGTGGGACGGCCATTTTCCGTTTGAAAGACCATACCGACCGCTTGAAGCGTTCTGCCCATATTTTCCAGATGCAACTGCCGTTTGATGCAGAAACCCTGAACGAAGCGCACAAGGAAGTGATTCGCGCGAACAATCTCGAATCTGGCTATCTCCGTCCTTTGGCGTTTTATGGTTCTGAAAAAATGGGTGTTTCACCTAAAGGCGCCAATGTGCATGTGATTATCGCGGCTTGGCCGTGGGGTGCTTATTTGGGTGAAGAAGGGATGCAGCGCGGTATTCGCATCAAGACATCGTCTTACACCCGCCACCATGTGAATATCACCATGGTTCGAGCCAAAGCCTCGGGTAACTACATGAATTCCATCTTGGCCAATAATGAGGCGACGACAGATGGGTACGATGAAGCGTTACTGCTCGATCCCGAAGGTTATGTGTGCGAAGGTGCTGGCGAAAATATTTTCATCGTTAAAAATGGCACCTTGTACACGCCAGATTTGACCGCCTGCCTGGAAGGAATTACCCGCGCTACCGTGATCCAGTTGGCTGGCGAAATGGGCGTTCAGGTGGTTGAGAAGCGTATTACGCGTGACGAAGTGTATTGTGCCGATGAAGCTTTCTTTACCGGAACAGCGGCAGAAGTAACGCCGATCCGCGAGTTGGATAATCGCCAGATTGGTGCAGGTTGCCGTGGTCCAATTACCAAGGCACTACAGGAAAAATATTTTGACGTGGTATATGGACGTTCTGCTGCCCACGCTGATTGGTTGGCCTACGTTTGATTTTTTCAGGAGAGAATTCACATGACTGATAAAAAAATTGCCGTAACGGCGCATGACTTACCTCTGCAATGTCCGCCTCAAGATGACCAAGCTTGGGCACAACATCCTCGTGTGTTTTTAGATGTGGCCAAAATTGGCGAAGTGAAATGCCCCTACTGTGGCGCGCACTATGTTTTTAGCGGTGATTTGCCCAAGGGACACCACTAGTCCGGGCGGGTAAGCATTCTGTCCATGAAGTTTCTGATTGTTGCGCCGGCTTGGATTGGGGACGCTGTTTTGTCCCAGCCCCTGCTGACGCGGCTAAAACATCAATATCCGGACGCGCAGATTGACGTGCTGGCTGCCCAGTGGGTAGCGCCGGTTTATGCGCGTATGCCAGAAGTTAGCCATACGCTGGATAACCCGTTTCGGCATGGTGAACTTGCCCTGCGAATGCGTTTTCGCCTTGGGCAGACCTTGGCCCGTGAAGGTTATGACCGGGCTTATGTCCTGCCCAATTCGCTAAAATCCGCATTAGTTCCTTTTTTTGCAAGAATTCCTGAACGCATTGGTTTCGTTGGCGAATCGCGTTATGGCCTCTTAAATCGACGTCATGTGCTGGATAAGGTCGCCTTACCCCAAATGGCGGAACGCTACGCGCAACTGGCGGAACTGATTGGTAGCCCGGTGTTCCGCCCACTGGCGCCACTGCATCTGGAATCCTCGGCGGCTTATCAGCAACAAGTGCTAAATGATCTTGGGCTTGAATCTGGACGTCGCCCAGTGGTTTTTTGCCCGGGAGCTGAATTTGGTCCCGCCAAACGCTGGCCAACGGCGCATTTTGCGACCCTTGCTCGGGTGATGGTCGAACGCGGGCATGCCGTCTGGCTGCTCGGGTCAGGAAAAGATAAACCGATTGGTGACGACATTGTGGCCAGTACGCCTGGCTCTTGTCGCAATCTTTGTGGGCAGACTACGCTGGAGCAGGCAATTGATCTGATTGCCCAAGCTGAATTGGTGGTGAGCAATGATTCCGGTTTGATGCATGTGGCAGCCGCACTGAATCGCCCGTTGGTTGCCCTGTATGGTTCGTCATCCCCTGAATTCACGCCCCCCCGTTCTGAGAAAGCCACGGTCGTTCGCCTGAATTTGGAGTGCAGCCCTTGCTTTAAGCGCGAATGTCCGTTGGGGCATCTGGACTGTTTACAAGAACTAGAACCGACCCGCGTTCTTGATGCCTGTTTGGCTAAATTATGAGCCAGTCAGTGTCAAATGAATTTGTCTCGCCAGAGTTGGCCGAAGCCGCTTTTTATGAGGCGATTAGCCGGGGTGATTTGAAAACCCTAATGTCAATTTGGTCTATGGAAGAAGACGTGGTTTGCGTTCACCCCACGGGCCAGCGATTTCTGGGTTTGGAGCAGATTCGCGAAGGTT
>JBEGTT010000159.1:0-8880 GCA_041179245.1 Pseudomonadota bacterium
ATTTACAAGCTGATATCAATAGCCACTTCCCGATAAAGGATATGCTGTTATTGAGCATGGGTATCCGAAGTTGTAAACTCCCCCAGTTGAAAACACCAATGAAGAAGCAATCAATTGTTTAAATCGGAAGCCACCTCATCGCGAAGACTGCGTGTGTTACTGCTGTTCGGCTTGGTTGTCGTCAACGTAATGGTGTGGGTGTTGTCGGCACGTTTTTTATCCCAGAGCCGTCACCAACATGAACAAAGGGCGCGTACTGAAACGCTCAATATCACAAGTGCTTTGGATCAGAGCGTGTCGGGTAGTGTGGAACGAATTGATCTTGCACTGCGCGCTGTCGTCGATGAGCTTGAACGTCAACTAGCCCACAACGGGATTAATGAGAAAGATGCAAACATCTTTCTTGAACGTTACCAGAAGCGCCTGCCAGAACTCGAAGCATTCCGCGTGGCTGATGCTGATGGAAATGTTTTCCTTGGCAAAGGTGTTGTAAAGCAGGATCGAGTGAGCTGGGCTGATCGGGATTACTTCATTTACCACCGTGAGAATGCGGAAGGAAAACTGCATTTCAGAAAGCCTCGAGTCGGGAAAGTGGCAAAGCAGTACATTGTCAATTTTTCGCACCGCTACAATTTTCCCGATGGCCGTTTTGCAGGCGTTGTTTCAGCCCCTATTGCAGTTGATCACCTTTACCATCTACTTACCCAATACAACATAGGACCCAAAGGTACCTTGATCCTGCGAGATGCCGACTTTGGGTTGATTGCGCGAACTCCCCAGATTCCGGATCAACCTGCGGGACAAATCGGCAATGCTGCTGTTTCTATGGATTTGCGCCAACTGGCAGAATCGGGGGTACTGAGTGCCACATACCACACCACTAATTCGCCGGATGGATTTGAACGCATTCTTTCCTATAAACGTTTGGAGAGGGTTCCTGTTTACGCCATTGTGGGTACAGCCATAGATGATTATTTGCAGGGTTGGAAGATGGAGGTTTACAAGACGACTGCACTGGCACTTGGTTTTCTGTCGCTTTCGGCTGTACTTGGAGCACTCTTGTTACGTTTGCTGAGCCGATCCGAGCAAGACCAAGCTCGACTACGCCAGAGCGAAAAGCACTTGAAAACCATCATTGCCAATGAGCCTGAGTGCATCAAGATTGTCAGTGCTGAAGGCAATTTGCTGCAAATGAACGCAGCGGGTCTGGAGATGATCGAGGCTGACTCATTTGAACAGGTTGAGGGTCTACCTGTCTTAGCTGTCATTGCGCCTGAATACCAAGAGGTGTTCGCTGATGTGCATCGACGCGTGATGGCGGGTGAAGCGGTACAACAGGAATTTGAAGTGCTTGGACTGAAAGGTGGTCGACGACTCCTTGAAACACATGCCGTACCGATGCAGACTAACGAAACGGTGGTTCATCTAGCTATTACCCGTGACATTACCGAACGCAAGGCAAACGAGAATGCGCTGAAACAGGCCAAAACGATAGCTGAATCAGCAAACATCGCCAAAAGCCAGTTTCTCGCCACCATGTCACATGAAATCCGCACGCCCATGAACGGGATACTCGGCATGGCGCAATTGCTTCAGATGCCTGAGCTTAATGATTCGGAGCGCACTGAATTTGCCCGAACCATTCTGAATTCCGGCAAGACACTGATGACCCTGCTGAACGATATCTTGGATCTCTCAAAGGTCGAAGCCGGCAAACTGGAACTCAACCAAACCGCCTTCAATCCCAAGCAAGTGGTGGATGAGGTGGTGTCATTGTTTGCAGAACAAGCGCACGTTAAGGGTTTGGCGCTAGAAGCTACTTGGCACGGCACCACAGAACAGCGCTACAGGGGAGATGTCGTGCGTCTGCGTCAGATGATGTCGAATTTCATCAGTAATGCAATCAAATTTACCGCCAAGGGATTTGTGCGTCTTGACGTAACCCAACTCAATCGAGTGGGCGATCAATCCATGCTTGAGTTTGCAGTCTCTGATAGTGGTATAGGTATTTCGCCGGAGAATCTGGCAAATCTCTTTCAGCCGTTTACTCAAGCTGATAGTTCCACAACCCGTGAATATGGAGGCACGGGACTGGGGCTTTCCATCGTGAAGAGCCTAGCAAATCTCATGGGGGGGAAAGTGGGCGCCACAAGTGATCCCGGTATGGGGTCACGCTTCTGGTTTAGTATTCAGACAGAAGTGGTAAAACATGGTGATGAGGATGGAAGTGATGCCATGCTTAAACCAACTGCTACTTCGCATGCGCAGCACGTATCCAATTCGACCCTACCTATCCTGATTGTGGATGACAACCCGACCAATAGAATTGTCGTCACGGGCATGCTTAAAAATATGGGCTGGCAGTCGGAAAGCGTTGAAAACGGCCAGTTGGCTGTTGATCTTATTAAGCAAGGCAATCGGCCGGTGCTGGTATTGATGGACCTACAAATGCCTGTGATGGATGGGCTGACAGCCACTAGGGAAATTCGTCAGTGGGAGGCTGAGAACGCTAAAGTTCGCCTGCCCATCGTGGCCCTAACGGCAGATGCATTTGAAACCGATCAACAACGTTGCATCGAGGCCGGCATGGATGATTTTATGGCTAAGCCAATTGATTTAGAAATCTTGAAAACGATGCTTGATAAATGGGTGACTTCTAAGCATTGGCTATGCGATCCGGATTTGGCCTAATTCCCATTATTAAATAATTTCGCCCTTGGTCGAAATTGAGTGAAAATTCAACTGCGATTTTCTCCCTCCGATTCTTCTGCTTAGCTGATCGTGTTGATATTAATAATAGTTACTGTTTGGAACAGCCAATGTACGTTAGCCGCTTTCGGAAGATGTCACTCAAAACGAAACTGACTTTTTTCAATTTGTTTGTTTTTCTGATCGGCGTCTGGTCGTTGGCTTGGTACTCCACCTCACTTCTACGTGGTGAGATGGAACAGCAGTTGGGTAATCAGCAGTTATCAACTGTTTCAATGTTGGCCTCTAATATCAATGAAGGTTTGGAAGACCGCTTGGGCGCTCTAGAACTGATTGCTAAGGCCATCACCCCTGCGATGATAGCTAAGCCTTCAGATCTGCAAGATTTTCTAGATCGTCGCCAGTTACTTCACAAACTGTTCAACAACGGCTTTTTTGTTACTCGGATTGATGGGGTGACAATTGCCGATTTTCCTCGTTCTGCAGGGCGTCTCGGGATTAATTATGGCGATCGAGATTTTATCGTTACTGTTCTTGAAGGAAACAAATCAAGCGTCGGCACCCCGATAATGGGCAAGGTTCTGCATAAGCCAGTGTTTGCCATGGCGACACCTGTTCGAGATGATCAAGGGAAAGTTATTGCGGTGCTGTCAGGGTCAATTGATTTAGGGTACCCAAATTTTCTTGGCAAGGTTACCGGCAGCAAGTTTGGGGAAACAGGCGGCTATCTTCTGGTTGCCCCGAAGCAAAGGCTTGGCATTACGGGAACCGACCAATATTTCTCGATGAAAACAATGCCTGAACCTGGGGTAAATCCATTATTGGACCGCTACGTGTCTGGATTCGAGGGGTTTGGTACGGTCATTGACTCTCGCGGTATAAGCATACTATCCGCCGCCAAAGGTGTTCCCGCTGCGGGATGGATACTGATTGCCAGAATACCTGCGAGCGAAGCCTTGGCACCAATCAACACGATGCAAAAACGCATTTTATTGGCCACATTGATTTTTACTCTTGCTGCAGGACTCCTCATTTGGCTGATAACGTGGCGACAGCTAAATCTACAGCTTTCGCCAATGATAGCTGCTACTAAAATGATCGAATCAGCTTCACTTGAGTCAGAGCGACTAAAACCTTTGCCTATTCGCAGCCAAGATGAAATTGGCCTACTGATTTCTAGTTTTAATCGCTTGCTAGAAATATTGCAGCAACGAGACGAGTATCAGAGAGCACTGCTCGACAACTTCCCATTCGCGGTTTGGCTTAAGGACACTGAGTGCCGTTTTCTTGCGGTCAACGAAGGGTTTATTCGTATTTTTGGCGCACGTAATTCCAACGACCTAATCGGCAAGTCAGATTTTGACGTCTCTCCGCAGGAGTTGGCTGAAAGCTACCGCGCAGACGATTGCGCAGTCATGGCATCGCGTCAGAAGAAGCATATTGAAGAAGAAATACTGACGGATGGTGTACGAAAGTGGTTTGAAACGTACAAAGCACCTGTGGTAAATGATGAGGGTGAACTACTCGGTACAGTGGGGTTTGCACGAGATATTACCGAACGAAAAGTCGCAGCCGACCAGATAGCGCAGTTGGCGTTCTATGATGTTCTGACAGAGCTACCAAACCGACGATTGATGCTGGATCGCCTTGGTTTGGCTTTGACCAGCAGTGCTCGACATGCGGGGCAAGGCGCACTCATGTTGATTGACCTAGACAATTTTAAAGCACTCAACGATACACTCGGACACGCGGTTGGCGACCAGCTGTTGATTGAAGCTGCGTCCCGCCTTGCCGCAACAATTCGTGAAGGTGATACCGTTGCCCGACTTGGTGGTGATGAATTTGTAATTATCCTTGGGGATCTTGAAGAGGGTGAACAAGGGGCTGTTCAAGCTGGACTTGTTGCCAAAAAAATCCTAGAAGGATTAGCCAAACCCTACAGACTTGTAATGAAGTCAAACGGTGAGAGTGTCGGCGAAATTACTCACGAATGCACGTCCAGCATCGGTGTTACTCTGTTCAGCGGCCAATCCATCTCCGGCGATGAATTGCTCAAACGTGCCGATACAGCGATGTATCAAGCCAAGGCGGCAGGACGTAACACGCTGCGTTTCTTTGATCCCAAAATGCAGGCGGCACTGAATGAGCGTGCCGCAATGGAAATTGATTTGCGCAAGGCGATTGTGGAGAACCAATTCGTTCTACATTATCAGGCTCAAGTCGATTCGGCGGGCCTCGTGACGGGTGCAGAAGTTCTGGTTCGCTGGCAACACCCTAAGCATGGACTTGTTTATCCGGCGATGTTTATCCCGTTAGCCGAAGAAACCGGACTTATTCTTCCTCTTGGCCACTGGGTACTGTCAAAAGCCAGCCAGCAGCTGGCAGAATGGGCAAAAAAACCAGATAGAACTCACCTTGCTTTAGCCGTCAATGTCAGCGCCCGACAATTTAGTTTGCCAAACTTCGTTGAGCAATTGTTGTCGATAATAGATTTCGCTGCGACGCCTGCGGCACAATTAAAATTGGAGTTCACGGAAAGTCTGCTGCTTGAGAATACAGAAGACACAATTATCAAGATGATGGCTTTGAAAGCCCGGGGAATAGGCTTTTCAATCGATGACTTTGGTACTGGCTATTCGTCCCTTTCTTACCTGAAGCGACTGCCGCTGGATCAGCTAAAGATTGACCAATCGTTTGTTCGAGACATACTCACTGATCCAAACGATAGTGCCATAGCCCATACCGTGGTGAGCCTAGCCAATAGTCTTGGGTTAGGAGTTATTGCAGAAGGTGTCGAGACGGAGGATCAATTGCATGCACTTGCCAACATCGGGTGTCGCGCATATCAGGGGTATCTATTCTCTCGCCCAGTACCAATAGAAGAATTTGAGGCATTACTGAACCACGCATAACATCGTGGCAGTTTCGTGCCCATTTCTACTGATGATGAATAGAAATAGGTTGGCTGCTTTTTTATTTCTCAACACTAGGCATCTTAATGAGTTTTATCACCTTGCCAAGATGATCCCAAAGACAGAACTTAATAGTGCTGATGATGATAAAGGTGCCAAGATAGCGCTGCTGTTCGCCTTGGCCGCTGAGCGCACTGCGCATTTCTATGAGCACGGTAGTTTTGCCAAAGATAGCCAATACGGAAGTCTAGCCAGCAGTTGGCTTCATAGGTCAAAAAGGACACTGTCGAGCCAGAACATTAAGCATCTGGTTGCTTTGAGTGATCAGGTAGCCAGTCAAATTACGGGCACCCTGTCGCGTGAAGCTGGACTGTTTGTCTCGCATGAATTACAGCAGGCACTTGACCCGAGTTTCCAGTCTGAACCCGCTATTGCCATCATGGCTGAGTGTGAGCGGGTTTATTTTTCAAACGAGTAGGTATGTTGTTTCCATTGAGGCATCCTGTCGGGATGTCCGACAAGTTCAACTAACAAGGATTTCTTGCCAGTTTGATCTGTCTGGAAACTTAGACTTCTTCATCGCAGAACCCCTCATCCATAACTGAGAAAATTCTACTTCTGATTCCCCTTAACCTACGGGGGGATTACCGACGGAGCTATAGCCGTAAAGCGCCGTCAGCTAAAGTTCGACGGTGGCCCTCCTGATCCGTAGCGACACCCAAACCTACCGCGACGAAGAACTCAACAAGGACGGGGCCGAGAGCCTATTTATTCTTGGGAAAGCCATCTGGGCCGGTGACGAGTTGTTTAAGACTCGTTATTGCCTATTCCGCGTTTGCTAAATGCCAAATTTTTCTCTAGATACGCTGTGTCAAATGAACAGCTCCCCCACACCAGCTTGATAGCTTACTAATCCTGAACTGGTTTTGGTTTGGTTTTGCGGGCGTTTGTTTTTACCCGGATTTTATAGTGTTCGATAGCGGCGAGCGCTTGAGCACGACTGGAAACGCCCAAGGCTTTGAAAATGGCATTGAAGTGTGATTTGACTGTCCCTTCTCCAATCCCAAGGCGTTCTCCGATTTCTTTATTTGTACTGCCGCTACTGAGCAGATTGAGTAAGTCTATTTGCCGTTCAGTCAGGCCATAGGCGCGGGCTTTTAAGCCATTTCCCTTGATTGGGGGTGAAATACGGTGGATTTCAGCAGCACCAAAGGAATCCGCTAACTGGGGTTCTGTCCAATACTCCTGACCTTCCGTGATTCGGGAAATGGCATTGAGTAATTCTTCGCTGGTCAGGCGTTTTGAAATAAACCCAGATGCGCCGCCTGCTTTGGCTCGGCATATCGTCGCGTTGTCGTCATAGGCTGAAAGGATGGCGACATGGCAGTTAGGTTTGGTTTTTTTGATGGCGGCAAGGCAGGCAAATCCATCCATATCCGGTAGTGCAAGATCCAGCAAAACCAAATCAATCCCCCGACACTCCCTGACTATTTCTAGTGCTGATTCAGCATCAGCGGCACTGACTAGATCAACCGGGCGGTCCAGTTTGCTTAACTGGATCGCCAGACTTTCCCGGAGAAAGGCATGGTCATCGACGACGAGAACTCGGATCATGTGGATAGGTTGCTGAAATCAAGGTCATTTATTTTGCATTTTATAGGAGATGGGCGCAACCTTGGCGAATAGGCACAGGTAGCTGAGTACCCACGATTGCTTATCCATCCGCTAAACTTGCGCGCATTACACTACAAAAGGGAGATGGGCTATGGATAGATTTCGATTGATATCTCCGGTGATCGAGGATCGGGTGGCTTTTGAAGAGTTTGCTGAAGTGATGAGTGAGCGCTCTGTTGAAATTGAACAAACCATCGCCAAGCTTCGTCGGACGCCGAAAGACCGGGAACTCGCAGCTTGTCTGTTTCGTGCAGTTCATAACATCAAGGGTGACGCTGGATTTTGCAAAATGTCATTCATGGTGGATGCCGCTCAGCCGATTGAAACTATCCTAGATCGCTTTAGAAGCGGGGAGTTGGCGCTTTCTGATTTGTTGGCTGAAACCATTTTGTTAGCGATAGATCGTCTTGAACAGGCGGTGGATGGTTTGCTGGCGGGGAAAAATATTGCCCATCTGAAGCTGCTGCCGTTGGTCGAAGGGCTTGAAAAGGTTTGCATTGCTACCCCGGGTGAAATTGACGAGCTATGCGGTAAAGTTATCGAAGACGTAACCGGTTTCCCCCCCGTTATTTCCGACGGTTTTGAGAAAGTAGATCGTCTGAAGGAGGGCGCGTCCACTCGCGAAACACTTTCCAGTGAATCCCAATCTGGCGATTTGGCCTTTTTTCATAGCCTTGCCCTCCAATACGAAGGCCGTTCTCCGTTGTTTAAGGGACGAACAGCTCGGGTTTTGCGTTTGGCGCTGGATACCAATATTGCTAACAGCTCCCCGATTGATCCAGTGCAACTGGAGGCAGCCGTTTACATGCATGATATGGGGATGATGTTTGTACCGGAGTCGGTGTGGTTGAAAGTTGAGCGGTTCACGCCGGAGGATAAAGAAACACTAATGGCGCACCCCGCTTATGCCGCAGGTTTGCTGGAACGGATGCCGGGGTGGGCGGGGGCGGCCAGAATGGTTGCCGAACACCATGAAATGGTGGATGGCAAGGGTTACCCCAAAGGGCTATCAGACAAAGAAATTTGTGATGGTGCTAAGGTTTTGTCGATTGTCGATGCTTTTGAAGCGGTCACATTGAAGCATATTAATCGCGGTGAGACTCGCTCTGTAGTGAGAGCCATCGCAGAAGTTAATGCCTCAACGCAGCAGCAGTTCGCGCCGGAGTGGATTGGGCCGTTTAATGAGGTGATCCGCAAATCTGCATCCATCATGCAAACTACGGGTCATTGAAACTTCATGCAGGTTAACGTTGATAGGCGTTTTGGTGGCGTAACCCGGCTTTATGGCGAACAGGGCGCGAAAAATTTGCGTGGCGCTCATGTGGTAGTGGTCGGGATTGGGGGCGTTGGTTCTTGGGTTGTTGAAGCGCTGGCACGCACAGCGGTTGGCAAGCTGACGCTGATTGACCTCGATATGATTGCCGAATCGAATACCAACCGTCAGTTGCCCGCATTGGGTGATGAATACGGCAAGGCCAAAGTCGATGCGATGGCCGAGCGGTGTCGAGCGATTAATCCAGCCTGCGATGTGAGAATGATTGAAGATTTTGTGACGGTGGAGAATGTCGCAGAAATGCTCATGGGG
>JBEGTT010000160.1:0-3146 GCA_041179245.1 Pseudomonadota bacterium
CGGACGAGGCGATGGGAAATTTGCGCTCTCGGTTGCCAGAAAAATATCGTAAAGATGCGGTGCTGGCGGTGGAATACATGATGACGGCCAGCCCTGACTGGTGGGAGAAAGCTAGCGCACAGCAGCAGGCGCAATTCTTCGCAAAATCGGTCGAATGGCTGGCGGAGAAATACGGCAAGGAAAACGTGATCGCGCTCGCCATACACCGAGACGAAAGCACGCCGCACCTGTCGGCCTATGTCGTTCCTCGCACCGCTGACGGTAGATTGTCGGCCAAGGAATTCATCGGTAATCGTGACAAGATGAGCCAAGACCAAACCGACTACGCGGCCAAGGTGCAGGATTTAGGGCTGGAAAGGGGTATTCAGGGCAGCAAAGCGAAACATGTCACGATTCAGCAGTTCTATCGCAACGTAAACACTATCCAGCAGGACTATCAGGACGCGAAAACCAAGGCGGCTAAGGTCGATGCGGCAGAAAACGTGATTCGTAGCAGCGAGGCCAATAAACGCAACTATCAGGAGATGGAAGCAAAGCTTAATGCCGCTCTGTCCAATGCTAATCATTACAAAACCATCAGCCACGGAATGATTGAGGTGTTGAAATCGAACCCCATAGAGCGCGTTCCTAGCCTCTTAGACGCGATGGACAAGAAGCTGAAGGAAATGGACGGGCAAACGGTCAAAAGCCCCGCAAAAGAGCAGGAAAGAGGCCGTTAGGGGCTTTTTCGGTTCACTATCGCTTCAAGCGCCAGTAGTGACGGCGGAATCCATTCGTTTTGCTCACGCAAAACTTCGGCATGAGCGCGGATTGTGTCGGCAATTTCAGGCCATTTTCGAAGCATGATTTCGTACATGAACGGATCGCCAAAGCGCAAATCACCTAGTAATTGATCGTATTCAGCGCACATATCGTCCAATCATTTCATGAAAATTGCTAACTTGTAAGATGTGGTAAAATTTGTTTTTAACTCAAATAAAATCAATCACATGACGCTATTAGTTACGGTTGTAGAAGGTGATGGCACACGAACAGAGATTAATGTTGCAAGCACTCCTTCTGTTGGTGAGTTCATCACTCTGCCAGTAGATAAGAAATACATAGTGACGGCTGTTAATCACATCAATGGTGGCGTGGAAATAACCGTCGCTCCCGCACCTAAGAAAACAGCCGCCGTTTTCTCAAGAACGCGATAATTCCCACTGGAATCTGACGGGATTTTATTGACATCGCAGGTGCGCTATACCAGCTTCCCTTGTAGCTCACCTGTGCTTGGGTCTACTTCCCATTGCCGGCCTTTCTCGTCCAAAACAACCGCAGCAGGCTCAACACCGTCAAGCAATTGCTGACTTGGAGGCTGACTACCGTCGCCCATGGACACGGCAAATTCCCCTTGTTGCAAGATGGGTAGCTCACGCATTGGCGGAGGGTTAAGCGCGATTGAATCTTGCTCTGAACGACTAGCAATTACGGTTGCCCCAAAGACTGCATGTTGCAACTCTCCCCTTGGACCAATCCAAGCCACTCGACTGTTGATAGCCAGAGCATGAGCGCCGCCAATCTTGATTCGTTGAACCCATCCACCGTCAATCAAGACCTTCAAAGCCCTGTCTACAGTAGGCATTGAGCAATTTAGCAGCTCTCGCATGGTTTCGCGGCTCGCAAGGACTACACCGCCGCTACCGGGCGACATTCTGCGAACCAGGCACACAACCAATTCAGCCGCTTTGGGTGAGCTTTTCATCAAACCATGCAAGCCTTCCAAGGCCGCCAATTCGATCATTGCAAAGTGCGCGTTCTGCGTGATAGGTGACCCCATCTTTTGCGTTGCTTTTAGAGTCACAGGTTTTGTCTTTGTCATCAAAATAGCCTGAAATTGGTCTGATTATTATGATTCTATCGCAATCATTCATGATAGCAATAGAATCACGACCTATCACCAGCTATGATAGGCGCACCTATCACCAGCTATGATAGCCCCCCCCCCAGCAAACCCGCATAAATGCTAGGTTTCTGTTTTGCGCCTTCTAAGAATCTTCAAGTGGCATTTTTCCAACAAGGAAACGGCCAGCAGCCGACAGGCTGCGCCTGTGCCCTTCGCTTCGCTTCGGTCGGCAAATGGGGCGTTCGGTGCGGCTTCGCCGCCGCCCCCAGCGCAGTCCAACGAACAGCGCTGCCAGATGGACGGGCTAAACGGCTTCGCCGTAGTTCCGCTAAAGTCGGCCAGCGGGCAAACCCCGCCCGCCGCCCTCGTAGCGGAATGGCTACCGCCACACCGTTTGCTTTGATTTTGCCCTTGCTTTGGTTTGGCAAAAGGAAAAATAAATTTACGGCAACGCTTTAAAAAAGTCTGGGTGCCAGCCCCAGCGGGGCGGTGATTTTCGGTGACTAGCGAGGAACGAGTCTGTCGCCGGAAAGCAGGCAGCAGGGGGAGACAGTGGTCAGAACCACTGCCGCTTTATTTTTTCCTAAATGCTTTGATGATTGCAGCCAGCCCATACAGGACTGGAGCAGAGACAGAAATCAACTTAATTAAGTCATCGACACTCATTTTTTTTATCCTTTTACCGTGTTGGCTAATGCTATTTAGTTTTCGCTGAAATGGTCTATTTCGATTGCTTGTGTCAGATCGTGGCACAGTAGAAATGAAAGACATTGAGTTGTAACGCTAACTCGTAAAACTCAAATCCATGTGATGTAATTTACGCGACTTGGAGTGACAGGTTTCTTGATTTCGCTTGTTTTTTTTATGTTGTTTCGTTGCACATGTGCAACTGCTTTTAGCCCCGCAGGGCTTGCGTCTTTGCGAAGCAAAGTCTAGTAAGTACACTTGAGTTTTTCCAAGTGGTCCATCGGAGATCCGCCGCCATGTCATTTGCCATCATGCGATGCAAAAAACTCAAAGGCATGGGGTCGGTCGCTTCATCGCTCCAGCACTGCTACCGAGAGCGCGAAACCACAAACGCCGACGCCGAAAAAACGCCCAGCAACCAACACTACGTTGCAGGGAGTACAGACGAGGCGATGGGAAATTTGCGCGACCGACTACCAGAAAAATATCGCAAAGATGCGGTGCTGGCGGTCGAATACATGATGACGGCCAGCCCTGAGTGGTGGGAAAAAGCCAGCGCACAACAGCAGGCGCA
>JBEGTT010000161.1:0-4535 GCA_041179245.1 Pseudomonadota bacterium
TTCCAGCCATTTGAAGAACAGGGGGATGAAGATGGTGGCGATAAAGGTTGCAGCGATCATCCCGCCGAACACCCCGGTGCCCATAGAACGACGAGCTGCTGCACCGGCACCCGTAGCGGCGACCAGTGGCACTACGCCTAACACGAAGGCTAACGAAGTCATAATGATGGGGCGGAAACGCAGACGGGCTGCCTCAATGGCAGCATCAACCACACCCATTCCTTCGGCGACTTTTTGGGCAGCAAATTCCACAATCAGAATCGCATTTTTGGCCGCCAAACCAATCAAGACGACCAAACCAATCTGGAAGTAGATGTCGTTGGGCATTCCTCGCGCCATCACAGTGACCAATGCGCCGAGCAAAGCGAACGGCACGGCCATGATGACAGCGAGGGGTAGAGACCACTTTTCATACTGTGCTGCCAGAATCAGGAAAACCATGATGATGGCAAAGCTAAAAGCGATGATCGACGAAGTGCCCGTACGTTTTTCTTGGAAAGCCTGACCTGTCCACGCAATGGTGTAGCCTTCTGGAAGGACTTGAGTAGCGACTTCTTCAACGATTCGAATCGCGTCACCTGAACTAATGCCCGGTGCGCTATTACCCATAACTTTGGCGGCGGTAAAACCATTAAAACGCTCGACCTGTTCAGGGCCAACGATGGGTTTAACCTTGATAAATGCCGACAACGGGATCATGCGATTTTCAATAGAGGATCGAACGTAGACCTTGCCCAAGTCTTCTGGCCGTGAGCGGTAGGTGGAATCGGCCTGAAGTTGTACGCGATAAACGCGCCCAGCTTTGTTGAAGTCATTGACGTACAACGCGCCCATCGTGCTTTGTAGCGTGTCATAAACATCGGTCAGTGGAATACCCATCGCTAAAACCTTGGCTTCATTCACTTCCACAAATAACTGTGGCACGGTGGGACGGAAGAAGGTGTTGATGCCGGCGAGTTCTTTACGTTGCTTTAAGGCTTCGGTAAATCCTTTAACCACTTCGTTCAGGCTACGAACATTGCCATCGGCACGATTTTGTACATACACCTCAAAACCACCTGCCGTGCCAAGACCGCGAATCGGGGGTGGGTTAAACACTAAACCCATACCGGTTGGCAGGGACATCCCCATGCCCATGAATTGTTTGGCTAAATCCGGTGCGGCAACTCCGCGCTCATTCCACGGTTGCAAATTGATGAACATTGAGCCGGCATTGGGCTTGTTACTGCCGCCCAGCAGGTCAAAACCACCAATCAGGAAAACATGTTCTACCGATGGGTTTTTTTGCACCATTTCGCGGAACTGGTCACCAAACTTAGCCGTTCTCGATAACGTGGCTGCATCGGGGAGTTGCAGGGAACCAATCAAGTAACCTTGGTCTTCTGCGGGCACAAAACTGGTGGGAATAGTCTGAATTAGCACCACTGAGCCAATCACCACCGAGGCAAAGACGGCAACCCCAATGATGCCGTGTTTCAATACTTTGCCAACGGTGCGGGTGTAGCTGTTGGTGAACCGTTCAAATAAACGGTTAAACCACGCAAACCAACGATTTTCTTCGTGGGTAGGCTTCAACAAGATTGCGCACAAAGCGGGCGTTAATGTCAGGGCAACAATGCCGGAAATCACCACCGCCACCGCCACCGTGGCAGCAAATTGTTGGTACAGCTTACCGGCGATGCCACCCAAAAAAGCGACGGGAACAAATACCGCGCACAGCACCAGCACAATGGCGACCACGGCACCAGAGACTTCGCGCATGGCTTCCACGGAGGCGTCAAACGGCGACAGACCTTGTTCGGCCATTAGCCGTTCGACGTTTTCCAACACCACGATGGCATCATCAACCACAATACCGATGGCTAAGACCATCGCAAACAGGGTCAGGGTGTTGATCGAAAAGCCAAACACCCATAGCCCGGCAAAAGTACCAATCAGCGAAACCGGAACGGCGATGATTGGAATCAAGGTGGCGCGCCAGCTTTGCAGAAATACATACACCACCAGAATGACTAACAAAGCCGCTTCGCCCAGCGTGTGGGTCACTTCTTTGATTGACGACTGAACGAATCGTGTGGTGTCAAATGGGATTAGGTATTCGACATCGGGCGGAAATTTAGCTTTCAGCTCTTCCATTTTGGCCCGAACACGATCTGCCGTATCCAGCGCATTGGCACCAGATTGCAGTAGGACGCGAACCCCAACGGCAGGCAGGCCGTCCATGCTGACGAAGGCATCGTAAGCTTGAGCACCCAATTCAATTCGAGCGACATCCTTGATCCGTAGCAGGCCACCGGGGCCATTGGCGCGCAGGATAATGTTGCCGAATTCGGCAGGTTCTAGAAGTCGCCCTTTGGCCGTCACGGTGTAAACCAGTTGCTGGTCATTGGGTGCGGGTTCTTGACCAATTTTGCCAACGGCAAACTGAGCATTTTGACTACGAATCGCCGCCGTAACGTCGCTGGTCGTGACGCCTAGTTGAGCCATTTTGTCAGGGCGCAACCACACGCGCATGGCGTAGTCTTGTGCTGCAAAAACGCCAGCATCACCCACGCCGGGCAAGCGTTTGATTTCATCAACGATGTTGATAGTGGCGTAGTTGGACAGGAACAATCGATTCTGGGTTGCGTTGGGCGAACGGATACCCACGGCTAGCAAAATATCGTTGGAACGTTTTTGCACCACTACGCCATTGCGGCGAACTTCATCTGGCAGGCGCGCCTCCGCCGCTTTTACCCGGTTGCTGACGTTAATGGTGTTTTTGTCACCATCGGTACCGACTTCAAACGTAACCGTGATGGTCAGTGATCCATCGGCAGCCGCAGAAGAGTTAAAGAAGGCCATCCCTTCGACGCCGTTGATTTGATCTTCAATTGGTGCCGCGACCGTCTTCGAAATGGTTTCGGCTGAAGCCCCAGGGTAATTGGCGGTAATCACCACAGTGGGAGGCGCTATTTCTGGGTATTGGGCGATCGGTAAAACACGAGACGCGACCAAACCGGCAATGACAATGACGATTGAGATGACTGCCGAAAATATCGGGCGCCGTATAAAAAATTGAGAGGACATGAGTTTTCCTGTTATCGCTTATTTGGCGGCAGCGGATTTGGGGGCTACTGGCGCGCCGGGACGCAGCTTCATGAGGTTATCGACAATCACCTTGTCACCAGCCTTTAAGCCACCCAGGATGACCCAGTCTTTGCCTAACCATTCGCCCGCTTGTATTGGACGAGGTGCGACTTTGTTTTCATCACCCACGGTCATCAACATCCGGCCTTGCTCGGTTTGCACAACGGCACTTTGCGGAACGAGGAAAACGCCTTGGCGTTCACCCGCCAACAAGCGAACACGTACAAATTGGCCGGCTAACAACTGGCCGTCTTTGTTATGGAATTCGGCACGTAGCTGGCGAGTACCCATTGAAGGATCGATGTTGCTGGCCAAAAAGTTAAGTTTGCCTTTTTGTGGGTAAACGTTGCCATCCGGTAAAACCAGTTCAACGCCGGTGACGGTGCTGGGTTTTAACTGCCCACCGGGGAGGCTGGCGGTTTCGGTTTCAGAAAGGCTGAAGCGCACCCACATCGGATTGTTCTGTACCACGGTGGTTAGCAAGCTATCGCTGCCCACTGTCACTAAACTGCCTTCGGATTTGATGGAACGCCCGCTGTCGCCAGCGACGGGTGCAGTTACCGTGGTCCATGAAAGATTCAGTTGTGCCTGATGCAAGGCAGATTGGGTGAGCTGATATTGCGTGCTCGCATCGTCAAATTCTTTTTTGCTAATCGCGTTTTGTTCAACCAGACTTTGGAGCCGATTTTTTTCACGTTCGGCTTGAGTGGCTTTGGCTTGGGCTTCAGCTAAGGCGATTTCATACGGCGCACGATCAATTTGAAATAGCGGTTGGCCGACGCTAACAGCCGCGCCTTCCTGATACAGACGTTTGACCAAGATGCCACCCACCCGAGCGCGGACTTCCGTTTGTTTTGCGCCTTCCGTTTGCCCAACGACTTCAAGGCTGTAAGGAATGCTTTGCGGCTGAGCTTCTAACACCGTTACGGGCATTGCTTGAGGTGGTCCGCCGGGAGTGCCGGCTGGTGGAGCGCTTGGACCCTGATTACACCCCGCAAGAATGCCGCCAATGCAGATTCCCGCTAAGCCAAGGTGTTGGCGAGTGGTTTGTAAGAAGGTCTGGATTAGGCTTAGGCGGTTTGGCGTTTGTGACATGGTTACTCTCCGGGGAAGTCTTTGCACGATAGCGGTTGATTATATACAATCAGGAATGTATGTAAATAACTTGTGGGGACATTGATGGTTCGAAAAACCAAAGAAGAAGCCGAAAAAACACGACAGCAGATTATTGCTGCCGCTCGAAATGTGTTTCACGAACACGGTGTTAGTAATGCGTCACTTAGCCAAGTAGCGGTAGCGGCTGGTGTTACCCGTGGTGCGGTGTATTGGCACTTTGAAGATAAAGCGGCGTTGTTTTACGCCTTACATCAGGAAACATTTCAGCCATTACTGGAAAGAGGGGATGT
>JBEGTT010000162.1:0-5185 GCA_041179245.1 Pseudomonadota bacterium
TCAGGCGGTAAATGAAACTCCAGAAAGTCACGCGCCGTGGCCGGATGGGTCAAAAATTGCTTAAAAATAGCATCATGGGGGGTCGGTGTCGTTTTCATTGAGGGATGATAAATCAATTTCACCAGACCATCTACCTGTGTCACTCAGGACTTCGACTTGCCTAATTGAAGTTAACACGCTAAATTTCCGAAAGATGCCGAAGTGAGCTTTAAAAAGCCCTTCGGTTTTTTTTATGCACAAAATCCAACCTCGACAGCTCTGCCTGCCGGGGCTTCTCTATTCCAATTTCCCCAGCACAATGCATCTGCTTCAAGCCATCGAACCTAATAAAAATGAGCCTTTAATGAGCCAGTACGGTTGGTATGCCTCGGTGGGTTGGTTTCCTATACGCCAGATGTTCATTTCTAATAAAGGAGAGCCAAATGACTTACGATCCACAGCAGCAACGCCCAGAACAACAAACTTACAACCGTAATCGTGAAACACTGAATATCCGCCAGCCAGATGAACGCACGAATACTGGTTTTGACTGGAGTGCCGTCAGAGCTGCACGTAAGGCGGCAGGGCGACCCCTTACTGTTTCTCAGACTACTGACCCCAGCATTAACCTGACAGACATGGCCTTATCCGCCGTAGCTACACCGGCCGATATGGTCAGTGCGGGTGCCCAATGGTTTAAAGCAGGCAACCAGTTATTAGACCGCAAGGCGGAAGAATACAGCAGTGGCGAAAAGAAACCCTTGATTGATATTCATGTTGACCCTGAGCTGTTACGGGTGATGAGAGAAAATGCAGGCAATCCGGTTTCACGAACAGGTAGTGCTTTGATTGAGAAGGCCGGAGCCTTGGCCGAGCATTTTTCTCACGATGTTAAAGCGAACTACAGTGAAGGTGCCAAACAAGCCGCAGCAATGAAGTTTGCTGAGAGGGATGCACAGGGCAATCTCAAAATCGGTGCTGGAGCCTTTGATAAAGATGCCTGGCTCATCAATGCTATTCCTGCACTGACACAACTGGCGACAGGAGGCTATGCCGCCAAATTGGGTGCCAAAGCGGTTGCGCAGGGTATTGAGCGGTCAGTCTATGAAAAACTCAAAAAGTCAGTGCCTGATGCGGTCGCGCGCGAAACGGCTCAGATGGCGGCGGAAAAAGCCAGAGCCATTGCCCGGAAATCAGGTTTTGTTGGCATTACAGCCGGTACCGCTCAGGGACAGGGTGGTATTGAAATACGTGATGAAATTAATGCCATCCCTTTTGAACAGTTAGTTCAAAGCCCAACGTTCCAAAAAGCCTTTTCTACCATAGATTCGGATCCAAATAACTCAGCGCTGTCGGATACACAAAAATTAACGCTCGCTCGCGATCAGGTTGCCGAATTGGCCGCCAGCAGTGTGACAGCAGATCCGCGTTTACTGGCCATCAATATTGCGGCATCAACCCTGGGTGACCATACCCTCTTGAAGCTCCTCGCCGGCAAAACGACGGCCAGGGGAATATTACCGGGCATGATGAGAGGAGCCGTTGCCGAAGGGACGACTGAATATGCCCAAGGTGCATCCCAGCGCTATGCCCAGAATCAGCAACTGATTGATACTGCTGGCCAGAAGATTGACCCGATGAAAAGTGTTGTTGAAACCGGTGCCAATAATGCAGTGCTAGGGGCTGGCATTGGTGGTGTCGTGGGAACTTTTGGTGGGATTCGCGGCCGCAGTTCAGCAGTAGAAACCACACCAGAGACTTCGGTTGATATCGAGGGTTCGCCAATACCTGAAAATATTGACCGAACTATACAGCCAGAAGTTACACCGCAGGCAGAAAATCAGGCGTCCCCTGACGTGGCCGTACAGCCGAATTCAGTGAGCCAAAATGGTGTACCTCATTCCCAGATTGATGATTTCCGCGATACCCCGGCTTACTTACGTCAGGATCCTCGTGTGCTAGGTTTTGCTGATGATAGCGATGTACAGCGTTCACTTGCCGAACCTGCGACACAACCTACCGCACAAGATCTTATTCAACAGCAAATGGAGTCAGGAGAACAAGGTTTCACACCTGATGAGTTAGCGATACTTCAGCAAGCTGATCATATTCGAGCGCAGCGAACACCTCGTTTACCTGAACCCGGAAATATTCATCCGGGAGAAGGCTTGCCGATGCCGGAGCCAATTCAAGCTGATGAATCTCAAGCAGGTGCCACGCCACAATTCACTGCCGGGGTGCAGACTCGTGAGCAAGTGTATTTGCCGAGGGAGCAGGCAGAACAGCAAGGCGTGGTCACAAAAAACCAAACCTACGATGGGCAACCGGATCCACAGGCCATTACCGATAAGCGTCAGCGCGCTGGTGGTGTTCCGATTGATGCTCGTACAGAGGCTTACGCTAAAGGGGAGGTATTAGGTGAGTTGAGATTGCACCACGGCAAGCCATTCCCCAATGAGAAAGTGGCCAGACTCACTAAGTGGGCAAAAATGCCCGGAGCCATCATTGAACCTGTTGATGAGGGGTACGGTGTTCGTTTACCCGCAACTGGATCAGCACATCAAATCAAAAATACAGATACGAAAATTGATGACTTCGGTGAGGAACTCAAGGGGGCTGCGAAGCATCAGTGGGGGCCGTTGGCCGAGTCACTGAAAGCCGACTATGACATTGAAGATATTAAAAAACAGCCTTTTTCAAAACTGTTCCCGCACCCTGATTACAGCAAAATGCATGAGAGCGGTATTGAATCAGACAAACTTGCTTTGCTTGCGGCATTGCGCTCAATGATCCCGACTAAACCTGGCTCCCCTTATAAAGTTAATCAATGGGTGGAACAAGTGAAAGGGATTCGATCTATCGCAAATAGCCTCATGAGGGGCTATATCAGCGTTGCAGATATCAAAGCTCATTTCCTCCGTAGCAAAACCACCTTAAACGCTGTTGCGCATACGGTTGATTTAATCTCACAATTTAAACCTGAACAGATGGCCGAAGCATCCAGGTATGCGATCCGTTCCGGTCATTACACCTACTTTGACGGCAAGAGTTATCCCGACGGAAAAACTATGTATGAGCTGGTCGCGCCAAAGGGAATGACCGCAAATATTTCAGCGGGATCAATGTCTGAACTATTACCTAAAGCCAGGGCATTTATAGAAACTCAGCTCAATAGTGATAAAGGGGAAACAGCCCCTAAACAGGCTAAGTTGGGGATCTATACACGACGGGCAGATAAGCGTGTCTTTATTGGCTACAACGGTGCTATGGGAGTTTTGCCACTTAAAGCGGGTTTCAAAACACTCAACGAGGCAAGGGATTATCTGGCAGAAAACCGCGTTGAAATCGAAGCCAAACTGAATAAATTACGCAAAGTATCTCGGGAGGAACAACGCAAAGCTACCAATGAGCCACGTACCGGTATTGAGCGTCGTAAGGGCAATGTGACGCCTGAACAATTTAGTGATGCGTTTGGCTTCCGAGGGGTGCAGTTTGGTAATTATGTTGAGGGATCACGCCGCCAATCTGAACTAAATGATGCTTATGACTCATTGAGTGATATGGCCGAATTACTCAATGTGCCGTCCAAAGCACTCTCTCTCAATGGTGAACTGGGCCTGGCATTTGGCGCGCGAGGTAAGGGCGGTGCCAAAGCACATTATGAGCCAGGGCAAGTGGTTATCAATCTAACCAAAGGTAATGGTGCAGGTTCACTTGCACATGAGTGGTTTCATGCACTGGATAACTATTTTGGTGCCTACGATGTTCATGGCGAGGCATCCGGTAAGCGTTCATCGGAATATATGACCGATCGTAAACGCCCGCGCTATGAATTTAGCAGCGGTAAAAGGCGAGAAATTATCCATCCAGTCAGGCAAGAAGTGCATGACGCCTTTAAAAGTGCTGTCGATAAAGTCACCCATAGTGGAATGATGGCGCGGGCTGCATTGCTGGACGGGAGCCGAAGCAAAGCATACTGGACGACTAAACTGGAAATGTCGGCACGAGCTTTTGAACGCTACCTGCTGGATAAAGCACAGAGTAAAGGTATCACTAACGACTATTTGGTTAACCTGCGTAAAGCTGACGAACATGCAAACCCTGAAACTTATGCTTATCCAACCGAAGCTGAATTAAACAGCGGCGTGCGCCAGGCATTTGATCACCTATTCCAAACCCTCAAAACCAAGCCAACCGATAAAGGTATTGCTTTCTATTCGCGTAAAAGTACCGATATAGATACAGGCAATGTTATTTCAGATACTGGCCACACTGTTGCAGGTGAAAAAACCACTCAGGGAATACGTCAAGGGCGCGCCCAAACAATGGCTAATTTGTGGGTGCGCCATTTGAATGGCGCGGCCAAAATCAAAGTTAAAGTTGTTCAAACCCAGGCTGAAGCAGCGGCCATTATGCCTGGCGGGATCCCGCCAGAATTCGGCATTGTCCATGCCATTTACCAACCGGAACTCAGCCGGGTAATTGTGGTGGCAGATAATATTACCGATGGTCGCCAACTCCGGGCAAAGTTACGCCATGAGGTATTGGCTCACCACGGGCTGGCCTCGGTGATTGGTGATGTGGAATATGATCGTATCATGCGGGTACTACACCAAACACGAAAGAGCAAGAATAAAACGATTCAGGATGTTTGGCGGGAAGTGGACAGGTCTTATCACAATGAGACACCTGAAATGCAGGCTAATGAATTCTTAGCCCACATTGCAGAGCGCTCGGAGCTAACCGGTCTTGGTGCTATGTGGGATCGTTTTGTTTCTGTGCTGATCAATGGATTGAGGAAAGCGGGCATCATTAATGCGAATGATATTTCTCCAACTGAAATACGTAATATTCTGCGCACGGTCGCCGGGCGGTTTAAAAAGACGGCCATGTATGATGGCGAACAGCCGGGAACGCAGGAGTTTGATAATACTTTCTCTCGGTCGGACGCGCTGTATTCCAAAGGTCGTAAAGATCCATTTAAACCCGATAGCTATGACGCTAAGCAGTTTGCATCTGAAGTCGAAAGTATAGCGGCAATGGAGCACGCCCCACGTCATCAGGTTCGCTTAGGTGACACGCCCGCCGTTTATCAGGCGCTTGGGGCGAGGAATATTGAACTTACCATGCCTGCGTCCGTGGTACATAAAGCTACTGACCCATCCATACGTGATCATGCAGTACGACTGGAGGATATGAAGCGGTT
>JBEGTT010000163.1:0-7962 GCA_041179245.1 Pseudomonadota bacterium
TTCCTCATAACTTGGCGTATGTGGGAGGTGACGACAAAGCCAGATTCCAGGCCAAGCTAAATTTCTTGGCCCTGGTTTTCTGTCTAACGCTGGGAACGGCGGCTTTACCCCATGTGTTAATTCGCTATTACACAACGCCATCAGTCAGTCAGGCTAGGCGCTCAGTCTTCTGGTCTCTGTTGTTTATCATGCTGTTGTACATGACCGCGCCAGCCTATGCAGCATTTGCCAAGCTGGAAATTTATAGCAAATTGGTGAATGTTGAGATCAGCCACCTCCCTGCCTGGGTTTTGGCTTGGAGCAAAATTGGTTTAGTGAGCATTGAAGATATAAATCGGGATGGTTTGCTACAACTGGCTGAACTAACCTTGAATCCAGATGTGATTGTGCTGGCAACCCCCGAAATCGCAGGGATGCCCTATGTCATTTCAGGGTTAGTTGCCGCAGGTGCTTTAGCTGCTGCGCTATCCACAGCAGAGGGTTTGCTGCTAACCATCACCAGTGCGCTGTCGCACGACTGTTACTACCGCATTTTTCATCCTCAAGCGTCTACTCAATGGCGCTTGGTAATTTCAAAATCCTTGTTGTTATTGGCTGCCGTCTTTGCGGCGATGGTGGCTGCGCAAAAGCCAGCCACCATTCTATTAATGGTGGCATGGGCATTTTCGATTGCGGCGTCGGCATTTTTCCCAGCACTTGTACTCGGTATATTTTGGAAACGCGCTAATAAGCAAGGGGCCGTGGCAGGTATGCTGTGCGGGTTGGGAGTCTGCTTGTTCTACATCATTGGCCTTGAAGCACAGCCCCTGTTTTGGTTGCCATTGGGTGGGCAACTTGATCCTTGGTTTGGGATTGAGTCGTCTTCTGCAGGTGTTTGGGGGGTTCCTGTTGGTTTTCTGGTGATTGTTTTGGTCAGCTTGGTAACCCCGCCTCCACCCTTGGAAACCCAGGCCTTCGTCGAAAGTGTTCGATACCAGTGATTTTTGGCGGCTAGTCTGAATAGAGGAAATACGTAATGGTTTGTGAAAATAAACAAGCTGAAGAACTTTGCCCCTTGTGCGGACAGCCCAACGGATGCGAGGTTCAGAAATGTGGAACTTCAGAAGGGTGCTGGTGTGAGTCCATCACTATTTCTGCTGAAATTCTAGAACGAATTCCAGACGCTCAGCGTGGAAAGTCCTGCGTCTGTAGAATTTGTCTTGGCAAAACAGAGCGAACAAATGATGAACAAACCTAAACACCCTAAGCCACGGAATTTTTACGGATTTGTGGAACTAATACCATTCATGCTTTTTGCGTCTGGTGGCGCTTTGGCAACGCCATCATTGTGGGGATTTTGGGTGACGGTCGCCATTTTGGGGTACGTCGCCTTGGTATATTTCTCCAGAAAAATATATTTGACGTATCTAGCTAATGGGCAAGTGGTTGAATATCGCAGCGGTCACGGGAAGCTGCAGGGGATCACTATTGACCCGATGTGTAAGAACTATTGGCTAGCAGCCAGATACGTTCGCTCCGTTTACCGAGTTAAGGTTAGCTTGCCTGTCGTTGAATCTGAAACGGAAAAATAGTGCTGTTTCCTTACAAATTGGGCAAGGTAGAGGAACTTTTTTCTGGGCGGAAGTCGGCACCAAAACCAATGTTGAAGCTGAGACTACTGACTAACTTTGCAAATTAACTCTACAATTTTTGCAATGTCATGACGCTTTTCACTTGGCACATTGTGCAGAGCAGCCGCTAGCCTTTGAGAAAGCTTAAAGTCCACATCATCAAACTCAGACAATAAACCTGCATTAGTAGTCTCAAGAATCCGTGCGATTTTTTCAAGAGTTGCCAAGGAAGGAAGATTAACGCCTCTTTCAAATCGTGAAACGGACTCAGGTTCAATACCTAATTTCTCAGCAAGACACGCCTGTGTCATACCAAGAATTTTCCGTTGTTCCTGTATGTTTTTGGACAGCCTATCGGAGAGAGTTAAGTTTTTTGCAGCGATTTTCATAGTAGAACCTCATTTCTGCTCTCTATGGTTGTTTTTCAACTGAAACGCTGACAGAATCTGATATGTGGTTGTAACAAGACAAATTATGTTGTATTGTTTCTGCATATACCAAGCAGCTAGTCAATATTCATGAAAGATAACTTTGACAACCGTTGACACTCCTGGAAGCCTCTTGCAACTTAACGGGTGCGCTCTTCTAGTAGAGGACAATGTAACAAACCAGATAGTTGCATCCGCTTTCCTTAAGAAAATGGGTGTCACATACACAATTGCTCAGAATGGCAAGGAAGCCCTAGATCTAATCAGGTCAGGTAAAACGTTTGACGTTGTGCTTATGGATTTGTTTATGCCTGTGATGAACGGGATTGATGCAACCAAAGCAATAAGGTCTTGGGAAAATTCAAACAATATGACACTTCTTCCGATCGTCGCCTTGTCCGGCGATGTATATTCAGAAACAATAACGGAATGTATGCAAAGTGGGATGAATTGTTTTGTTAAAAAACCAATTGACTTAAACGAACTAAATTCAATATTGGCTAACTTTTTGATAAAAAGTAATTAATTTTTATCCTCACTTTAAAACTCTCTCTAGAGGTTTTTTATTTCGTGAATTTTTGATACGTGATGAAGTATGGATATCAAGTGCTACATGTTTAACAAAAGCGAATATGTTGTTTATCCATATAAAAATACTGGGGGGAGATAGGCTTTATTGCATTACTCAGGCACGCAAGGCGCTGAGTTAGGGATTTTAAAGCCATCGCCCACGTGCGCTACCAACTGGTCTGCGTATAACCCAGCAATGAAACCCAGAGTATCTTTAAGCATTTGGGGCTTTCGCTACCCAATTTGCTACCAACCATCGATTCCGGAAATAAAAAAAGCCCTTAATATTTAAGGGCTTATTGCTTTTGGCGGAGAAGGGGGGATTCGAACCCCCGTTGGGATGTTATCCCAAACACGCTTTCCAGGCGTGCGACTTAAGCCGCTCATCCACCTCTCCGCTGAAGAGGCGGCATTATACCCAAGCCCCACATGGTCGCAAATCATTTTATGGATACGTGGCGTATGAAGTCAGGTAAGCGGTTTGGGCATGATAAAATCGCGAGCTTGCTTAAACCGACGCGCCTGAACCCTTGGTAACTATTTTCGTAGTTGCAGGATCACGGGACGAACTGAGAATTTATGGATCAATTTGCCAAAGAAACCTTGCCGGTCAGTCTCGAAGACGAGATGCGCCGTTCTTATCTAGATTACGCCATGAGCGTGATTGTTGGTCGTGCCTTGCCTGATGTGCGGGATGGCCTAAAACCGGTGCACCGCCGGGTGTTGTTTGCGATGCACGAACTGGGTAATGATTGGAATAAGGCTTACAAGAAATCGGCTCGTGTCGTTGGTGACGTGATCGGTAAATATCACCCTCACGGTGATACTGCGGTGTACGACACCATCGTTCGAATGGCACAGAATTTTTCGCTGCGTTACATGCTGGTGGATGGGCAGGGTAACTTTGGTTCCGTTGATGGTGATAACGCAGCGGCTATGCGATACACCGAAGTTCGAATGGCTAAGATTGGTCATGAATTACTGGCTGATCTGGACAAGGAAACGGTCGATTTTGGGCCTAACTATGATGGCTCAGAGCAAGAACCGCTGGTTATGCCGGCGCGAATTCCTAATCTACTTATCAATGGTTCATCGGGTATCGCGGTGGGGATGGCGACGAACATTCCTCCGCATAATCTTAACGAAGTCATTTCTGGTTGTTTGGCCTTGCTGGAAAACCCAGCGATGGCGATTGATGAATTGATTGAGCTTATTCCAGCGCCTGACTTTCCAACAGCGGCGATTATCTACGGTGTAAATGGTGTTCGTGATGGTTATTTGACCGGGCGTGGTCGCGTGGTTATGCGCGCCAAAACACACTTTGAGGACATTGATAAATCCGGGGGGCGTCAGTCCATTATTGTTGATGAGCTGCCTTATCAGGTTAACAAGAAGACGCTGCTAGAGAAGGTGGCAGAACTGGTTAATGATAAGAAAATCGAAGGTATTTCTCACATTCAGGATGAGTCTGACAAGTCCGGTATGCGCGTGGTAATTGAACTGAAACGCGGCGAAGTCCCTGAGGTGGTGCTGAATAATCTGTACAAACAAACCCAACTGCAAGATACCTTTGGTATGAATATGGTTGCGTTGGTCGATGGGCAACCGCGATTGTTAAATCTCAAGCAGATGCTTGAATGTTTCTTGTCACATCGACGCGAAGTGATTACCCGTCGTACCGTTTTTGAACTACGAAAAGCGCGTGAACGTGGGCATATCTTGGAAGGGCTTGCTGTTGCGCTTTCAAGTGTTGATGAAATTATCGCGCTGATTAAAGCAGCCCCAACGCCTGCCGATGCACGCCGTGGATTGCTAGAACGTACTTGGCGCAGCCCCATTGTAGAAGAAATGCTCCGTCGGACGGCTGCAGATGCCTCGCGTCCAGATGGGCTAGGCCCAGAATTCGGGTTGTCAGAGCAGGGCTATCGACTCTCTGAAACGCAAGCGCAGGCGATCCTTGAGCTTCGTTTGCAACGCTTGACGGGGCTTGAACAAGACAAGATTGTTGGCGAATACAAAGAGGTGATGGATAAGATTGCTGATTTGCTGGACATCTTGGCTCGCCCGGAACGCATTACCGCCATCATTATTGAAGAACTGACGGCTATTCGTGACCAATTTGGCGACAAACGGCGCTCAGAAATTATTACCAATGCTCAGGACTTGGGTATTGAAGATCTGATTACACCGCAGGACATGGTGGTTACCTTGTCGCACACCGGTTACATCAAATCACAGCCATTGGCAGATTATGCGGCTCAACGTCGCGGTGGTCGCGGTAAGCAGGCCGCAGCCGTTAAAGATGATGATTTTGTTGACCACCTATTTACGGCAAATACCCACGATTTTATTCTGTGTTTCTCCAATCGAGGCCGTTGTTACTGGCTGAAGGTTTATGAAGTTCCGCAGGGTAGTCGAACCAGTCGTGGCAAGCCCATCGTGAATATGTTCCCGCTGGAAGATGGCGAGAAAATCAACGCAATTCTGCCGGTGAAAGAATTTACTGACGATCAGTACATCTTTATGGCAACCGTGCAGGGCGTAGTCAAAAAGACACCGCTTTCCGCCTACTCACGCCCACGGACTGCCGGGATTATCGCCGTCGATCTGGATGAAGGGGATTACCTGATTGGTGCAGAAGTGACATCAGGTTCCAGCGACATCATGCTGGTGTCTGACGGTGGCAAAGCCGTATGGTTTGACGAAGAAGATGTTCGCCCAATGGGCCGCCAATCACGCGGGGTGCGTGGTATGCGCCTAGGTGAAGGTCAGCTCGTTATTTCATTGCTGGTTGCTGAAGACGCCACTCAGTCCGTCTTGGTGGCTACGGAAAATGGCTATGGCAAGCGCACCATCCTGTCTGATTTCCGTCATTCCGGTCGTGGTACGCAGGGTGTGAAAGCGATTGCCGAAAGTGAACGTAATGGCAAGATCGTTGCCGCCAAGCTGGTGGTTGAGACGGATGAAATTATGTTGATCACAACCGGTGGCGTGTTGATTCGCACCCGTGTCTCAGAAATTCGTGACATGGGCCGCGCTACTCAAGGGGTTACGCTGATTTCTCTGGATGCTGGCGAGAAGCTCGCTGGGCTGGAAAAGGTTGTTGAATCTGGCGTTATTGATGCTATCGATACGGTTGACGGTGATGTTCTGGACAGTATCGATGGCGAGATCGCTGAAGGTTCAGATAGTCTTGAAGCGGGTGGCGAGGAATAAACCATGAGTCGTGTTTGGAATTTCAGCGCGGGGCCAGCGGCCTTGCCCTTACCCGTGCTGGAGCAAGTTCAGGCTGAATTGCTGGATTGGAACGGTGCTGGTTGTGGCGTGATGGAAATGAGCCATCGCGGTAAGGAATTTACCTCCATCATTGACAGTGCGGAGGCCGATTTGCGCGCTTTGATGGGCATTCCAGCAAACTACAAGGTGCTCTTCCTCCAAGGAGGCGCAACCCTGCAATTCGCTCAGATTCCTCTGAATCTGTTGGTGCCCGGCGAATCGGCGGACTACATCGTTAATGGCAGTTGGTCGAAGAAAGCCATCAAGGAAGCGTTGCGGGTCACTGGCGAACAAAGTGCCAAGATGGTGGCTAACACCGATGGGACACGCTTCCCCAATCAAGGTGAAATCAAGCTGAATGCTGATGCCCGTTATTTGCACGTTTGCACTAATGAAACGATTCATGGTGTTGAAGTCCATGATGACGCCGCTTTGCCATCTGTGCCGACATTGGTCGCAGATATGTCGTCTCATATTTTGTCCCGCCCGGTGGATGTCACCCGCTATGGGTTGATTTACGCCGGTGCGCAAAAGAATATTGGCCCGTCTGGCTTAACGATTGTGATTGCTCGTGATGACTTACTGGGTAAAGCACCGGCAACTCTGCCTACGATGCTGGATTATGCGGTGCAGGCAGAAAACGGCTCGATGCTGAATACCCCGCCGACTTTCGGGATTTACGTTGCGGGCCTGGTTTTCAAGTGGTTGCAAGGGCAGGGCGGTTTAGCCGCTATTCAGAAGGTTAATCACGCTAAATCGGCATTGTTATATGCAGCGATCGATAACAGCGGTGGTTTTTACCGTAATCCTGTGCAGATTGTTGATCGTTCTCACATGAACGTTCCGTTTACGTTGGTTAATCCTGAGTTGGATGCTGAATTTCTAGCTGAAGCCAAAACTGCTGGGCTACTCGGACTGAAGGGACACAAGTCTGTTGGCGGAATGCGCGCCTCGATTTACAACGCGATGTCGCTGCAAGGAGTGCAAGTGTTAGTTGATTTCATGCAGTCATTTGCCAATCGTAAAGGCTAACCCATGTCAGCCAGTGGAACTTTTCAGGCAGAACTGAGTGTTGTTCGTGGTCAGATTGACGCGATTGATAGCGAAATTCTAAAGCTGTTGAATCAGCGTGCCCGTTGTGCTGAAGCCGTCGGTGAAATTAAGGCTAAACACGGGCAGGGTGGGCATATTTACCGCCCCGAAAGAGAAGCGCAGGTACTTTGTCGTTTGCAGTCGGAAAACCACGGTCCGCTACCTAACGAAAGCATCACCTTTTTCTTCCGAGAAATTATGTCTGCTTGCCTATCGCTGGAACGGCCTTTGTCGGTTGCTTGCCTTGGGCCGCTGGGAAGCTTCTCTGAAAGTGCCTCGGTCAAGCATTTTGGCCATGCGGCTAAGTTGCTCCCTTTGCCCAGTTTTGATGATGTTTTTCGGGAAGTGGAATCAGGGCATGCTGACTATGGTGTGGTACCTGTTGAAAATTCAACCGGGGGAGCCATTGGTAGAACCCTAGATTTGCTGCTAACAACGCCGCTACATATCTGTGGCGAGGTTGTGCTGCGGGTTCATCAAAATTTGCTATCAACTTGCACAGTGCTTGAAGATATTAAAGTGGTTTATTCCCACGCTCAGTCGCTGTCACAATGCCATGAATGGCTGAACCGGATGTTGCCGAATGCCAAGCGTATTGCGGTGGACAGTAATTCTTTGGCCGCACAGAAGGCTGCGGGGGAAGAGGGCGTTGCTGCGATTGCGGGCGTTACTGCTGGTGAGCGTTACGGTCTCACTATCTTGGCGGCAAATATTGAAGACGACCCCAATAATACGACCCGTTTTTTGGTACTGGGGCGGCATGATGCCGGGCCAACCAAGTTAGATGGGCGGGATAAGACTTCCCTCATTTTGTCAGCACCCAATCGCACTGGTGCTCTGCAAAGTCTGCTATCCCCGCTTGCAGAAGCAGGGGTATCCATGACACGCCTAGAGTCTCGTCCTGCTCGCCATTCGCTCTGGGAATATGTTTTTTATGTGGATATTGAAGGCCACAGGGAGCTACCTGAGGTATCTAAGGCGTTAGA
>JBEGTT010000164.1:0-4881 GCA_041179245.1 Pseudomonadota bacterium
GATGGATCTGGAGAAGTTGGGCGCAGTTCTAGGTCAGTCGAAATGGGCATTGGGGCAACTTCCATGGCTGTATTTTCCGAACCAAACAACAAGGGATGACCAGCCCATCAAGGTGCCTTCAGCGTACAAGCCGCTTACGTTGGATAAACCGAAAATATGTTCAGCCTGCATCGAAGAAACCGGGATCACGAATCCAGCGTGGGACATTGCCTGGTTTCATGTCTGTCCCAAGCATCAGACCTACCTCTGGACGCATTGCCCGACGTGTGGTGACAGTGTTTCGTGGTGTCGGCCAGGGTTAAACGTGTGCCATTGTGGTGCTCAATTTCCGAGCTCAACAAAGTCCTGTAAGGAGGACGCCGTAATCGAATGGCTTTACCAAGTCGATGATCTTATCCATGCGCGATCCATCTACGCAGAATCTCGGGTCGGAATGCCAGTAGGGGCACTACAAATTAGCAAATTTTCAGGAGTGATGATGCTCTTCGACAAGATTTCCAAGGTCATAGAGGAAACCAAGTCGGAGAGAGTGGTTCGGAAAATCGATCGCTCTCCAGAAATGCTAGGTGAAATAGCCAAGTTCTTTTCGGATTGGCCAAAGAATTTCCATGGGCTACTGAGGCAAATGCATGACAAGGCCCACCAGCAACCCGAGTCAATTGCTGTGTCGTTGCCGACAGTCCTAAAAAAGCTTTTTGGCAACTGTCGTGGAACGATGTTGATAGGAAGTGGGAACTCTTTATTTGATCAGCTTGAGTTTTCAGATGGGGCATATTTTTACTCACCATCGGAAGGCAGAGCAAACAAGGGTGCTGTCCTAAAAACCGAACGGGGTGATGATGGCGCTGAATACGCAACGATCAGCAATCTCGCTACACATCTTGATGTTCATAAAGCCACTATCAAAAGCTGGGCTAAATCTGGTGTGCATGGGCTGGCACTAGCCTGTGAAGAGTCACTCGACAATCGGCCCTTGGTGAAGCTGAACCCCGATTTTCCCAAGAAAACCAATTCCCGTTGTCTTACGCCAAGGTTGGCTAGTAAATACATCGGTATCCCTGAAACTGTACTGACTAAGCTTCGACAAGATGGCTATTACAAATCTCAGCATTTCTCACGGTTCCCAGGCGATTTCCAGGCAGATGATCTGGATCAGCTCAGTGCCAAATTTCTCAGGAAAGCACCAAATGTTTTGCCAGAATTGCCTAGCGTGGGCATTACCCTTGATGAAATTAGGCGGAAGTCCTTTGGGAGCGCTGAAATCAAGTACGGGATCTATCGAGCGATCCTTGATGAGAGGCTGAAACTACTGGGCAGAATCTCAAAAAGTGTCCGAGGAATCGTGATCGACTCTATGAGCCTCAATCTGTTTATTGAAGCGGAAGCATACAAGGTGTTAGATGTGCTTCCCGCCTACAAAGCGGCACAGATGCTCGATTGTTCTTCGGAGGTCATATTTAACCTGTGCCGCTCTGGTTTTTTGTTGGGGTTTAAGAAGCAAAAGACGCTACAAGTCTCCCTGAAGTCACTGGAGCAGTTCAAAAATTCGTTTATTTCCTGCTCTTCGTGGGCCAAGCACCTAAATACTTCAGCACGTGCGCTGGTGAGCCGCTATGCATACAAGTTACCGATGGTCGAAATAGAAGACCATCGGCGTGGCTCAATTTCATTCTTTTGTCTGAAATCAGCGCTCAGAAAACGATTAAAGGAGCAGAGGTTTGTGAGTGCTGAGGGGCAGGCCGTGTTTGGTTTCCCGGAGGATTCGCCAATCAGCATGATCAAAGAGGGGTAAAAGATTGTCTGTAATTGATCCTGAGCAGTAGTTGCCGACCAAGAAAAGCAGATATTTAGGAACGCACTAGCACAGTGGCACGCCACTTACGGCGCGTCCCTTGGAGGCTAACATCTGAATTCACTGATCTGCACTGCTTTTTCGTGCAGGCCCGGTGCAACGATGGGTAGCCATCGTCATGATGAAGGAATGGTCACTCGGACTACGTTTGCGAGCGAGCAGATTTCGCTGATGCACTTGTCCAAGTCCTTGTAAATCTCCGTTCCCGTAAAACGCAATACATGCCAGCCTTGACCAAAGAGCCAACGATCTCGCTGCGCATCGTGTGTTCGCTGATACTTTTCTTTGTGGTATTCGTGCCCATCGAGTTCGATAGCGATCATTTTTTCGGGTATGGCGAAGTCGATTCTGTATTTCCCAACCTTGTACTGTGGGTAAATGTGAAGGTCTAGGAACGCCAATTCATAAAACATCTGTTCAAGTGGCGAGTCGAATATGTTTAGGGTGAAGTCATGGCGAATTGCTGGATCGCGATTAAGAAGCTTCGATAAGATTTCCTCACCCTCAAATATCGGTAGAACTAGCTCACCGTCTTGGGTAGCTCTCGCCTTGGTCCAATCTACGGCGGGCACGACTTGCTCCGCTGCAGCGGCGTAGTACATATCTACAATTCGGCAGCCAACACAGGGGCAACTGCCAGCCTTGCACCCTTTCGAAATTACGCGCCTTTCAACCGTTGGGGACATATATGAGTGAGTAAAGGTGCCGTCAGATTCAGTCTTGATGAAGAGGAGGGCATCTGGTGTTTGGAATATCTCATCAAGCATCTGCTTTGTGACCGTTCCCTTGTAGCGCTTGTATTCATGCTTGAGGCCGAATAAGAAGCCTCCACCTTGTTCGGTGAATGGGTAGGCCATGAGATTTGCCTTTAATTCTTCTCCGCGATCAATGTCGACTATTGGGTACAGCTTTTCATCGTTGCCTGTGGTGGCCTGAAGCATTACGCAACCTATACACCCGCAGCCTTCTCCATTGCAGTCCTTGGTAAGTACGAAATCACCGAAGTCCTTCGAGATGACCACGAAGATTCTTCGACAATCGTCGGAATACACGACGGCGTAATTGTCAGGAGTCACTTCGAAGTCTCGAAATGGCTAACTTAGAGCTAATCGCGCAGCGTCCAGCGACCGAAGGGAGTGAGGTTGAGTGCCGGGTTAGAATGCGTTTATTCACTAGGGGAGTTCTTCTTGAAAGTCGAGCTTGGTTTCGAGTGCTTTCACTAGGGCATCGATTGAATTACGTTTGCGTTGACTTAAAGCTAGGCTTGGCTTCTTCGCAATCGTGCTCGCAATCACAGCTTTTAAATGTGCTTCCACTTTTGTTCCCCACGGCTTCCCCTGTTTTTCGAAGCAATCCTTTGCTCTGTCTGACCATTTTTTATTTCCGCGAAATGCGCTGTCATTGAAATCAACGCCAAACTCTGCGAGTACTTCAGCCTCGTAAGCTGTTTTGTCGAAGCAGTCTTCCAACTCAGACGATGGCATTCCTTGGCAGTTTACGAAAGTTGTGTCAGCGACCTTAAGTGTCCGTTCGCTGTCTGCCTTCTCGTAAGCTTTTCGTCCTGCGTCGTCGTTATCTAAGAGAACGTGGGCTACGCAAAGTGCGTTAGCGAGCAACGTAAGTTTGTAGGATAAATTGCCTGCGCCGCCGATTGGCTCAATTACCAAGTGATGTTGCTTGAGGGCTCTCCCGATGACTACACTCAAATGCGGCAGGAGTGCGGTCAGTGCGATCACATCTTCAACCCCTTCAACGACCAGCACGTGACTGGCGTTCACCAAGTTATCCGACGCGCGAACGCCAAGGAGTTTTCGGATCGCCGATATGTCACGCGCTGTCTTCGCACTGTTTCCGTCAATCAAGATATTTCTTGATACGCTTGCGCGGTCAACGAACAACGGGCAGTGCGTTGTAATAACCACCTGATTGTCTCTTGCTAGATCTTCAATTACGTTGCGTAGGCTATGCATTGCCCCGGGGTGGAGGTGTGATTCCGGTTCTTCAATCGCGACAATAGATGCACCCTCTGTTTTCCGTTTGTCCTTCAATAAGCCCAAGGCCGCAAGACTCTTGACGCCATCACCTTTGTACTCAAGTAGCGTGCGCGAACCATCATCGATTTCGACTTTGCACTGGTTTCGGAGCGCAACTCTGCGGGCAGCTGGCGGAATCAGAACAGAAACGCTTTTGATATTTGGGAGAAACTGTTTCAAAGAATTTTTGATTGATTCAGACACGCCGTCAAGAATTGGTCGCTGAAGATCAGATATCTTCTGGAGAGCCACCATATATTCGGGATTCTTTTCCAATTGCGCGAGTTCAGTCGATAGCATCTCTTGAACTACTGTTAGGGCTTCATCTTCGGTGCGAATTGCCGGGATGTAGTTGAATTCAATATGTGTCGCGATGTACTTCGCTATTCTGGCAGATTTGGCAGAAAGAGTATTTCCTCCGGGGCCACGCTTTGGGACATGAATTTTTGCGACATTTGCCTTGCCGAATTTAATTTCAATAGGTAACGAGCCGTTCAAGTTGCTTTTGATCTTTTCTTTGAATTCTGCAATCTCGCCTTCGTTAAGAGAAAACTCCAAGCGAAATATTGACTCAGTTGCGCTTGTTCGCGATTGAAGCGAAATGGGAAAATCGCGCCGCCAAAAATACCGCTGACCATCCCTTGCCTCATAGCTTGTCTGTGGATCATCACCAGCATGTGATGTAAGTGCATTCATTGCGATGCTCAACGCGCGGAGGAGATTTGACTTCCCTTCGTTATTTCTTCCGATAAGAACAGTCGAGTCACCGATCGGAATCTTATGAGCTTCCGTGATGCTTCGAAAGTTGGTTACAGAAAATGAAATAAGTCGCATATCTTTGATCTCGAAATCTAACAGTTATTCAGAAGTAATATCGTCTGGGTTATTGAAAATAATACGGACACAATTGAATCGCCTGTAAGTTCATGAATGACATTAAGATTATCCTATGTGGATCTCCATATCAATCTCCAATAATAGGGACAGAGCCAACGT
>JBEGTT010000165.1:0-8655 GCA_041179245.1 Pseudomonadota bacterium
TCGTCAAGCCGCTGAACAGCGATTAACGGCTTTATGGCAACCCGTCTTTTTCCATGTCTTAGAAAATATACCCATCCAGCTACCCGCCATTTCAGCAGCCAACAGAAGCAAAATTCTGGTCATCTGGATACACATGACCGAATTGGTTACCGGCGAGGCAAGGCAACGCCTGAGGCAGCTAGCACTGGATCTGGAGTTTGATCGAACGGCTGGTTCAATGCTTGGAAATCATCGTATGCGTGATCGACTGATCGCTACGGTAGCCCTTGGCAGACTGCAGAGTAATCTGTTTTGGGGTGAACTCGCTGCACTCGTGCGTGACCCACATCCAGTTCTATCGTTACTTGCCGTGCGCAGTTTGCTGCAAATTGACCCTAAACGTGCGGCCCCAATTCTGATGTACGAAATGACCTTTAGGGAAGATTGGCCGATTCGTAATGTGGTTGCCGCACTCAGCGAAATTGATACTGCCGCTTTAGCACCAGACATCCTGAGTTCGCTTCGAATGGCTCGTGAGGAAAGTCTGCCTCGTTTGCTCAGAGTCGCCGAGATGATTGATTCGGACGATCTTTGGACCTTATTAATTGGGCTACTCGATGCACATCAACCATCAGAAATTCTGATTGCTGCGTTAAAAGCGACCCGTGATCCTAGAAATCTAGACATGGTTCGCGCACTAGTTGCTCATCCAGATTGGCCGGTGCGGGCCCAAGTGGCGGCAACTCTTGGCAGATTAGGTTTAGCCGAAGATTATGAACTTTTAAAATCCATGTTGAATAACACGCAATGGTGGGTGCGCTACCGGGCAGCCACTGCGTTGGTCAGCATCCCCGCCATTCCACGGCCACAGCTCATCACACTCTGCGAGAACCTTGAGGATCATTTTGCCTCAGATATTCTGAAACAAGCGCTGGCTGAATCCGCAAAACGGAGGCTCGCATGAAGATACTGGAAGGATTTTTCCTGCTGTATTTCATCCTGCTCAACTCAGGGTATTTGTTGCTCAACCTGCTCTCGTTGATTAGCTTACGGCAGTACATGGATAGCCATAGCTTAGATAGGTTGCCGCAAACCTATATTGGATTTGATCTACCCATCAGCCTGTTAGTCCCTGCCTACAATGAGCAAACAGGGATTGCTGCCTCAATACGATCCTTACTTCAACTGGATTACCCCGAGTTTGAAATTATCGTTATCAATGACGGATCAAAAGATAAAACGCTGGATGTATTGAAGGAGGAATTTGAGCTAATTCCTTTTCCAGAGGTGGACTGGCGGCAAATCCCCTGCCAAGAGGTGTTAGGTATTTATCGCTCCCGCATCCATCCTGAATTACGCGTCATCGATAAGAAAAATGGTGGCAAAGCTGATGCGTTAAATGCCGGGATTAATGCATCAAGATATCCACTGTTCTGCGGCATGGATGCGGATTCAATCCTGCAACGCGATTCCCTACTGCGCGTTGTTCAACCATTCCTTGATGATCCAAGAACAATTGCTGCGGGGGGAACCGTACGGATTGCCAACGGTTGCCGGATTAGTAGTGGCTTGCTGGAATCAGTCGGTCTTCCCAGTCATTTTATTGCCCGGTTTCAGATCGTTGAATATCTGCGCGCCTTCCTTTTTGGCCGTCTGGGCTGGTCACCGTTAAACGCCGTACTCATCATTTCCGGAGCGTTCGGCCTGTTTAAGAAAAGTGAAGTCATTGAAGCGGGTGGTTATCGCGCTGACACCGTCGGTGAGGATATGGAACTGATCGTAAGACTTCATCGACTTAATCGTCTGAAGGGTAAGGACTATCGGATTACCTATGTGCCCGATCCGATTTGCTGGACGGAGGCTCCCGAGTCTTTAAAGGTTCTGCGGAGCCAACGCACACGTTGGCAGCGAGGGTTGGCGGAAAGCCTGACCCTGAACTGGGAACTGCTATGCCACCGGAAATCTGGGTTCGTTGGTTGGTTTGCCTTTCCGTTTTTCGTCTTGTTTGAGCTACTCGGCCCGTTCATTGAAGTCGTCGGCTACGTGCTGATGGCGATGGGTGCCTTATTAGGATTTTTCTCCTGGGAAGCCTTTCAGACCTTTATGTTTGTCGCGTTGAGTTTGGGGATATTGCTGTCTGTGACAGCCTTGCTGATGGAAGAAATGTCCTTTAGCTTATTCCCCAGAAAACGAGACGTTCTCAAACTATTCCTTGCGGCCATTGCTGAAAATTTTGGATATAGGCAACTCATTGCGCTATGGCGATTGCAAGGGCTGCTTCGTTGGCTTGCGGGCACGAAGCAGAGCTGGGGAGACATGACGCGTACAGGTTCACTTGAAAGTTAATTAACAATGAAAACCAAATTTCAGACACTACTTTTGATCGTTTTAAGCGTTACAACCTTTAAGTCACATGCTGCAGTCAACGATATTTTTCCTGCGGATTTTGTCCCGCTTTCACCTGAGACAACGGTTGCAACCACCTACCTATTCGATAAAACATCTGTTGGCCCCTACGCTTCGGGTAGAAAAACAGCGGACTGGAAATCAGAGGCCCAATCGGCTGTGTTTCGTTTGGCCAAGTTCAAGGAGTTAAACGGTGTGGTTGTCGCTGGCTCGTTTGTCGCCGGTTATACCCAACAATACCTTTCGGGTGACAGCATTCCCAACTACATCAATCGTTCAGCATCTGGCGTAAGGGATCTCCGATTTAACGGCACAGCATGGTTGGTGAATGACCCCAGTAAGCGCGAATTCTTGGCAGCTAACGCCACTTGGATGCTCCCAAGTGGGCAATACAACAAAAGTGATGTGCAAAACATTGGCGAAAACCATCACCAGTTAGCGACTACGATCGCTTGGCTAAAAGGGGTTGGGCAACATTGGAATTTGGAGCTAATCGGTGAGTTAGCTTGGCATTCGGACAACCGATCTTTTTATCCCGGTGACGTCAAGCAGGAACGTGCGATGACGCATGCGCTAACCACCTACGCCCGCTATGACTGGGGGCGTGATGTTGAAACTTATGTCGGTTATGAATGGAACGGTGGCGGTAAAACGACCCAAGACGGGATCTCACAAAATGATCCGGCCAAATGGGATCGGGCGATGATCGGATTGATCTACCCTCTTTCACCCACCAGCCGGTTCAATTTGCGTTTGTCACGAGATTTGAATGTTGAAACCGGGTTCGCCGCCAATAAAGAATTGGCCCTTCGCTGGTTGTTCTTTTATTGATCCCGGTTCTGGGAGTTTATTGAATGGCAGTTCTCCTTAATCGCGTGTCCACATACCGCTTCTGGGCGGTGATCTGGATTAGCCTGATGATGGTGGGAAGTGCGTGGGCTGCTGATTCCACGGTAGCCAATAAGCCTTCACCACCGGCTACCGCCTTTGTTTTCAAGAACGTGCGTGGCCCAACACCAGCAAGCCAAGTGGCTGAGCCGTCTCCCGAGGCGGCTCAACCGTACGATCATGGCAGCACCAGCCGTTTGGCAATTCTTCTAACCGATGAAGATTCCTCTTGGCTAAGTTTGGTGCATGGACTACGAACCATTGGTATTCCGTTTCGGATTACACGAGATTACCGTGAGGCACTTCGCCATCGGGTGGTGATGGTTTATCCGACAATTTCTGGACGCGTACTCAGCGGTGAGGCGCTTGAAGCTCTAGCGAATTTCCCGAAGGACGGAGGGATGCTGATTGGCGTTAATGTCGAGGGTGGCGGGCTCAACCATGTATTTGGATTTAAGAAAACGGCGCCATCCCGTAGGCGAAGTACCATTACCTTTAATACCACACACGCTTACACAGCCCATCTTGCCAGCGAAAAGGAACAATCCATTCCTTTTTCCAATCCTGCTCAGGGGGCGGAGGCTTTTGGCAGCCTCGCCTACTTAGGCGCAACCGATCCATTAGCGATCTTTAACGATGGCACCCCGGCCATTACCCAGCACAAGGTTGGTCAGGGTACCGCAATCGCTTTCGGCATTGACCTCGGTTTTCTGCTGTCCATCGGGTACAACAATCGTGAAGAAGGGATTGCCCGAAGCTACGCCAACGGGTTTGAGCCAACGCTCGATGTCTTGCTGCGGGTACTTCGAAACATCTACCGCGCTGGAGAACCAAATGCCGTCACCCTCCATACGGTGCCACAAGGTAAGCCGCTGTCGGTCATTCTGACGCACGATATTGACTATACGAAATCGCTAGCCAACGCGGCTGCATACGCTGAATTTGAAGCCCAAGCGGGTGTGCCCGCAACCTATTTCATACAAACCAAATATGTCCGTGACTGGAACGACAACATCTTTTTTAATCATGAGGGTGTAGCCTTCCTGAAAAAACTTGCCGCAACGGGTGTCGAAATCGCTAGCCACTCTGTCGCACATTCGCGGGTCTATCGCCATCTTACGTTGGGAACGGGGCAGGAACAATATCCTGACTATCGCCCCTTTGTTCGCAGTGCAACACGCACCGAGAGTGCTTCGATTTTGGGCGAGTTGCGAATCAGCCGATTCCTCCTCCAGCATTTCCTCCCGGAAGCTGAAGTAACAAGTTTTCGGCCTGGGCATCTGAGTAATCCGTATTCAGCACCTCAGGCCATGGTCGCAACGGGATACCGTTACAGTTCATCGACCACAGCCAATAACTCACTGACCCATTTACCATTTCGATTGACCTATGGCCGGGCAGGAAAAGCTGAAGTGGGCGTCTTTGAATTCCCCGTCACCATAGAGGACGAAGCCGCCCCTCGTTTGCTGGATCGTTTACCGCAAGCATTAGCGTTAGCGGACCGTCTTGCAAGTTATGGTGCCTCGATGGTGGTACTCATTCATACCGACATCACTGGGCACAAATTGGAGTTCGAAAAGCATCTGGTGGCTGAATTACGAAATCGCGCATGGTTTGGCAGTATTCGATCATTTGGCGATTTTTGGGTGGCCCGTGATGGGGTAGAAGTTGATGTGGCGGCCCGCAACAATAGCCTACAGGTTCACCTGCATTCACTCAAAGCGGTTCAGGGTTTAGGACTGGTGCTGCCACCCGGTTATCGGGTTGAACAGGTTGAACCTGCGCAGACTACTTCGCATCAGAGCGGTGCTTACTTGGTTATTGATCTGGCTGTCGGAGATACCGCTATCACCCTTGCCCCAGAAGGCTCATCCAAATGAGAAATTGGCGCAGCTTGGTTGGCCTGTTGGCACTCCTGACGATGGTGCCCCTTGCGATGGCGGCAACTTGGGTGGGTGAATGCCCAACCATAGTACCGTCTGCACGGCTTCTGGATACCGTATCAAATCCCCAAGGTATCTCTCGCTATCTGGTAGTTGCCGACACTCGCCTCCCGAACTGCGACATGCAGCGACTGCCCATCGTCACCAAAAACATCCAAGCAGGACGCATCATCTCGCCAAGCGTTGCCGTCCGCCTGAACCAAGGGTTTGCGTTGTCCTATGAGGGCGCTGCTGACGGATTAAAACAGGCAGAGATTGTGCCGCGAGATGATCCACCTCAATCCAACACGCCACTGATCCTAGGCAACGATCTATTGGCTGAAATCTCTGTTCTCTCATTCGGGGGAGAAGAACGCGTTACAGGCTCTCTTTCCAGCATGAGGGTCACACTAAGCTGTCGCGCAGGTCACCGGACAGCCGGATTATTACTGCGTATACCAAGTAGTCATTCGTTGCCAAAGGAAGTTCCAACCGCGATTCGGTTGCAATATGAATCTAAGGGCGAATTCGCCGTAGGCATTTCTGACGAACGCCGGCTTGTTGCCGAAGATCCGTTGATATTCGCCAAAATTTACCCCGACAAACCGAATGCAGAACTGGTTGTGCCTGCTAATGGGTTCGACAAAAACCACCTCAATGCGATCACTATTCTGTGTCCAAGCACTGACGCGACGCTTTCCATTAATCAACTTTCTGTTGAGCCAGTACCCCGAGGGAAAACCCCGATCAGTCGGGCTACGTGGCTCTGGAACCCAAACGAATGGCGGAATGCTACCGACTTTAGATTTCAGTCGTTGATAAACCACGGTATCAAAGTCCTCTTTATTACCGTGCCGGTTGATTTAGTGAGCGGAGAGGTCGAGCATGCGAACCAACTTGCAGCCTTCATCACAACAGCAAGACAGGCTGGCATCGAAGTCTGGGCAGTGCTCGGTGATCCCCAAGCGGTCATCGACTCCGAACGGGGGAAATTTACCCGCATGGCCCGTGCATACGACTATTACAACCGGCACAGCCCACCGGATGCACAGCTTGCGGGTATTCAATACGACATCGAACCCTATCTGAATCGGGGTTATGAGATTGATGCCACACCGTGGCTCGCGGCATATATAGCTACGCTTCACGAGCTTAAAAAGGCTGCCAATCTTCCAATCGACTTTGCGGTTCCATTCTTTTGGGCATCGGAAAAATCACAGCAAGGACTCCTTCTAGATGAAATTACCCCATTTGCCGATAGCTTGACGGTCATGGCATACCGTACCGATCCGTCGCAAATCCGGGCATTCGCACAACCGTTTCTAGAGTGGGGAAGCCGTACTCACCGTGAGGTCAGAATTGCCCTAGAAGCAGGCCCCATCGCGGATAGCCGACTTTTGCACTATGCCCCAGCGAACGCAGGTCGTATGGCACTGCTTGAAAGCGGAAAATATGGAGCACTTCTAGAACTTGTTGATTCGGTAGATGCTACATCTTTGCGGACGTTTCAGCAGTATCGTTTCAGTACCCATTCGGGTGGCACAGTTAGCTTCGCCATGCGTCAACAAGAACTGCTGGATCTGGTGCCTGAACTTGAGAAACAGTGGAGCAAATGGCCTGCATTTTCCGGTGTTGCCCTACACGAATTCCTTAGCAACGGGCAGCGCTAGCTTCTACAGGTCCTCCAAAACAAAAACCAGCCCTTTTGAGGGCTGGTTTTAACTTACACAAAGAATATTGAAAATTCTTAGTGGAACTGTTCTTCTTCAGTAGAACCGGTCAGCGCCGTTACCGATGACTTGCCACCTTGGATCACGGTAGTGACATCGTCGAAGTAACCTGTGCCGACTTCTTGCTGGTGAGAAACGAAGGTGTAACCACGGGTACGAGCTGCGAATTCTGGCTCTTGAACCTTCTCAACATAGGCAGTCATGCCGCGAGCAGCGTAGTCTTGTGCCAAGTCGAACATGTTGTACCACATGGAGTGGATACCAGCCAACGTGATGAATTGGTACTTGTAACCCATCGCGCCCAGTTCTTTTTGGAACTTGGCAATCGTTGCGTCGTCCAGATTCTTCTTCCAGTTGAAAGATGGTGAGCAGTTGTAAGCCAACATCTTGCCTGGATGAACCTTGTGCACAGCGTCTGCAAACTTACGAGCGTATTCCAGATCTGGCGTACCGGTTTCACACCATACCAAGTCAGCGTAGTCAGCGTAAGCGATAGCGCGGGAGATGGCTTGGTCCAGACCCTTCTTGGTCTTGTAGAAGCCTTCGGCGGTACGTTCGCCAGTCAGGAATGGCTTGTCGTTTTCGTCGTAATCAGATGTCAGCAAGTCAGCCGCTTCAGCATCGGTACGAGCGATAACCAGTGTAGGAACGCCATAAACGTCAGCTGCCATACGAGCAGCGATCAGCTTTTGCACGGCTTCAGTGGTAGGAACCAGAACCTTGCCACCCATGTGGCCGCACTTCTTCACAGAAGCCAGTTGATCTTCCCAATGCACGCCAGCTGCACCAGCGCGGATCATGGCCTTCATCAGTTCGTAGGCGTTCAGAACACCACCGAAACCGGCTTCAGCGTCAGCAACGATTGGCAGGTGGTATTCAACGTGGCCTTCATCACCCGCGTTGATGTTCTTTGACCACTGGATTTCGTCAGCACGGTTGAAAGAGTTGTTGATACGCTCAACGACCTTTGGCACTGAATCCACTGGGTACAGGGATTGGTCTGGGTACATTGCAGCGTATTCGTTGTTATCCGCAGCAACTTGCCAGCCGGACAGGTAAATCGCCTTGATGCCAGCCTTGGCTTGTTGAACCGCTTGGCCGCCAGTCAGCGCGCCCAGACAGTTAACGTAAGGGGTGTTGTTAACCAGATCCCACAGCTTTTCGGCACCGCGACGGGCCAGAGTGTGTTCAACTTGGAAAGAGCCGCGTAGACGAACGACGTCAGCAGCGGAGTAACCGCGCTTGATGCCTTTCCAACGTGGATTCGTTGCCCAGTCTTTTTCCAATTCGGCGATTTGCTGTTCGCGTGTGCTCATTGTGTATTCCTCAAAATGAAGTAAAGGGGGAATCGAAGATTAGCGCCATAACAATCGCGGCCTCTAATGCTTGCGATGAATTAAAAGTATAGCTGCAATTTGTGCATCGCGGCAACACTCTTATATAAGACACAAGACCAAATCAAAAGTTCAGGCAGAAATGATCTGCAGGCCAGCCTGATACCGCGCCGCATTTTTCACATAATGCGCAGCACTACGCTCAAGTTTAGCCACTTCCTCATCCGTCAATTCACGAATAACCTTGCCTGGCGAACCTACAATTAGCACCCGATCCGGGAAGACTTTTCCTTCAGGAATCAGGGTGTTGGCACCCACAATACAGTATTTACCAATGGTTGCTCGATTGAGTACAACCGAACCGATGCCGATGAGTGAACCATCACCAATATTGCA
>JBEGTT010000166.1:0-8457 GCA_041179245.1 Pseudomonadota bacterium
CGCGCTATATAGGCACCCACAAAGCGTTTCGGCAGGGCTAACCAGACAAAGTGACCGCTACCCGGCGCAACCGCAATCGCTTCGCCGAATTTATTTTGCATCGCGTCCACCGTCCAGTCGATATTGCCGCTGGGGTGCATGATTTCCAGTTTGTCACCAACCGCAAAGCGGTTTTTGACGTCGATCTTGAGTAGACCTCGTTGTTCATCCCACGCCATCGCGTTGGCAACGTATTGGCTACGGCTGGATTCCGAATAACCACGCAGATAGTTCTGGTATTCCGCGTCGGGGTGGCGTTCGTAAAATCCGCCGGTGTAACCCCGGTTGGCCAGCCCCTCCAGTTGCGATACCAGTTCAGGGTTAAGCGGTTTGCCAGCGCGGGCGTCATCAATCGCATGGCGGTAGGTTTGGCAAGTCCGGGCGACGTAATAGGCGCTCTTGGTGCGACCTTCGATTTTCAGCGAATCCACGCCGATTTCAATCAAGCGTTGAACGTGTTCAATCGCCCGTAAATCTTTAGAATTCATAATGTAGGTGCCGTGCTCATCTTCTTCGATGGGCATGAGTTCACCGGGGCGATTGCCTTCTTCCAGCAACCAACTTTGGATTCCGTCAGCGGTTTGAATCTGGCTGCGAGAGCTGGCGGGTAAACGCACTGGTGCAGTAGCGCATTGACTAGCATTCGCCAGTGCCGGGTTGGTGGGACGAATCACTCCGTCAGCGCCTTGAACCGCTTCGTGAGTCTTGTAATCCCAGCGACAGGAATTGGTGCACGAGCCTTGGTTCGGGTCGCGGTGGTTAAAGTAACCTGACAACAGGCAGCGTCCTGAATAGGCGATACACAGTGCGCCATGCACGAAAACTTCCAGCTCAATATCTGGGCATTGCTGGCGGATTTCAGCCACTTCATCCAGCGATAGTTCACGCGACAAAATGACTCGGGTTAGCCCTTGTTTTTGCCAGAATTTCACCGTTGCCCAATTCACCGTATTCGATTGCACCGACAGATGAACCGGCATGTCTGGCCAGCGGGTGCGCACCATGTCGATCAAACCGGGGTCGGCCATAATTAGCGCGTCTGGCTTGAGGTCAATGACCGGCGCCATGTCGTCAAGATAGGTTTTCAGTTTGGCGTTGTGCGGGAAGATGTTGCTGACGACAAAGAACTGCTTACCACCAGCATGCGCTTCATCAATCCCTTCGCCCAATGCTTCGACCGTACCAAAAGCGTTGTTGCGCACGCGCAAGCTGTAGCGCGGTTGTCCGGCGTAAACGGCATCGGCCCCAAATGAGAAAGCCGCACGCATCATTTCCAGTGAGCCAGCGGGTGCGAGTAACTCTGTTGAACGAGGGGGGATAAAAGAAGTCATGGGGTAAAATCCGGGGATTCAAATATTGGGGCCGTAATTTTACTGCGCCGCAACACAAATAAACGAGTATTAAACAAGGCTCTTCGAGACACTTCACATGCCAGAACAAATTCTGATCAATATCACCCCGCAAGAAACTCGGGTTGCCGTCATGCAAGAAGGGGCTGCGCAGGAATTACACATTGAGAGAACGGCCAGCCGTGGGCTGGTGGGCAATGTTTACCTGGGCAAAGTTGTCCGAATTCTGCCAGGCATGCAATCTGCCTTCATTGATGCCGGATTAGACCGAACCGCTTTCCTACATGTGGCAGACATCTGGATGCCTCGCGAAAACGGCGACACCCCTGCGCACAAACCCATCGAACGATTACTCAACGAAGGCCAAACCCTGCTGGTTCAAGTCATCAAAGACCCTATCGGCACCAAAGGCGCACGGCTCTCGACTCAGATTTCACTGGCCGGACGAATGCTGGTGTATCTACCACAGGAAAAACACATCGGCATTTCTCAACGGATTGGCAACGAAACCGAGCGCGAAGCACTACGGTCTCGACTAACTAAGTTGGTTCCTGCCGATGAAACCGGCGGATTCATTGTCCGAACCATCGCCGAAACGGCAACGGATGAAGAACTCGCCAACGACATTGCCTACCTGAAAAAACTGTGGGCAGACTTGCGGGATCGCGCCCGAGTTTCTGGGCCACTGACCCTGCTTTACCAAGAACTCTCTGTTGCCCAGCGAGTACTTCGTGATCTGGTTAATTCCGAAACAACAAATATCTTGGTCGATTCCCGAGAGAACTTCCAGAAGCTGCTGCAGTTTGCGGAGGAATACACACCGGCAGTAGTACCGCTGCTGGAGCATTACACCGGAGAACGCCCCCTATTTGACCTTCACGGCGTAGAAGATGAAATCCAGAAAGCACTCGCCCGACGTGTTGATCTGAAGTCAGGCGGTTACCTCATCATCGACCAGACCGAAGCCATGACTACGGTTGACGTCAATACCGGCGGCTTTGTGGGTGTTCGTAATTTTGACGACACTATCTTCAAAACCAATCTGGAAGCAGCCGTAACCATCGCTAGGCAACTTCGACTGCGCAATCTTGGCGGCATCATCATTGTCGACTTCATCGACATGGAGAATGAAGAGCACAAACGTGCAGTTCTTGATGAGTTCAACAAGGCGCTGGCCCGTGACCATACCCGCCTGACGGTAAATGGCTTTACCCAACTCGGGCTAGTTGAGATGACCCGAAAACGCACCCGAGAATCTCTCGCGCATGTGTTGTGTGAACCCTGTGCAACCTGCGGAGGACGAGGCGAAGTCAAAACAGCCCGCACAATGACTTACGAAATTTTGCGGGAAATTCTGCGTGAAGCACGCCAGTTCAATGCTCGCGAATACCGAGTATTAGGCAGCCCGTCGGTCATTGATCTATTTTTGGACGAAGAATCCCAAGCCCTCGCCATGCTCTCTGACTTTATTGGCAAGCCCGTTTCTCTTCAGGCCGAAACCAGCTACGCACAGGAACAATTCGATATTGTGCTGATGTAACTATTTCTTGTCATAAGTTCACCCAAGAAAGAATCTGCAAGGTATATATTATGCCATGCAAGATTTTTCCCCCTCTGATCTCAAAACGATCCTCCACTCCAAGCGGGCAAATCTCTATTACCTTGAGCATTGTCGTGTTCTGGTGAATGGAGGACGCGTCGAATACGTGACTGATGAAGGGTCACGCTCGATGTATTGGAATATCCCCATCGCCAATACGACTTCCATCATGCTGGGCACGGGAACCTCGGTTACCCAAGCGGCAATGCGAGAACTGGCCAAAGCCGGGGTAATCGTTGGCTTTTGCGGTGGCGGCGGTACGCCGCTCTTTAGTGCCAATGAAGTTGACGTCGAGATGGCCTGGTTTGCGCCACAGAGTGAGTACCGGCCCACCGAATATTTGCAGGCCTGGGTGCGTTTCTGGTTCGATGACGCCAAGCGGCTCGAAGCGGCCAAAGCCTTCCAGCGGGTGCGCCTTGATTACATCGCCAAACACTGGACGAATAGTCGGCAGCTGGCCGACTGCGGATTTCAGGTCGACGAAAGTGTCTTGTTGGGCGCGCTTGAGTCTTCCCGGCAGCTATTGGATAGTGCCGAGGACAATACCGCCCTGCTCACGGAAGAGGCGCGTTTGACCAAACGCCTGTTCAAGCTGGCGGTCAATGCCGTCGGCTATGGCGAGTTTGTTCGGGCCAAGCGTGGTAGCGGCACCGATCCGGCCAATCGCTTTCTCGATCATGGCAACTATCTCGCCTATGGCCTCGGTGCGACGGCGACCTGGGTGCTGGGTCTGCCCCATGGTCTGGCGATATTGCACGGCAAGACCCGTCGTGGCGGACTGGTCTTCGACGTGGCCGATTTAATCAAGGATGCCCTGGTCTTGCCGCAAGCCTTCATTTCCGCCATGCGTGGCGACGATGAGCAGACTTTCCGCCAAGCCTGCATCGAGCGTTTTGCCCAGACCGAAGCGCTCGATTTCATGATCGATACGATCAAAGCAGTCGCCATCAAGCAGGGATCAGCCGCGTCATGAACATCATGCTGATTTCCCAATGCAGTAAAAATGCACTGGTTGAAACCCGTCGCATCCTCGATCAATTTGCCGAACGGCGCGGTGAACGCACCTGGCAGACGGCGATTACTCAAAACGGGCTGGACACCTTGCGCCGCCTGCTTCGGCAAACTGCCCGCAAGAACACGGCAGTGGCCTGTCACTGGATACGTGGTAAGGATCACAGTGAGTTGATCTGGCTGGTTGGCGATGCCCGGCAATTCAATGAGCGCGGTGCGACGCCGACCAATACAACGAGCCGCAACATCCTGCGTGCCGAAGATGAAAATAATTGGCACAGCGCCGAAATCATTCGTCTGCTCGCCAGTTTGGCAGCGCTATTTCACGATTTCGGCAAAGCCAGCGAAGCATTTCAGAAGAAACTTCAGCCGTCGCAAAGCAAAAAACCAATCGCCGATGCCTATCGCCACGAGTGGGTTTCGCTGCGCTTGTTCGAGGCCTTCGTCAATGGTAGCGACGATGCAGATTGGCTGGGGCGCTTGCTTGATCTGCCGGACGATACGGCCAAGCTGGTCGAGGCTCGCCTGATCAAGGATGGTCTGAGCAAAGGCCGGATAGTAAGTCCATTCGAATCGCTGAAGCCCTTGGCCCAGGTCGTCGGCTGGCTGATTGTCAGTCATCACCGGATGCCGACACCCGACGACAAGCTCCATACAAAGGCCATGAGCTATTTGCCGGAAAATATCGGCGCTGATTGGTGCGGTGCACGCGCTGACGTAAGCCAAAAAGACATCGCCGCCTGCTGGAATTTCCCGAAAGGTTTGCCGCTGAGCAGCCAACATTGGCGCAAGCATGCGGCCAAAGTGGCTGCCGCCTTGTTGCGGCAATTGGGGCAAAGCCAACGCGATTGGCGTAACGAGGCTTATGTCTTGCACCTTGCACGCATGGCCTTGATGCTATCGGATCATTACTACTCCAGCGAACCTAGCCACGAGCGTTACGGCGACAAAGTCGCCCAAAAAGCTGCGGTCTACGCCAATACCGAGCGCAAAACCGGCCTCGTCAAACAACGCCTCGACGAACATCTGATTGGTGTTGAGGTAAATGCCAGTCGTGTCGTCCAGGCCTTGCCGCGGCTAGCGGCACAATTGCCACGCCTTGCCCGCCACAAAGGCTTTCGCGAACGCAGCAAGGCGCCCTTTGCCTGGCAAAACAAGGCGTTCGATCTGGCCGAAGGGTTGCGCGCCCGTTCCGCCGATCAAGGTTTTTTCGGCATCAACATGGCGTCGACCGGTTGCGGCAAGACTTTGGCCAACGGTCGCATCCTCTACGCTCTGGCCGACCCGCTACGTGGCGCACGTTTTACCGTGGCCCTGGGTTTGCGTACCTTGACCCTGCAAACCGGTGATGCCTACCGGGATCGTCTGCATCTGGGCAGCGATGAAATGGCCGTGCTGGTTGGCGGCGTTGCCGTGCGCGAACTGCATGAACAACAACGGACCGACGCGCGGTTGCTGGCCGCTGGTTCCGAATCCAGCGCCGAACTGCTGCCCGACTACAACCAGGTTTTTTACGACGGCAGTTTGGAAGATGGCCCACTCAATCGTTGGCTAGGGCAAAACCAGCCCGCCACCAAATTGCTCAATGCGCCGATTCTGGTATGCACCATCGACCACTTGATGCCCGCCACCGAAGGCACCCGTGGCGGGCATCAGATCCCGCCCATGCTGCGGCTGATGAGTTCCGATCTGGTGCTTGATGAACCGGACGACTTCGGTATCGAAGACCTGCCAGCGCTTAGCCGACTCGTGCATTGGGCGGGCATGCTGGGCAGCCGGGTTTTGCTTTCTTCGGCCACCCTGCCGCCAGCGCTGATCGAAGGCCTGTTTCAAGCCTATCTGGCCGGGCGGCAGCAGTTCCAGCAACACCAGGGCCGCCCCGGTCAGCCGCTCAACGTTTGCTGCGCCTGGTTTGACGAGTATTCGGCGGTGGCCGGCGAGCACGCTGGCCCGGAGACTTATCGCGCCGAACACCAAGGCTTTGTTGACCAGCGTTTGGCCAAACTTGCCCGTGCCGAACCCCGCCGGCACGCTGAAATCCTGCCGCTGGCCATCGCCCAAGCCAAACGCGACGTGGTCTGTGTCGAACTGGCACAAGCCTTGCGGCCGCAATTGGCGCGCCTGCACCAACTGAATCACACGGCCGACCCGATGAGCGGCAAGAAAATCAGCTTTGGATTGGTGCGCCTCGCCAACATCAATCCCCTGGTGGACGTGGCGCGCGAGTTGATTCGCCTGGGCGCTGAAGCCGGGCAACGCATACACCTCTGCGTTTACCACTCCCGCCATCCGTTGCTGGTGCGCTCGGCCATCGAGCAGCGCCTTGACCGCCTGTTGAACCGGAAAAAGCCGGACGCCATCTTTGCCGATCCCGAAGTGCAGCAGCGCCTTGCCGGCAGCGCGGAAAACGATCATCTCTTTGTCGTCCTCGCCACGGCGGTTGCCGAAGTCGGGCGCGACCATGATTACGACTGGGCGATTGTCGAACCGTCGTCCATGCGTTCCATCATCCAATTGGCCGGTCGGGTGCGCCGCCATCGGCCCGAGGCCTACAAGACGACCAATCTGCTCCTGCTCGATAGCAATATTGCTCACCTGACCAATGGGCCGGGCAAGCCAGCCTTCTTCCGCCCCGGTTTCGAGCATCAAAGCCAGGCCCACTTTCAGCTCAACAGCCATCGCCTCAGCGAACTGCTGACGGCGGAACAACTGAAAACAATCGATGCCTCCAGTCGGATTCGCCAACGTGACGAACTTCATCCGACGAGCAATCTGGTTGATCTCGAACACGCCCGGCTACGTGACCTGATGCAGGAAGCGCCCCCCGGCAAAACGCCACTCAGCCTGCCGGTTCCGCTGTGGTGGACGACCAATGTTCATCTGAGCGGCTATCTGCAACGCCGCAACCCGTTCCGCCAGGACAATCTTGGCCGGCAACGTTACGGATTGCTGCCGGATGAAGACGGGGAAATCGGCTTTTATCGCTTTGGCGACGATGGCCAGCCGGTTGCGGTCGACCATCTTTTACCCGCGATTCCTGTCGAGCTAGTCCCCGGCCCCGGCCTTAGCCTCTGGGGCGAGCCGGACTACGCGGCGGCATTGGCCAGTCTGGCCGAAAGCCGAGGCATGGAACTTCGTGAATGCGCCGAAAGGTTTGGCGCGCTTGATTTGCCATTGAAGGGCGCAGAGGACGGGCTGCGGGTTGATGAGGAATGGAGTTATCACCCGGCTTTAGGTTTCAGCAGGTATCGCTAAGTAGTTTCCAATCAGGGAGAAGACAGGATGACAGAACCCAGTAATTCACTCGCGCCACCCGGTTCGGTGGCGCAAATCAAAGCGGTAATCAATGGCTTTCTGCAAGAGCGTCTCCAGTCCAAACTGGATGCACTCAAGCCAGATGACGACGAGAGGCGACAAGCTTTGTTGCTGGATTATTTGCCGGCGAACTGGATTACGAATGCGGCAAAGAATATTTGGCAGCTTGAGCTAGCAACCCACGTTCTGAAGTACACCCATCCGGATGCTAAAAATGATGTTCATAAATTTTCCACAAACATCAAATCTTCTGGGCAATTGCTTCTAGGGGATGCTTTTGTAGGAAGTCACACAGTAGCCGCCTTGACTTGTCCTGACGTGGCGGGAAATGCCGCATGTCTACCAATTGATAAATTTCTGTGCTTGGAGGTAGAGGGCTTAACAATTCTAGACAGAGTTCGCAGAAACGATTCCGTTTTGAGCGAGGCATTTACTATCTTGGGTGATGCAGCGTCAGATTGGACGGCCGCTTTTTCGGCATATGCATTTCCAGACAAAAAGCCCTCATCGCACAAATTGGCGAAACAGGTCTATTGGCCCCTTGAGGGCAAGGACTATCACCTGCTCGCGCCGCTTTTCCCGACATCGCTAGTACATGGCGTGTGGAAGCGAATCCGGGAGGATCGCTTTTCCGATGAAGCCAAGGCGGCAAGGGAGGCCAAGCGCAATGGGCTCGCCCATGCGCATGGCTATTGCGAATACCCCAACGTGGCGATTCAGAATTTTGGCGGCACCAAGCCACAAAACATCAGCCAATTGAACAGCGAGCGCTATGGAGAAAACTTCCTCCTGCCTTCGCTGCCGCCCAACTGGACATCACCCGATATTCGCCCGCCTGTTGCGGTCAACAGCGTTTTTGACCGCATTTTCGGTAGTCGTCCCCGTGTTCGCGAGCTGGTTCGCATCCTGCGGGATTTTCTGGTCAGTGTGGAATATGCCGGCACCAATATCCGCATCCGCGACAAGCGGGCCGAACTGGCCGCCTTGGTCCGGGATGAGGCGTTCCAGTACGCCGCGGAGTTGGAGCAGTTGGAGCCGGGCTGGTCGCAACAGCCGGACTGCCTGCTGAACAGCGCCGAGCAATGTTGGTTGGACCCGGAACGTGCCGAAGATGACCCGGATTTCGCCAGCCTGCGACGAAAG
>JBEGTT010000167.1:0-5068 GCA_041179245.1 Pseudomonadota bacterium
ATTTTCCGTCCTAAATAGGCCGTTAGAACCAGCAGGGCAATAATTGCCGCTAGGCCCAAGAAGGCTTGGAAAAACGTGCTTGATGGAACACCTGGCGAAACTTCCTCTCCTAATGCGGGAAATGAAATAAGCGCAAGAGCTAAATATAGCCAGTGTTTGAAGTGACTAGCGGCCAAGCTTTCGCATCCGTTCAGCAGGAGTAATGATGTCTGTGAGTCGAATCCCGAACTTGTCATTTACAACGACAACTTCGCCTTGGGCGATTAAGGTGCCATTGACCAGCACATCCATCGGTTCGCCAGCAAGAGCGTCAAGTTCTACAACGGAACCATGGGCCAGCTGCAATAGACTTTTAATCGTGATTTTTGTTCTGCCAAGCTCAACTGAAAGATTAACTGGAATATCCAGAATCATTTCCAGTTCATGCATCATCGAATTGGGTGGGGCGGCATCAAACGAGGGGAAAATTTGATTACTTCCCTGAGCGTTACCAGGCCCGGCATCCACGGCGGCCTGCTCGGCCATCGCGGCAGCCCAGTCATCATCTTCGGATGCTGCGTCGTTTTCGTTAGCCATTATGTTCTACTTTACCTTCGGTACTTTCTTGGACTTCTTTGTTCAGACTATCAATGGGTTCTGGGATGTCAGCGGATTCTGCAGCAATAAACCTTTCAACCTTGAGGGCGTATTGGCTGTTTTGCTGCCCATATTCACATTCCATCAGTGTGGCTTGGTCAACCTCAACAATAATTTTTGCCGGCACATGAATAGGGATGATGTCGCCTGGTTTAAGTTTGACGATTTCCCCTAGCGTGATTTTGGTGCCACCAAAGTTAGCAACAATTTCAACCTCTGCATCTAGCAATTGCTTTCTGAGCAGGCTGACCCACCGCTTGTCGGTAGATACCTGATCCGTTTGCATGGTGCTGTTGAGCAGATCTCGCAACGGTTCTAGCATTGAGTAGGGGAAGCAGAGGTGCATGTCTGCTGCGGCACCACTCAGCTCAAGCGTAAAGGTGGTTGAAACAACGACCTCTGCGGGTGTGGCAATACTGGCGAACTGGGAGTTCATTTCGGAGCGAACATACTCAAGACTAATCTTGTATACAGGCTCCCAAGCCTTTTGGTATTCCTTGAACACAACGTCTAGCAGACCTTGGATCATCCGCTGTTCGGTTTGCGTAAAGTCACGACCCTCAACCCGTGTGTGAAAACGCCCATCGCCACCGAACATGTTGTCAATCACCAAAAACACGAGGTTGGGATCGAAAATGAATAGAGACGTTCCTCGCAACGGTTTAACTGAAACCATATTGAGGTTGGTTGGCACGACAAGATTGCGAACAAACTCGCTGTATTTCTGAACTTTGATCGGCCCAACAGAAATTTCAACCGTTCGGTGCATGTGGTTGAAAAGGCCGATTCGCAAAAAACGAGCAAAACGTTCATTAATAAGCTCGAACGTAGGCATGCGCCCACGAACAATGCGTTCTTGGGTGCCTAGGTTGTAATCACGAACGCTCGAACCGCCCGTATCAGCTGCAGCTTCAGGTTCGTCTGATTCACCCGTGACTCCCTTTAAGAGGGCATCAACTTCATCTTGTGAAAGAAAATCATCAGACATGGCGGAGAGAAATTAGAGACTTGCTAACAAGCTGGTTAGTTATTGAATAATAAATGAAGTGAACAAAACGGCCTGAATGGGACCATCAGGTGGATAGCCCTTTTTTGGCGGTTCAATGACATTATTAATCTCGTCTTTTAGTAACTCTTGGAGCTTGTCACGGCCTTCTAATGTTTGCATTTCTGCCGCTTTTTGCATGGATAGAAGTCGAAGAACATTATTACGAATTTGTGGCAATAGAACCTTGATCGCATTTTCTTCATGGGGATCTTCTACACGCAATGTCATGATGATCTGCAAAAATTGCCCGCCATCATCCTGCGATAAGTTAACTACAAAGGTTTCTAAAGGAATAAAAGCGGGAGGGAGGGCGTGCTCATTTTTTTTCTTGGCTTTGGGTTTTTCTTCGACGACTTCTTCCTCTTCACCATCGTGAGGTTTGGGCTTCAAAAGCAGCAGCGCAGCACCTGCGACAACCACTAATAAAACAATAACCAAACCAATGATAACGAAGAGCATTTTTTTGCTCTTTGGGGGGGCAGCATCACCCGTATCGGCAGCAGGGGCTTTTGACATTTTTTAAATCCTTAGTCTTTCAGAAAAAGGGGCCTAATTAATATGGTCAGTAAATTAGATATTACGCAAATAAATCAACGACCCCGTTACCCCGATTTAACGGAATAACTCGCGAACCAATCGCAAGGTCGTTATTCTCCGGGAGTATAGCTGTATCCCTACTTGAGCGGGGAGTATTCCCATTGCTCTGTCCCTGATTTTGTTGGTTTTTCTGTTGTGATTCGGCACTTACATTGGCTTGCCCAAGAGAAATTCCTGCAGAGGAAAACATTTCACGGAGTTGGGGTAGGGCATCCTGAATAGCTTGTCGCGTTTCTGGATGGTGAGCTACGAACATTGCGGAAGTGGTTTGATCTGCATTAAAACTTAAGGTGACGTGCATGGGTCCCAAGTTAGAGGGGTTCAGGTGTATTTCAGCTGTTTGTTGGCCCGCACTATTCATCAAGATAACCCGTTCGCCAAATTGTTTGGACCAAGTGGCATGATCTTGCATGGGCGCGGATATTCTGTTTTCGATGCCTGGTTCAGACACCCCTAGATTTTGGGACGAAACGTTCTGAGATGCTGCTGAGATGGCTTGGCTAACGCTGGAAAAATCGGTTGTTACCAATGTCGCCGAGGTTGCAGCTCCGCTGTCTTTCCCTGCCGCTGGCCCAATAAAATCTTTTATTTCCAGAGCGGCTTGTTTGCCTACTCGATTGGACGAAATGGAAGTGGCTAGTGTTTCGTTGGGGAGTTCTACTTGGGCTTTTACAACTGGCAAAACCAAGGGAGGTTGCTGTGGCAGTAAAGCGGCAAGCGCACTGAGGTCCGGTGATGCTGGAGCTTGTGCTAGGTTTGTTTGGTCATCTTTGAGCGAGGGCGCTTCAGGTTTGCTGGTTTTGGCTACAGCAAGTTGTCCAGCGAGTTCGCTATTAAAACTAAGTTGGGATAACAGGTCGTCTACCGCAGCTGGTTTTTCTTCCGGCAAAGCAGAATTTATTTGCGCCAAAACTGCTTTTGTTTGCTCAGTAGGGAGTGCATTATTGGTAGAGGCGAGTTCAATGCCTAGGCCGGCAAATAAATCTGCAAACAATGTGGCAGATTGAGCTGTGTCACCATCTTTTGGCTGTTCACGGTTTGTATTTTCTGGCTTGGGTGTGGTGGCTACGTTGAGCGCTGTAATTGCCATGTCACCCCCTTGAAAAAATGCCTACCTGCCTACATTGGCTTTGGTATTAGTAGTGAGACTAAAAGCAAAAGCTGTGCCGGTTTTATGTATTGTCTTTGGGCATGCTACTTCGTCGTGTGGAGAACTCGTCCAAAATTTTTTGTTCGGCTTTGTTTTCCTTGGCGATCTCTTTTTGCTGGTGGCGTTGCGCAAGAGTGTCCAAGGCTTTCATCTGGCGGTTTTCATCAACCCAGGATTTTTTCCCCTCTGACGTTTTACGGACAGCAGATTCGACAATTTTCATTTGTTGTTCAACGGCCTCGTCAAGGCGGGCAATAAAAGCCAGGTAGTTTTGCCATGCTTGGGGGGTGAGGCCTTGAGCCTGAGCTGCGCGGAATTTTTCTATGTATTCAGTACGATAGTCTTCAAGCAGTTTCAGTCGCTCGCGGGTTCCGGTTTCTTCTACAATCAAGGAACCCAGTTTGCGGGTGGCTTCTTCCGTTTTGTCTTGAGTGAGCTCTAGGAGAAGTTGAAGAGAAAAGGGTTTGCCCATGATGGGTTAGGTCATCACTGTGGGAACAGATTGGCCAGTTGCGTGTAGCTTTCGGCAAAATTTGACGAGGCTGACGATTTTTGCTGGAGGAAGGCTTCCATCTTGGGGTACAAAGAGACCGCTTGGTCCAGCACCGGATCAGATCCCGGCGAATAGGCCCCAACGGCAATTAAATCTCTCGCCCGTTGATAGCGGGAGAACAGCACCTTGAACTGACGGATGAGGTCAAAATGTTCCGGTGTGATCAAACTGACCATGGCTCGGCTAATGGATTGCTCAATATCAATCGCTGGGTAATGTCCAGCATCAGCTAAGGATCGATTCAGTACGATATGTCCATCTAGAATAGCTCGTGCAGAATCTGCAATCGGGTCTTGTTGGTCGTCACCCTCAGCAAGGACGGTGTAAAACGCGGTAATCGATCCGCCGCCAATTGGCCCATTCCCAGCTCGTTCCACCAGTTGGGGTAAGCGGGCAAATACCGATGGGGGATAGCCTCGTGTGGCGGGAGGTTCGCCAATCGCTAGCGCAATTTCGCGTTGGGCCATCGCGTAACGGGTCAGGGAATCCATGATGAGCAGTACTTGATGTCCTTGGTCCCGAAAATATTCGGCCAGCGTGGTTGCATAGGCAGCACCTTGCAAACGCATCAATGGACCCGTATCTGCCGGTGCGGCAACAACTACCGCACGTTGCATTCCAGCCTCGCCGAGAATGTGCTCAATAAACTCCTTAACCTCGCGTCCTCGCTCGCCAATCAACCCCACGACAATGATTTCAGCTTCGGTGTAACGAGCCATCATGCCCAATAGTACGGACTTACCCACGCCCGAACCGGCAAACAGGCCCATCCGCTGCCCGCGTCCTACGGTCAATAAGCCATTGATGGCACGAACCCCGACGTCAAGATTTTTTTCAATGGGCGCTCGTTCCATGGGGTTATAGGGGCGGCTATGGAGTGGGCGAAGTAAGTCGGTACGTAATGGACCTTTGCCATCCAGTGGCCGACCAACGCCGTCAACCACGCGGCCGAGCATGATGTGCCCGACAGGCACTTGCTTCGCTCGATCAGCCGAGCGACGGTGCTTGGGGGTTAGCTGGCCTATGCGAGGCATCAATTCTGTGGCTTGATAAGGCATAACCTGCGCGCCGGGCGCCAAGCCAT
>JBEGTT010000168.1:0-7110 GCA_041179245.1 Pseudomonadota bacterium
ATCACGGCCTAGCTTGATGTTATGAAAAGACAGTTTGTTGTCTGCTTCTACCACCGCGACTTTGGGGCCGTCGCTGCTGATAATGAGTACGCTAGACGGTACGACCAAGCTTTTTACGCTGCTATTGAGTGATAGCCCGACCTCGGCATAGGCACCAGGCAACAACTTGCCGTCGGGGTTGGGTAAAACAATATCGATTTGTCGGGCGCGGGTTTGTGGATCAAGCCCACCGGCGATGTGCTCAATGGTGGCGGTGAACTTTTTACCCGGAAATTCACTCAGGTTGATATTGATTGCCTTGTCGGTTTTGATATCGCTGGCGTAAATCTGGGGCACCCAAACGGTAAGGCGTAATGGATCAATTTGCGTTAGCCCAAACAGTTCTTTGCCCCCCGCAGAAACCAGTTGGCCGATTTCAGCATTGCGCCGCGTAATCACGCCCGCAAAAGGAGCGACAAGGTGGCGGAAGGCTTGTAGCTGTTCCAATCGTTTTAGATTGGCTTCGCTGGCAGCCAAGTCGGCCTGTGCTTGCTCCAGACTGGCCCGCTTTTCATCAAGTTCCTGCTGCGAAACACCTTCGTGTTGGCGCAAGGCTTCCCAGCGTTCAGCGGTGGATTTTGCTAACCCGAACTTTGCCTTCGCTTGTTCGCGTGTTGCACGGGCTTGGGCGACTTCCTGATCTTGTTCTGGGGAATCAATGATGGCGAGTAGTTCCCCTTTTTTGACCTTGTCGCCAATGGTTTTGTGCCAACTGGCAAGGTAACCGTTGCTGCGTGCGAACAGCCCTGTTTCAGTATTGCCGCGCAAGGTCGCGGGCAGGGCAACGGAGCGTTTCAGGTCGCCTTCCCGCGCTTGGGTCACAATCACCGTGCGAATTAAACTTTCCTGAGTACGGTTTTCTAAGGCAAGGGCTTGTTGATGGTTGAAAATAAAACGAGCACCGCCGCCTACCCCCAGCAATACCAAGGCGGCAATCATCAGTTGCCGGGAATGATGCAGCGTCAGTTTTGAACGGGCAGGGTCAGCGACGGCAAGCGGATGTTGATCTAGATTGGACATGTTCTACGTTTTCGGTACTTAGGAAGGAAGCACGCGGTCTGCGTGGTGATGTTTGCGATGCTCTCGTTGCTCAAGCCAGCGGTGGGTGCGGGTGAAGACGACGGGTACAAACAGTAAAGTCGATACGGTGGCGAATAACAAACCACCAATCACAGCGCGGCCGAGCGGGGCGTTTTGTTCCGCTCCTTCACCCCAGCCCAGCGCCATGGGCAACATGCCAGCGATCATTGCCAAGGCGGTCATTAATACGGGGCGCAGGCGTGTGGATGCGGCTTCAAGCGCGGCAGACATCGGCGGGATACCATCACTCAATCGGCTGCGGGCAAAGGACACCAGCAAGATACTGTTCGCGGTTGCGACACCCATGGTCATGATGGTGCCGGTGAGCGCCGGTACGCTCAGGGTGGTCCCGGTTAAAAACAGCATCCAAGCAATGCCGGCTAAGGCTGCCGGTAGGGCGCTAATGATAATTAACGGGTCCATCCAAGACTGAAAGTTCACCACGACCAGCAAATACACCAGCAGGATGGCTACCGCTAAACCGACGGCAAGGCCTTCAAACGAGGCATTCAGGGTTTGTACTTGACCTCGAACGACCAAATCAACGCCGCGTGGCACTTTTTCCTTGAAGCTGGCAAGGACGCGATCAATATCTTGGCTAACACCGCCAAGGTCACGCCCTTGCACGTTGGCGTAAATGTTAATGACGTCGTTGAGGTTGTAATGGCTGACAATGGATGGCTGAACTTCGCGCTTTACGCTGACCAGATTTCCCAACAACTGCGGTTCGCTACCATTACCTGCGCTGACCGGTGTGTGCATCAAGGCATCAATGCTATCAAGGTCAACTTCACGGCTTCGCGCACCGATGTTGTAGGTATTGCCATTGGCTGGGTTGAGCCAATAGGTCGGCGAGGTTTGCATGCTGCCGCTCAACGAAATCAACAAATTTTCAGCCACGTTTTTAGCCGAAAGCCCCATTTGCTGGAGTTGGGTTCGGTTCATTTCTAAAGCCAGTGTGGGTTTATTCCAGCGCTGGTAAATGTGGGCATCGACAACCCCAGGAATGGCGCGCAGGGCATTGTTGATGTCTACCGCCAAGGGCATGACTTCCGCTGGTTTCCCACCAATGATCTGAATATCAATCGGCGCTGGCACACCAAAGTTCAGTGTTTGGCTGACCTGATCGGCGGGTTGGAAGAAAAACTCGATGCCGGGGAACTCGGTAGGTAGCACTTGGCGGAGCTGGCTAATGAAATCATCACTCGGTGCATGCCCAGGTTTGAGTGAAATCATAATTTCTGTGTCTGCCGCTTCAGCCGTTCCAGAATTCCCATACAAAGTGTTCAGCGTGCTGTATGGACCGCCAATGATGTCGATTACATCAGCCAACTGGGTTTGCGGAATGTGACGTCGAATGGTGTTTTCTACACGGTCAACTAACGGCGGCATTTCTTCGAGCCGAGTGCCTGCGGGCGCGCGCAAATGGAGGCGGATTTGTCCGGCATCCACGGCGGGAAACAGGTCTTGGCCCAGCAAAGGCACCAGCGCCAGCGAGGCAATCCCGAAGGCAAAAAAGCCGAATCCAAACTGTTTGCTGTGCTTCAGAACATGCGATAACAGGATCACATAATGTTCTCGTAGCCGTTCAAATACTCGGTTGAAGGTTTCGTGAATATGCGCAAAGGCCTGTGCGAATGGATGTTTAGATGGATGTTTTAAGCGATGGTGATGCCCCTGCATCATGTACATCACCAGGGTTGGCACTAAGGTTCGCGACAGGATGTACGAGGCCAACATCGCAAAAACTACCGCTTCGGCCAGCGGCACAAACAGTGATTTGGCTACGCCGGTTAAGAAGAACATCGGTACAAAAACAATACAGATACACAAGGTAGAAACAAAGGCTGGGACGGCAATTTCAGCGGCCCCATCCAGAATGGCCTGATGGGGATTTTTACCCAAGTTCAACTGGCGCTCGATATTTTCGATTTCGACCGTGGCGTCATCCACCAAAATACCGACGGCCAGCGCAAGGCCACCCAACGTCATCAGATTGATGGTTTCGCCCAGCAAATAGAGGATGCTGAGGGATGACATGATTGATAGCGGAATCGACACCGCAATAATGCAGGTGCTACGCCAGTTGCCTAGAAACAGCAGAATCATCGCAGCCGTGAGCGAAGCGGCAATCAAGGCTTCATGCAAGACATTGCCAATGGCCGAACGGACAAATACGGATTGGTCAAACATCAGCTTGATGTCGACCTCTTTGGGGAGTTTTTCGGCAAGACTAGGAATCGAGTTGATGACGTGATCGACGACTTCCAGTGTCGAAATGCCGCCGACCTTCAGCACAGAACTTAAGACGCCGCGTTCACCGTTTTGCCGGGCCACGGTCGTGGCAGGGGAGAAACCATCTCGGACATGAGCAACATCGCGAACCAGAATCGTTCGGCCATTGACGGTTTTGATGGGGATGTCGCCGATACGGTTAATTGAGGCGATAGCCCCATTGAGTGACACCTCAAATTCGCTATTGCCCAGCTTAATCGTGCCTGACGGCAGAATTAGGTTCTGACTCCCCATCGCGGTCACCACCTCGGCGGGTGTCAACCCGTTGGCTAACAAGGCACTACTGTCGAGGTCAATCGACACTTGGCGGCTTTTTGCGCCATAAGGATAGGTGATCGATACGCCCTTTTTGGCGGTAATCAGCGGGCGGGCAACGGTACTGGCGAGGTCGCCCAGCTCGGTATCCGACAAGGTGTCGCTAGAAAAACCAAGCTGGACCAAGGGCAGGTCGGTGGCTGAATATTGGCGAACCCGCCCCGGTTGTACGCCTTGCGGCATGGAGCGGTAGGCAGCAGTGGCGCTCATTAACACTTGATTCATGGCGTTGCGAATGTCAGTACCTTGCTGAAAAAAGATTTTAACGATCGAAAAACCGCCCATTGATACGGACTCGGTGTGTTCGATGCCATCGACCGCCATGTTCAGTTCGCGTTCGGCAATACGTGTCAAGCGGTCAGAAACTTCCTTTGGCGATAATCCACGGTATTCCCAGATTTCAGCCACCACCGGAATATTGATGGTTGGCAAGATGTCCGTCGGCATGTTCCGCAGAACATAAGGAAACGACAACAAAATCAGTAACGCCGCCACCACAAATGTGTAAGGGCGGCGTAATGCAATATTAACAATCCACATGGCGGCTTAAACGCTAGCCAGTTCGGTGGTGAATTCGGGTTTGTGCAGGAAGCCAAACGCAGAAAGAATATTGTCTTTAAGGCAGACGAATTCGATATCTGAACGATTACGTGGGCGTGGCAAATTAACGGCTACCTCCCGTTTGATGCGACCAGGCCTTGGTTCCATGATGATGACTCGATCACCCAGGTAGACGGCTTCCTCAACATCGTGGGTCACCAGAATCATGGTGATCCCTTCGGTTTGCCAGATGTGTTGCAGTTCGTTTTGGAGCTTGTACTTGGTCATCGCATCTAGTGCGCCAAAGGGTTCGTCGAGTAACAAAACCTCTGGTCGATTGACCAAACCACGAGCAATCGCCACTCGTTGTGACATTCCGCCAGACAATTGGTAGGGATGTGCCTTCTCGAAACCTTTTAGGCCGACGAGTTCAATGTGTTCCTGAATCGAACGCTTCTTTTCTACCTCGGATAAGGTCGAGTTTTCTAGGGCAAGGCCAATGTTTTGTTCAACGGTCAGCCACGGAAATAGGCGGTGTTCTTGAAACACGATGCCGCGATCCAGACTGGTTCCCGAAATGGGGTTTCCATCGAGCAGAATTTCGCCTTCGTAGCCCGCTTCAAGGCCGACGATCAGTCGGAGGAGGGTGGATTTCCCGCACCCGCTGGAACCGACGATGCTGACAAATTCACCGGGTTGAATGGAGAGTGAAACATCTTCAAGCACCTTAAGGGTCTGACCTTTAACGGTGTAGTGTTTATTGACGTTATTAAGTTGTAGGGTACCGGCATGCGCCATTTGGGACTCCAGAAAAATCAGAAAATTAGGACGGTCTGCCACGCCAGTGAAGCAGGCGGGTTTCTAGGCGGGTGGCAAGGTGGTTAAACAGGTAACCGATGCCGCCGATGATTAACATGCCAAAAATAATTTGTTCAATATGGAAGCTGGCACGGCCACGAATCACCGTAAAGCCGATGCCTTCGCCGACGCTAGGCATCAGGAATTCGCCGCCAATTGTGGCTAGCCAAGCGTAAATCAGGCCCAAATGAAGGCCCGACAAAATTTGGGGGGAAGCTGCTGGTAACACTAGCCGAAAGAGGGTCTGGCGAGAGTTGAACCCATAGACACGAGCAACTTCTAGTTGGGACAGCGGAATTCCCCGCACACCTTCGAGTGTTCCCAACGCAACTGGGTAAAGCGTTGAAAAGGTAATAAAAACAACTTTGGCGAGGTCTTCACGGCCAAAGAAAGCAGTCAGTAGGGGAATCCAAGCAAACAATGAAATATGCTTCAAAGTGTGGAAGGTAGGCCCGGCAATACGGTTGGTGACCTTAGAAATACCCAGAGCCAAACCCACCGATATACCGATCAGCGAACCTAGGCTGAACCCAGCAATATCCCGCCATAAGCTGGAAATTAGGCTGGCCACCAGTTGACCGCTAATTAACCATTGCCACGCCGTTTCGAGCACGAGCAAAGGAGAGGGGATGATGCGGGTATCAACCCACTGTAAGGCGGTGGTGTATTCCCATGAGACGAGTAGCAAAAGGGGTAAAACCCATCCACGAAAGTCAGTCGTTCGGAGTCGAGTAAAGGCATCGGAAGCCATATTTAGAATCCTTTGGGTATCCAGTGACTGAAATGCTGTTCTAGACGGGTGAGGCCCACATCAAACAGTAATCCGACAGCCCCGATGGCCAGCATGCACACCATCACCACATCCAGTTGCATCAGATTACGGGAGTAAGAGAGGAAGTAACCTAAACCTTCGCTGGACGCCATGATCTCTACAAAAACCAGCGCTAACCACGCTTGCATACCGCCTTGCCGCACTCCGCCGAGAACGGCTGGTAAAGCGGCGGGCAAGGCAATGTGGCGCAGGGTTTGCCAGAAACTAAACTTGTAAATGCGACCCACTTCCAGCAGCTTGCTGGGGACGTTTTCCATACCTTTGTAGGTCGCAATGGCAAATGGCACGATCACAGCCACGGTGATGGTGGCAATTTTCATGGCTTCATCAATGCCGAAAAAAATGATCATCAGCGGTGCCCAACCAATGACCGGGAATTGGGCAAATAAAGAAAAGCTGGGGTAAAGGTAGGTTTTGGCAGTGTTGGATAAACCCATGGCAAAACCAATCGACAGCCCGATGGCACCACCGATCAATAAACTCAATATAACCCGTTGGAAACTTGCCCAAACATGCGTAAGCAATTCGCCTGATTGCAGCGTGTCCAGCAGAGTTTCCCAAACAAAAGTGGGTTCTGGCAGGATTTGTGGTGGCAACCACACCTCTTTTGTTGCGACGAACCACAAAGATAAAATCGAAAGAGGCAGAATCAGCGCCAGTGCAAAGTTGATTAGGGGTTCTTCGATGCGTGCAAGCAGCGGCTGCAATCCATTGTTCAAAGAGATAATGGGAAATCGCAGAGCTGGTAAGGCTTGTTGGCTGGCACTCATAATAGTTTCCTGAATTTTAGTAAAAACCCCACTCCCGGGAAGGGAGTGGGTTGCCCTAGTGGGCTAATTAACGCTTCGGCAGGGGCTTTCCGTTGGCGTCGTTGTTATCCCAGAAGCCAACTAGGTTTTGTGCTTTCAGCGCGTTATTCAAATACTTTGGTTCAACCCAACCTTCATACGGCACGTCGCGACGAGTGAATTTGTATTGCTTGGTTTCGGCAATCGATTTTTGCAGGCTGGCGTAGTAGTAATCGGTCAGCAGCGGATTCAGCCGTTTGATCAACTTGTCCCCTTTGTAGTCATCAACATAGTCAGAGAAGGGGTAACCGGTCTTGGCCCAAAGGCGGAAGATTTCGTTGCGGTTTTTTTCGTCAGCAGCCC
>JBEGTT010000169.1:0-3278 GCA_041179245.1 Pseudomonadota bacterium
GGCCAAAGAACAAATTGAATCCTTGGGGGCCAAATTCGTAGACACTGGCGTATCGGCTGATGGTGCAGGGGGTTACGCTCGCGAATTGTCTGCCGAAGAAAAAGCCCAACAAGCTGAGAAATTAGCCAAAGCGGTTGCTGCTGCCGATGTGGTAATTACCACCGCCGCGATTCCGGGTAAAAAAGCGCCGGTGATTGTGACCGCCGAGATGGTGAAGCGGATGAAGTTCGGTGCCGTGGTGGTTGATATGGCGGCTGAATCCGGTGGTAATTGTGAACTTACCCAAGCCGGCGAACACGTCATCGTCAATGACGTAAATATCCACGGCCCGCTGAATTTGCCATCGCGTATGCCAACCCATGCCTCCGAGTTGTACGCCAAAAATATCTATAACTTCCTGTCACCCTGGATCAAAGACGGGGCTTTGGCCTTCGATTGGGAAGACGAGGTGGTTGCTGGAACCGTCTTGTGTAAAGACGGTGTGACCGTGCATTCGACCGTAAAACAAGTGATGGGAGAGTCGTAATGGACGGCTTACTAGCGTTATACATTTTTATGCTCGCAGCCTTCACCGGCTATGAAATCATCGCCAAAGTGCCGGTGATTCTGCATACACCGCTGATGTCCGGCTCAAACTTCATTCATGGTGTGGTGGTGGTTGGCGCAATGATTGCCCTAGGTCATGCGGAAACCCCGCTTGAGCAAGCGATTGGATTCTTTGCGGTGGCACTCGGTGCTGCGAATGCCGCAGGTGGCTACGTCGTCACCGAGCGCATGCTGGCTATGTTCAAGAAAAAGGAAGGTGCGTAATGACGTTACCGATCTATGTTCAAGGCGCCTGGTTTGGTGGTGCGCTGCTGTTTATTCTCGGCCTGAAAGGCATGAGTTCACCTGCCCGCGCCCGCCAAGGGATTGTCTGGGCCGGCTATGGAATGTTGCTGGCAATCGCCGGGACTTTCCTGATTCCTGGCTTAGAAAACCTCGGTTTGATGTTGCTGGCGCTGGTGCTGGGTGCTTCCGTCGCTTGGATTTCTGGCAAGAAAGTCAAAATGACTGACATGCCGCAAATGGTTGCGATCTACAACGGGATGGGCGGCGGTGCGGCGGCTGCGATTGCGGCGATTGAATTCGCTAAAGGCGATGCACATAGTGTCGTGACCACGATTCTGGCAGTGATCGGTGCCTTAATTGGGGCGATTTCTTTCACCGGTTCTTGCGTGGCCTTTGCCAAGCTGCAAGGACTGATGAACAAGGCCTATCGTTTGCCTGCACAGAATCTCGTCAATATTGGTTTGGCGGGGTTGGCCTTGGTGTTAGGCGGTGCGATGATTGTTTCTGCACCGGCAGCGCCGAATCTGATCTTGGTTTTCTTCTTGGTGGCGCTGGTGTTGGGCTTGATTGTGACCTTGCCGATTGGCGGGGCGGACATGCCGGTGGTGATTTCCTTGTTCAATGCTTTCACCGGTCTGGCGGTGGGTTTTGAAGGGTATGTGCTGGGCAATCCCGCGCTGATTATTGCCGGGATTGTGGTGGGCGCAGCGGGTACTTTGCTGACCCAGTTGATGGCTAAAGCGATGAACCGGCCAATTAGCAATATCTTGTTCACGCCTATGACCGGAGCCGCCCAAGGTGGCGAAGCTATCGAAGGAACGATGAAGGAATTGAGCGCGATGGACGTGGCGGCGATGATGCGTTACGCCAGCAAGGTCATCATCGTGCCGGGTTACGGGATGGCGGTGGCGCATGCGCAGCACAAAGTGTGGGAAATGACCGAAATGCTTGAAGAAGTAGGCGTTGAAGTGAAATTTGCCATTCACCCGGTCGCTGGGCGGATGCCGGGGCACATGAATGTGTTGCTCGCGGAAGCAGGTGTGCCTTACGACAAAATCTTTGATCTGGAAGAAATCAACGGGGAATTTGCCCAAGCGGATGTGGCGCTGATTATTGGTGCCAACGATGTGGTGAATCCTTCTGCGCGCACCGATAAATCCAGCCCGATTTTTGGCATGCCGATTCTCAATGCGGACATGGCGCAAAACGTGGTGGTGATTAAACGTGGCAAAGGCACTGGATATTCAGGTGTTGAAAACGCGCTGTTCTATACCGACAACTGCCGTATGTTGTATGGCAACGCCCAACCGATGGCCGGTGAAATTATTCAGCACCTGAAAACGTTGGGGTAATTTCTTGGTGGCAATAAATGAAAGGCCTAAGCGCTTGCGACGTTTGCAATCAGCGCTTGGGCTTGTTCTTTACACCGTAATGCAATCTCAGGATTAAGCGCTTTGAGCCAGCGTTTGGGAATGGCGTCGAGGCCATACAGTGCCCCGGCCAGCATGCCGACAATGGCCCCCGTGGTATCGGCATCACCGCCGCGATTGACTACGTCAATCAAGGCACTTTCAAAACTGTCCGACTCAAACAAAGCTTGAAACACCGCTTGCACGGTATCGACTACGTAACCACTAGGGTTTTCAATTCGTTTGTAGCGAAATTCAAACAAGGGGTGGTGACGAATGAAGGGTGCAACGATTTTTTCTTGTACAGATACTGATGACTCACCCGCCAAAACCCCATGAATCATCTGGGTCACGGTCAGGCAGGCGGCATCGGATAGCGGGTTGTTATGGGTGACGTGGGCTTGGGCCAAGATTGCCGCAGTGATGTCTGCTTCGCTTTGTTGGAAAGATGACAAGGCTGCTGGGAGCAGGCGCATCAAGGCCCCATTACCCGCATCGTATTCCGAAAGCGGTGCCTCGGTTTCCCCGGTGGTGCGGAACCGAATCAGGTTACGTCGTACGGTGTTGCCAATATCGATAGGCTTGGAGCGCATCCATTGGTCAAAGGCTTGGGCGACGGCTAACGCGTCCACTTTCCCTGAATGGCTGAGAATCGCTTCGCCCAGTGCCAGCGACATCGAAGTGTCGTCGGTCACATGCCCTGCTTTGATTTTCAGCCAGCCGCCGCCAATAATTTCGGTGTGACTAACGTACTGATAGATGATTTCACGCGGTGTTAGAAATTCAACCGTTGCGCCCAGTGCATCGCCAATGGCAAGGCCAAGATAAGCCGCTTCGGCGCGGGAGCTTAGATCTCCGGCGCAAAGCATACGGGTTGGTCCATACATACCTGACAAGAGGGCGCAGGGCAGACATAGATGTCTTCCTGCTCGCAGAAATGTTTATAGATGAACTTCTTCCACTTCATGTTGTGGGTATTTTTGCGGGCAAAGGTCGTGAAGTTGCTATACAGCAGGACGTTAAGCTGTTCCCGGTTAG
>JBEGTT010000170.1:0-8794 GCA_041179245.1 Pseudomonadota bacterium
GGGAAAAGATCGACGCAATGCACCTTGCCTATCCCCGTGAGCTTTGCTGCCATTCCCAGAGCAACAGCGGAGCGGCCACACCATGAGCCAAGTTCTAAAATGTCACCGGGTAAATGTGAGCTGCTGTAGGCCAAGGTAAAAAGCGCCATGAGTTGGTCTAACGGGGACCAGCCAGGAATGCTTTTTACAGCTTCCTCGATTTGAGTGAAAATGGGGATGGTGATCTTGGTCATTTTTAGGTGTTCTCGCGGGCAATAAATTCTTCAACCATGTCAGCGTAACTTCGGCCTTCGTTTGGCCAACGTGTTGCTGACCAATCGGGACAGTTTCCGCAAAAATTGTGCATTGCGTATTCGTTTTTGAGATGTGCGAGGCGTAGCTTTTGATAAAAATCCCCCTGCCACTCAGCCTTAATGGTTGTGTCCCGGTAGTCAGCAATATAGGAGCCATGAACCCAGTCTGAGGGGCAAAAGGCCAGATCCCCGCGTGCATTGATAACGATACGTTCCCATGGATAAAGGCAGGGGCGGCGGTTTAGGGTACTCAGCTCATTACGCCGTTTATCAGCCAGCTCTAAAACGGCCCCTGAACATGAGTGTAGTCGCCGGATAACGACAGAATCCACTCCCTGATCTTTCCAGTAGCTATCAAAATCCGCTACCTCTTGGGCGTTTGCCGGCTGCTCAACGAAGCTGACGACGACTTTGGTTTTTGCATTTGACTCGTGTACCCAACGAATCAGGCGCAGTACGTTTTCCCGCGTGACATCAAGATTGCCTTTGACGCGGATTTTGGCGTAGGTCTCGGGTTTGAAAGCATCGATACTGATATCAATCAGGTGGACGCCTGACTCAATCAGGCGCTGGGTGCGCTTCTCATTCATGATCTTGCCGTTCGTTGTCAGCGTCACATAGACACCTGAATGGTCGACAGCAGATTGGATCATGTCATACCCATTAGGATGAACCAGAGGTTCTCCATTACTGGCATAACGGATGTACTGGGTTCGTCCTTGACCATGTTGCCTAACTTCCTCGATCATTTTTTCGTTCAAGGCGGGGTCAAGGTTACGCGCTGCATAGTGTTCTGATGCAGCAAACGTGGGGTGGGGGCAGTGCGTGCAAGCTAAATTACAGATTTCGGTAATGTCCATGAGAATCTGCGATGGAAAATCAGACGTTAAACGACCTCCAAAATCATAATTGGGCGCGGTTTTTACTTCATTTAAGAGCTCGCTCATGGTATTTCCTTGGACTGCTTTAGTAAGGTAGCTAGCAGTTCAACCACATAGTCAACGTCATCTAAGGTCATTTTTGCACTGATGGGAAGCGTAAGTATTTTTTCGGCTACATTCTCAGTGACGGGCAACGCAGGAGGAAGTGCTCGAACGTAAAGCTTTTGCAGATGGAGCGGCTTGTAATGGATGCTAGCACCGACATTCATTTGTCTTAAGTTGAATAGCAACTCGTCACGCGAAATACCGGTTTGCGTACGCTCAAATTGAGCAACAAGTAAGTGACGGGCATGCTTGTCATCAAAGGAGCCATGCTGAAAAGGAGCGTAAATATTTAAGCTGTCCATCCGGTGTTTGTAGTGCTCGGCAATGTGTTTGCGGGTCATTGCCATTTCGTCCAAACGTGTTAACTGAACGCGCCCTATTGCCGCTTGTAAATCGGTGAAATTCATCTTGTAGCCGAGTTCAGCTACACCACAAGTGGTTAGCGTGGAAGGGTTGGTATAACGAGACCATGCGTTGGAGTCCATCCCGTTCATGCGTAGCGAACGTAATCGCTCGGCCTTGTTGGCATCAAATAACGCAATGGCCCCACCATCAGCGGTAGAAAGATTCTTATTGGCGTAGAAGCTAAAACAGACAGAATTTCCAGACGTTCCTACGCGGCCCCCATTCGGGTATTGTGCTCCCAGAGCATGGGCAGCATCTTCGATAATGGCAATATGCGTAGGTAATGATTCCCGAAGAGCCGCGACATCAACACCGTAGCCACCGTAGTGAACGACAATGACAGCTTTGGTGCGTTCGGTGAGCTTTGCTGCGATTGAATCGGGCGTAATGCACATGCTCAACGGATCAATGTCACAAAAGACTGGTGTGGCACCCAGATAGAGGGCTGCATTCGCTGTAGCGCACCACGTCAAGCTTGGGACAATGACCTCATCACCCGCTGTAACCCCTTCCGCGAGTAACGCCAGAAAGAGCGCGGAGGTGCATGAGTTGACCGTAATGACTTCAGGAGCACCAATGTATTCACTGAGTTCCTTCTCGAAGGAGAGCGTTTCCTTTCCCATACCCACCCAACCAGATCGCATGACGCGAGAAACGGCATCAATTTCGGCATCTGTGAAATCAGGGGTTCCAAAGGCTAAATAATGCTCTCGCTTTTTCACCATGGTTTCCTTCTATTTGCTGGCGACAAACAACTGCTGAGCCAGTTTGTGCTGTGGAACCGGGTGAATATATCCAAACCGCTCCCTAACATCTGCTGACAAAGACTGGATGCGCGGCAGGGCAGAATCTTTGATCAAACTCTTGTGCTTCTTAGCCGTATTTTTATCGATATGCTCAACTGAGAATGTATGAGGCTTGAGCTGGCAGAAGTCAGTGAGATGATTTAGCGTTTCTGCAGGAGATTGAATAATGTCTTCATACCGAACAACGGCTAGCTGATCTATTCTATTAAGCATCTGTTGTTCGATACCTGTATTGGTTTTAAGCCAGTAATTTAGCCAAATTTCCTCGTTGCCACCTAGGCAAAAGCGACTATCACGAACAAGCCGGTTGTAAGCAACAGGATCTTTTGGTTTCTCAAATAGCCATAAGCAAGGAAAAGGTTCATCAGGTAAATAGGCTGTTAATGTTGGATGTTCATGCATCACAGCCATCCAACTGGCGATGGTTGGTTCGCTATCGCGGATTATATGGATAATTTTAGCGTCAGGGAAAATTGACAATACGTAGTCAAGTTTGTTGGAAAGGTGGCAACATTTATTGATGACGCGCTTTTCGGTTTGCCCGGCCACACTGGTGTAATGATGGTGCATGCCATCTATGATTTCGGGTGTGACATCCTCTTTGGTCATATGGAGGCAATACTGAAACCCATTGATTCCACTACCGTATTTTTTATTGCCAGGGCTGCCGATTCCTGCCATGACACAGTGGCCGTGTTCAATCCAGCCCTCATGATCCTCACCATCAGGATATCCGGGAGTTTGAATAAGACCAGGATGCTGTGAGAGCAAATTACAAAGTAATGCCGTGCCGGATCTGCCACAGCCAACAATAAATATAGGTTTTTGACATTTGCTTTGAGTGTTCATTTTTTTAGTATATTTATTTTTGTGTATTGATAAACAGTTCTTCACCATGGACGTGGCAATGCGAATTCACTGAAAAGAACGGCCAACGGGATGGCGATTTGTAAATTCGTCTGAAGTTACTAAGTTCAGGGAAGGTACTGGTTGGGTAGTATTTATACTGCATCCGGTTATGCAGCAAATTTTCCTGATAGAAATAATGTTTTGTCACCTCATTGATTTTCCTGAGGTATTCAACAATAGAAGCGTAGTCCATTTCGGAAAAACTAATGGTGTTAACAAAAATATCAATTGTTCTACGGTCAAAATGAGCGAGACTGAAGTTTGGTAGTAAGAAAATATCGTAATCATCCAATTTTTCTTGAATATCGTTCGCTCCATCGTATAGATAAATTCTTTTCTCTGGAAATAGCGACCCAAGGTAGTAGGCTGAAACGACCAAATTCTCAGGTAAGTCAAAATTCAAGTATTTGGTTTTATCATTTCTCTGTAGTAGCGAATAACCCAGCCCACCAAATCCCCCACCAATTTCAGCGATGGTTATTTCTGACGATAATGGAATTAGCTGGTGAAGCATTGAAGCACGATAATGATTCAGGAAACTATTCGGGATAATTGTGTGTCCATCTACCCGATAGCCATAGGGATTTCCGATAGGGGGAGAGGCTACTTCATGGATGGGCGCATCGCCGATGCTGTGTGCCCATATTGAGAAGTACTCCACTAAATCGGTGGTTGAGCTTGTATTGATAAAGGCATTAAATCCTTCCTCGCCTCCCAAAATCCCAGAGCTTAGTTCGTTACGGGCAAAATTATTGAGTAAGGAACGTAGCGTGTCGGTATCCCCGGATTCAATAGCCTGATAAAAATTGGGGCGACTGGTTGTCAGAAAATGGTGCCAATTTTCCCCTGGACGGTAACAGTCAGGTGCCTGAGCAAGGTTATTTTTTGCCGCGCAATAGGCTTTAAAAATGCGCTCAACCAAGGCGTTGTCATCACTCTCACTGGTTGGGCGGGGAATGTTATTGGTCTCTTTTCCTTCTATCGGGAACGATAGCTTTTCAGTTCGGAGTGTTTCTGCATCCTCGCCTAAGGTGTGCTTGAAATAGCTTAAAATTTCTTGTGAAAACCACTTACTTGGCGTCGGTCTAGCAGAGATGATTTTCTCTTCTTGCACCCCCAGTTCTAGCAATTGGGATTTCATGGCTTCGTGGGAGGCGCTAGCGGTCACAACCAGATCAAAGGCGTGTTGTTGAACGATAGAGGGATGGGAAATAGGCTTGCCCATACGGGATTTCCCGATTTTCCCGGGGCTGTTGTCAATGTAACCGACAATCTCCAGTCCTCTTTCCGCGCATTCAGACTCAATGCCCGTCGATGCATTACCCGTTCCAAAAATAAGGGTACGGGTTTTTGACGGAGTTGAGGCGGTAGTGTGCAGAGTGGGCATGTTGGGATCAGTGCAAGGATTAAGGAGTGTGGATATCAGGTTGCTGCGGGTCAAATTTTTCGGATAACAAATTGATCCACTTGGTGTCATCAAGGCAGCGAAATACATGGGTTTCACCCGGTGGGATGATGACCGTATCTCCAGCTCCTAGGATGCTGACCCAAGGTGCTTGATCCTTCTGTGTAATCGTTACCTCGACTTTGCCTTCGATCAGGAAAATAGCCTCGGTGGTGGCGCGGTGGTAGTGGTTGCCTCGGACAGTTCCAGCGAAGGATTCGATGTAATTAACCTCCCCCCAGTGCCCGTGGTTTAGCACGCCACGAATTCGGCCTCGGCTATCTTCAAACATCATGTGGGGTTTTACATGTTCCATTGTGTTCTCATATCCGTTAGACATTCCGCCGGCGTACGGGCAGCGATGCCGTAATGCTGGCGGGTGACCTTGTTATCAAGAGAGATATCCTCTGGGAAAATCAAACGGTTGGCGTTGGGCACCTTGTTCGGAATGACAAGCTGGGTGTCAAAACCATAGGCCTGAGCGTAAGACACGGCAAAGTCGTAACGTGACTGGGGCGCACCGCAGGCGTGGATGGTTCTAAGGTGCAGACTGCTGTCATCTAGTGTGGCCTTGAGCACGTCGATAAACTCACCGATATAGGTCGGTGAGAAATGGGTGTCGGTGAAACATTCAATTGGTTTTTGGTTGACCAAGGCATCATGCAGGGTGGTGACAAATGGCGAATCTGGCGTGTACAGCGCACTTAGACGCATGACCTGAAATAGGCCGGATGAATTTAAGCCAAATTGCTCAGAGGCTAATTTGGTTTGGCCGTAAACCGTCAACGGGTGAGGCGTATCACGTTCGGTGTAAGCCCCGGTTTTTCCTTCAAATACAAAGTCAGTCGAAATATAGATCAGACGTTTACCAAACACGGTGAGCAGATTTTCCGTACTCTGCGTATTCGCTTCTGCTGCGGCTTGAGGGTTTTGTTCACAGCCTCGGATGTTTTTGTTTCCCGCTGCATGAATGATGGCATCAGGGGTAATTTTCTCAGCTAGACGTAGTACTTCATCCCGATGTGACAAGTCACATTGAATGATCTCGCTTTGCAGATTGGGGTTCCGTCCCGTTTCAACGATGTCGTGGAACGGGGATAGTTGTTGTTTGATCCATCGACCCACAAATCCGGTGCTGCCGGTTAATAAAATTTTCATAGGTCTTGATGTCTAAATGTCTAGTACGTGCCAGATCGGGTGGTTTAGGTTATAGAGGGGGATCACGATAATTTTGCTTTCGAGATGGCTGATTGATTTATAAATCTGATCGCCAGAGGCCCCCGCTCCAATGATTACTACATCGATCAACTTATCGTTAATTTCGTCGGGACGAATAATTGGAATATCCGACGAAAATGCGCCTGACTGTGCCGAGCGATCAATCACTGCCGCGAGTGTGTAATCGGCATGTTCAGCAAATAGCTTGAGCACAACTTCACCCATCCCACTAACGCCATACAGCGCGACTCTGCGTTGGGTGCTGCGCAAGGCTGGAATTAGCTTACGTAGTTTTTGCACATAGGGGTGAGGGCGAATCGCATCTAGGTCAGTGGCCTGCGCTGGGTCGAGCCGGATTTCCAAGGCGATACGGCCACAAACCGCTTGCGGGAGGGCTGCCCATTTCGTGTGATCTTTCGTTACAAAGGCTTGTACATAGAGATCAACAAGGGCGCTTGGCACAATAGCGTTACACATGAAATTGAGGACGCCATTTGACTCGATATGCTCAAAATTCTGGCGCAGAGCAGTATTAGGATAAGCCTCAATTTCGGCCACGCTGGTTGTGTTGGACAGCACAACGTGATCAATTTCGGTAAGTTTGGGCTGCATGGCATTTTGTGCATGCGCGTGGGTGTACACATAGGTCCGAATAGCCACCAATTGATCGGGATTCTGGGCCAGGAAAGGCTGCACCAAGCTATAACCTAGTTCCGGGGTGTCAAGCGTGTCCGGTACAAAATGGAACCAAGTGTTTGCGGGTAGTAGTTTGTCTTGGTACTGCTGCTGATAATGGCCTAGCGTCGTGGTAATGATCGGCGAGCTTGGGGCAATTTGCGGAGTGTGATTTGCGTAGGAGAATACTTTGCGGGCGTGGTCGAAGAGGGTTGTTACACGATTATCGAGCGTATGGCTCGACAAAGCTTTGGCGTAACCCGCTTGAGCGATGCGCTCGCGGCTCGCGTGATCGGTTAGGTAGTGACGGACTTTGCGTACCAGATCATCATCGTCATCAAAGAACACAATTTCTTCATCAACCAAGAACAATTCAGCCAGTTCAGGGTTGCTATTGGTGAGCTGGAACGCGCCACAACCGGCCACTTCAAAGTGGCGCAGCTTGGTTTGGGGTTGCCCGAACTGGCCGTCAGAAGACCATGCGGGATTAAAGACAATTTTGCATTGGTTGTAAATTTCCACCAGTTCCGTTTGGCTGGGATAACCGCCATAAAACTGGCTCAGCGTGGGGTGCGAGTCCCAGCCATGCCCAAAGATGCGGAAGTTCCAACTGTTTTCAAGACAAGCTGTACCAATTCGTTCCAAGGTTATTTCGCGTTGTGCGCCATCCTCCACCTTGATGATGCCTTTTTCGGGAGTTACCTTGCGCTTGCCGATGAAACAGATGTCAATTTTTTTCTCGGTATTGGGGAGTTGGTAGCAGGTGCGAGGGTTGTATCCCCATGGCAGATACAGCGACTCGCGTTGTGGTAAATCAATGACCCGACGAGCGGCTCCCGCCTTGGAATGGCTGGCAATAAGATCGTAGTGGTGATCAAACTCACGATTAGCGGCATACCAAGTTTCTGGTTCGTCATCCGGCAGGAAGGACAGAATCTTGACCCCGGCACGGCGAATCTTGTCAAAGAAGGGACCGTGGAAATTCCCCGCGATCCAGTCGGGATAGAAAAATACGTAATCGTAGTGCTGATGGCGGATGATGTCGTAAATATAGGCGCAGTGGTAACCATCGGGTTGCCAGCTACATTTATCCCGGAAATAGAACAGTGGAGCGGTGTTGATGCAGTCCACCTCGTCGCCCAATATTTTTTTCAATGCATCAAACCAGTTTTCCCGGATGTACGGCACCCACATAGCACCAATCGCCAGAACCTTCATCTTATGCGTAGTCCTTTGGGGTAAAAATGCTGCCCTTTTGGGTCACCCCGAGCACCTTATTAGTCTTGAATAACCGAGCCAGTGTTTCCGCTTCGCCGTAACCCTGTCGGTTTTCATGGGTGTAAGGGATAACAACGCCAGAAAATTTTTGTTGTTGGGCGAACTGATTAATCCAATCGGCGTGCAACGGGTGTTTAAAGTGGCTGGTGTTGTCAAAGGAGTGAATTTGCTCAGCGGGCAAGAAGGCAGAAAACTCTTGTGCAAAACGTACAGGGGTGAATAAGTGTACGGTTTTTCCAGCCTCGCTCAACTGATTGATTAACCAGCGCGTGAGTGGGGTACGCGATGTTTGGAACACGGCAATCAACTGGTTGCTGTTATCCCCAAAGGTTTCGCGCAATGCAGCCTTGGCTTTGTCAGCATCTAGATTGCGCTCTACTTGGCTGATGTCAAAACGTCGGTAAGCCTCTGTGATGTAGTTTTCTAGCTCTGCTGCCGTGAAGTTTTCATTGCGGGAAACGGCGACCTTGGAACCGTTGTAGTCATCCCAGTTTTTTGACACCAGCCAACCTTTTTCATCGTAAAGGCGATACATCTCCGTACCGGGGAACGGCGTGGCAATGGAAAACTGGACGGTATCGGCCGGTAGGCTGCAGGCTAACGCAATCGTTTTTTCAATGGTTTCAGCGGTATCGCTGGGCAGCCCAAAGGTGAACGTCAGGTGGACCTTGATGCCCAGCGTCTTGGTTAACTTAATCATGGCGACATTTTTTTCAAGGTTCTGGCGCTTATCAATCTCATCCAGAATATCTTGGTCACCCGATTCAACTCCGTACTTGA
>JBEGTT010000171.1:0-2786 GCA_041179245.1 Pseudomonadota bacterium
AAAACCCAGTTCATGGGCGTATGCAGTATCCACTAAAACCACATCGACCGGGTTGGTAAGCCCGCGAACCGAATCCACAAACACCTGCTGCTGTTCCAATGAAAGACGGCCAAGCTCAGCAACAGCCCTTGCTGCTGGCAAAACATTCACGTGAGGCGTTGGTTGAACCAGCACTTCATTTAATGACATATCTCGATTCAACACATGCAGAAGATCATGTGGTGAAGTAATTCCAAACTGGGCAAGCATGTTTCCCTTACCCCTGTTCTCATCAACAATCAGAACTTCCCGCCCCTGTCGGGCCAGACAAACAGCTATATTGGATACTAACGATGTTTTACCTACGCTGGGACAACCCGCCAAGAAAGAAACCACCCGCAACGGGGGATTTTCAGCCAGCAAGCGGCGCAAACCGTCAGCTTGGTCGCTAGCGGATTTATCCACGCTTTCCACCGGCTGCGATGCTCTCATTCACCATCATCAGTTTTGTTTCCATATCGTCGAAATGGTGAGCATCGCTGTCTGACAATTGCTTGAATGCCCGGTGTAGCAAGTAGGACTTATTAGGCAAATGAATATCCTCAGGCACACGCTGCCCATTTGAGACGTAATGCAATTTGAGGTCATGCCGAATCATCGTATCAATTGAACCAGCGAGGCTAGATGCTTCGTCAATCTTGGTCAGTACGCAACCAACTAAACTATTGCTATCACCACGGTAAGCCTCAACAATTTCATCCAGCGTATCGCCCCGTGACGTTGCGGACAACACCAATAAGCGCTGAACTCGGCACTCCTCAAGCATCTTATTTAAATCAGCAACCATCTTGTCTTTTTGGCTCAACCCCATCGTATCGACCAGCACCATGTGCTTGTATTTCAGGTCGATCAGAATCTGCTTTAACTCTTCCGTATCCTTAGCCATATACACAGAAATGCCAAGGATTCGTCCATAGATGCGCAACTGCTCGTAAGCGCCAATTCGGTAACTATCTGTCGTCACCAAGGCGACTTTGTTTGGTCCGTGTTTAAGCACGCAACGCGCAGCAAGCTTGGCAGTTGTCGTCGTTTTGCCGACACCGGTTGGCCCAATCAGTGCGTAAAATCCGCCCCGATCCACAATATCAAAATCTTGGGTCAGTACTTTCAAATTGCGGTCAGCCATTGACCTTGCCCAGGTCATCGCATCATCTAACTCCAGCGCTGGCGGCAATTCATCGACCAATTCGCGCGTGAATTTTGGTGAAAAACCCGCATCCAGCAAAGAGCGTAATACTTCCGTTTTAACGGGCTCTGCCTTAACTGTTTCGCCCCAAGCCATGCCCGCTAAATTTTGCTCAACCATTTTGCGGAGCGCACGAATTTCGTCCATCACCGCATGGGACACCACGGGCGCCGCAATGGGCGCTGGCCTAGCTTCAGGCTCAACCATGTACTCGGGCCGAGTTTCAATTTTTTCAGCAACCGGCAATTCATGCCGATAAACCTTTTGCGGCTGCTGAGACTGATTACCTTCACTACGTTTTTGCTGGAATGGATTGCTGGAAGATTGTTGTGCCCTATTTGCAGCACCTCTGGCGAGTAGCTTGGCTACCTCATCACCACCCCGTTGCTCCAGCAGATCCCCTAAAGTTTGTCGCCCTAACGATGACGTACCGCCACCCGACTGACCACTTCTCATTCGTGAAGCCAAATCAGGAATCTTCTCGGGCCGAGCGCTGCTCATCGCGGGTTGTTGAAATGCTCTATTTTTGGACAAGCTGACTCGGTAATCACCGCCGTCATCTTCATCAAATCCAGCGTTACTCTGCTCCACTGGCTGCCACGCTTTGAACGGTGCGCGATTTACAGGCTGTCCAAGGGGTTCGCGGTGCTCACTGGGTGCTGGCTGCGCGGGCACCAACATGCTCGCATCCTTGGCTGACATCGCCATAATCTCGACTGCTGATTTACCGGCGATACTAATCGTCCGATTAGACAGGATGATGGAATCCTTACCCAATGATTCTTTAACCTTTTGCAGGGCATCCGCCGCCGTTGAGGCCGTAAATTTTTTTACATTCATGTCCTACCCCCAATCACTGAGGTAACTTTTATTGTTCGAGTTTCAGGTATTTCGTTATGGGCAAAGATCTTCAAGTGAGGAATACTCCGCCGTAAGAATTTTGATAACAGCGGACGCACCGCGTTGGGCACCAGCAACGCCGCTGGCAAGCCTAAGTCTTCTTGGCGACGTGCCGCTGCTGCTGCTTCTCTAAGCAAGGTATCTGCCAAGCCCGGCTCAAGACTGGCACCCTCGCCAGTCCCTGTAACCGCCTGCATCAAAATACGCTCTAAGCTAGGGTCAAGTGACATCACCTGAATTTCGCTACTGCCTGGGAAATGCTGCTGGACAATCGCCCGCCCAAGCGCCACGCGAACATGCGCCGTTAAGGTGTCAGGATCTTGTGTCTTAGTTGCGTAGTCAGCCACGGTCTCGATAATGGTGCGCATATCACGAATGTGAACCCCCTCATCCAGCAAGCTCTGCAATACCTTCTGCAAGACGCCCAGTGGAACAACCTTCGGTACCAAATCTTCAACCAACTTCGGAAACTCTTTGCCCAAATGCTCAAGAAGTTGCTGCACTTCTTGCCGCCCAAGCAATTCAGAAGCGTGGGACATAATCATGTGATTCAAATGGGTGGCGACCACGGTAGAGGAATCCACCACCGTGTAACCATAGGCCTGCGCCTGCTCTTTCAGATTAGCCGCGACCCATACTGCTGGCAAACCAAATGCTGGAT
>JBEGTT010000172.1:0-3617 GCA_041179245.1 Pseudomonadota bacterium
ACTATGGTTTGGTGGCAGACATTTTTGAAGCCGTGCCCCAATTAACCGCGTCCCTGTAAGCCAATTTACCACCCATTAATTTCTGGAACTAGTTATGAGTAACTACATCGCTCCCGCACGGGACATGCATTTTGTGTTGAACGAATTGGCCGGTTTGGCTGAAATCACCGGTCTTCCGGGTTTTGAAGAAACCGACCCGGAGTTGGTTGAGGCGATTCTGGAAGAGGCCGGTAAATTTGCCTCTGAAGTGATTGACCCATTAAACCCTCAGGGTGATCGCCAAGGTTGCTCTTGTAAGGATGGCGTCGTAACGGCTGCTGATGGCTACAAAGAGGCTTACACGCTATTTTGTGAAACTGGCTGGAATGCCATGCCGGCCAACCCGGAATTTGGTGGTCAAGGGCTACCAACAGTGGTCAGTATGGCCGTTTCGGAAATGTGGAAATCGGCCAGCATTGCTTTTGCGCTTTGCCCGATGCTGACCAATGGTGCGATGGAAGCGATTGTTCATCATGCGTCTGATGAATTAAAGGCCAAATATTTGCCGAAGATGGTCGAAGGCACTTGGACGGGCACGATGAATCTGACCGAGCCGCAAGCGGGGTCTGATTTGTCTGCGATTCGTAGCAAGGCCGTTCCTCAGGCCGATGGCACTTACCGTATTAGCGGCACCAAAATTTTTATTACTTGGGGTGAGCACAATATGGTGGAGAACATCATCCACTTGGTGTTGGCTCGTTTGCCCGATGCGCCTGCTGGGGTGAAGGGGATTTCGCTGTTCCTAGTACCCAAATTTTTGGTGAATGACGATGGTTCCTTGGGTGAGCGCAATGATCTGATTTGTGCCTCGATTGAACACAAGATGGGGATTCACGCTAGCCCAACGGCGGTGATGTCCTTTGGTGAAAAAGACGGCGCGATTGGCTATTTGATTGGCGAGGCCCATAAAGGCTTGGGCTACATGTTCACCATGATGAACCATGCTCGATTGAATGTCGGTCTGGAGGGCGTTGGCGTATCCGAACGGGCTTATCAGCACGCACTGGCCTATGCGCGTGAGCGAGTACAAGGCGCTCCGATTGGTGATCGGTCGGGTGTGGCGAAACCCATCTTCCACCATCCCGATGTGCGTCGGATGTTGATGGATATGAAGTCCCGAACCGAAGCGATGCGGGCGTTGGCGTATTGGGTTGCGGCCCATATGGATCGCGCCCATAGCCATTCCGATGCGGCAGTGCGTGAGCAAAGTCAGGCCTATGTTGAGTTGCTGACGCCGGTAGTTAAAGGGTGGTGTACGGAAAGTTCCGTCGACATCGCTTCGACGGGGATTCAGGTTCATGGCGGGGTTGGTTTTATCGAAGAAACCGGCGCATGCCAGTATTTGCGTGATTCACGAATCACCCCGATCTATGAGGGCACCACGGCAATCCAGGCCAATGATCTGATTGGTCGGAAGCTGGCGCGTGAAAAGAATGCTGCCGGTGAAACAGGCTTTACTGCCCTTGCCTTGCAAGCCGACATGGCTGCTTTTGCGGCTCGGTTAGCGAACAATGAAAAGTTGGCTGATATTGGTTTGCCCTTGGTTGAGGCCGTTGAGGCTTTATCCAATGCGACCCAATGGTTGCTTGAGCAATACGATACGAATCCCCAAGCGGCTGCTGCTGGTGCCGTGCCTTATCTGAAACTGACCGGGATTGTTGTTGGCGGCTGGCTGATGGCACAGGCGGCTGAAATTTCCCAAGGGCACGTTGATGCTGGCACGACGGACGATTTTTATCAGGCCAAGTTGGCAACATCCCGTTATTTTGCGCAGCACCAGTTACCTCAGGCCCAAGGTTTGGCAACGGCCATTACTGAGGGCAGTGCCGCTGTTCTTTCTTTGCCAGAATCTTTGTTTTAAGGCCCGAGTATGCCGAATATGCGAACTGATCGTGAATCAATGGAATACGACGTGGTGGTGGTGGGTGGTGGCCCTTCTGGGCTATCTGCCGCTATCCGCGTTAAACAACTGGCAGCAGAGCAGGGGCGTGAAGTTTCGGTCTGTGTGCTAGAAAAAGGTTCTGAAATTGGCGCGCATATTCTTTCCGGAGCCTGTTTTGAGCCACGGGCGCTGAATGAGCTTTTCCCGGATTGGCAAGCTATGGGTGCACCATTGCACACGCCAGCGACGGATGATCAGTTTCTATTCTTGACCGAAACTGGTTCTTGGAAATTACCGATACCACCGCAGATGCACAACGAAGGTAATTACGTTATTAGCTTGGGCAATCTGTGTCGCTGGTTGGGAGAACAAGCCGAAGCGCTGGGGGTGGAGATTTACCCTGGTTTTGCAGCCGCCGAAGTGCTGTACCACGACAATGGTTCAGTTAAAGGTGTGGCAACGGGTGATCTGGGCATTGGTAAAGACGGGCAGCAGACGGGTAACTATCAACCGGGTATGGAGTTGCATGCGCGCCAGACGATTTTTGCTGAAGGTTGTAGGGGTTCGCTAACGCAGGATATATTTGAACGTTTTGACTTACGCAAGGATGCTCAGCCGCAGACTTACGGGATTGGGATTAAAGAGTTATGGGAAGTCGATCCGGCTTTGCACAAGCCGGGCAAGATCGTGCATACGATTGGTTGGCCGGTGAGTTCCGATGTGTATGGCGGCTCATTTTTGTACCACTTGGAAAATAATCAGGTGGTGGTTGGGTTTGTGGTTGGGCTGGACTACAAAAATCCTTGGTTATCCCCGTATGAAGAGTTTCAGCGCTTTAAAACCCATCCGGCTGTACGTGAGGTGTTTGCAGGTGGTCGTCGGGTGGCCTATGGTGCGCGAGCGCTCTCAGAAGGTGGCTTGCAATCACTGCCCAAACTGACTTTCCCCGGCGGGGTGTTGGTTGGGGATACAGCCGGGTTTTTGAACGTGCCAAAAATCAAAGGTAGCCATACCGCAATGAAGTCTGGGATGCTGGCGGCGGAAGCGGTGTTCGAGTTGCTGACACAGCTTGCGGTTGATGCGGAGCCACCTCAGGAAGCCGTGGCCTACACCGATAACTTCAAACGAAGCTGGGTACATGAGGAGTTGCATGCGGTACGTAACGTCCGCCCTGGCTTCAAATGGGGACTATGGGCGGGGTTGTCCTTGGCAGCGGTGGATACTTATGTTTTCCGGGGGAAAGCTCCTTGGACGATGGGGCATCATTCCGACCATACGGCATTGCAAGAGAAATCTACTCATGCTCGGATTGAGTATCCCAAGCCCGATGGTGCGCTGACTTTTGATCGGCTTTCTTCGGTATTCCTATCGAGTACCAACCATGAAGAAAATCAACCTAGGCATCTGCGATTACGTGATGAGAACGTAGCCATTAGCGTCAATTATCAGCGTTACGGTGCGCCTGAAACACGATATTGCCCGGCGGGGGTATATGAAATTTTGGGCGAAGAAACTGGTGAGCCGCGTTTGCAGATCAATGCGCAAAATTGTTTGCATTGCAAAACGTGTGACATCAAAGATCCCACGCAAAACATCCAGTGGACGGTGCCGGAAGGCGGCGGTGGGCCTAATTATCCGAATATGTAATGGCTTGAAGATTCAAGGAATCTGGGTGGAGTAACCACAGCGTACTTGC
>JBEGTT010000173.1:0-7606 GCA_041179245.1 Pseudomonadota bacterium
CCTTCCATCGTGGCGATGATTTTCTACAACCACGGGGTGGCCACCGTTGGCGCTGCAAGAGCTGGTAGTTTCATTCACCTAATGCCGGCTTTCGGAACCTTGCTTGCCGCTGGCTTTTTGGGGGAACCCTTAGCCATTTACCACGGTATTGGATTGGGAGCGATTTTAGGTGGGGTTTATCTGGCAACCCAACGATGATGAGGCACTCTGCATTTATTTCCATCTTGGTCTGCTTTTGCGTCAGAATTCGCAAACTTTTTTGCTTTAGGGTGAGAGTGTGTCGAATTACAGCTTCAAGTTAAGTCCAATTTTGTGGCCCGTTGCAGGCAGTATTGCCGCGATTCTGATCGCCATGGTGGTAATGCTTAATGTGTTGAATTACACCGTGACGGTCACTGAGGCTGCGTTAAATGAAGCTGTTTCACATGAATTTCCCAAAGAATTACCAGCGGGAGTGCTTAAAGCCCCTGAGCTGCATTTGGTTAACGCCAAGATTGCTATCTGCCTGAACTTTGAGCCCACTGTACCGAATGAATTGCTTGACGGAAAAATGGTACGGCTATGTGCCCAGGGGCAACCCTTCTGGAGCGAGGAAGATGCGGCTGTTTATGTTCGCAACTTTGAGCTACTTTCCGTCCGCGCAAGCGGCTTGGGTAATAAAACATCCAAACCGCTTCAGGCATTTTTAAGCGAGGCTGTATTTGCTGAGCTTGGGGAAGTGAAGGTCTACGAGTCGAAACAGATGATTGGTAGTCAGGTGGACTCGGTATCCATTGTCGACAAAACCCTGAAAATTAAATTGTAGAAACTGTGCAGCCATAAAAAAACCAGCCCGCAGGCTGGTTTGGCGTAATCCAGAGTCGTTTTCTTTGGGATTACTTGGCTTGGCTAACCATGTAGTCAACCGTTGCCTTGATTTCGGCATCAGTAGCGGCAGCCGCTGTACCCTTAGGAGGCATCGCGTTCTTGCCCTTCAGTGCGCTTGTGTACAGAGCTTCATTGCCTGTCTTAATACGTGGAGCCCAAGCAGCTTTGTCGCCTAGCTTCGGCGCGCCCGCTACACCGGCAGCGTGGCAAGTCTTACATGTTTTTTCGTACAGATCTTTACCACCAGCAGCAACAGCCTGACCAGCCGTTGCGATACCAGCAACCATCATCATTGCGTAGATAACCTTCATTGTAAGCTCCTGTTTTGGTAGTGGAACAAAGTGAATTCTAATGTGGGAATTGAGCCGTAATCCTGCTCATGCCGGGGGCGATGGTAATCGAGTTTTAGGCTGTTGAACATTGTCTTGCTACTGCTGTATCAGCTTTTTCTAAAATTTTGTTTTGGGTCAAAGGGATTGCCTCGATTTGGTGAGAGACTTGCCAGCTTGGTAGCAGGGTTAACGACTGAGTGAGTGGAGAGAATATTGCTATGGATTGGAAAGAGACTTACGTATTGGGACATGCGCCGATGGATGATACCCATCAACACTTCGTGGGCATCGTGACCAAGTTAGGCGAAGCAGACAGTGCAGATGCGCTGGCTTGTATGGATGAATTGATCGCACACACGGTTGAGCACTTTGAGCAGGAAAAACGTTGGATGCTTGAATGTGGATTTCCTCCTCTTCATTGTCACGAAGGCGAGCATGACCGCGTGTTGCAGTCGCTGAAAGACATGCGCCCAAGCCTTCAGGCTGACTCAGGTATCGCTCGTATTTTGGCTAAAGAGCTAGAGGAATGGTTTGCTCAGCACGCGGCGACGATGGATGATGCCTTAGCCTTTTTTATGCGCCAAGTTGCTTATGTGCCAACACCGGGTTCAGCCAAGCAGTAAAATGCCGCCTTTTTTCGGGGAGTGCTAAACCATGTCATCAGAATTGATTATTGAAGAAATTACGGTAGGTGAAGGTGAAGAAGCGCAAGCGGGTCAGCATGCCGTGGTTCATTACACTGGCTGGCTAACCGATGGCACTAAGTTCGATTCGAGCAAGGACCGCGACGAGCCTTTCGAATTCCCGCTGGGCCGTGGACGCGTGATTCAGGGTTGGGATCAAGGGGTTCAAGGGATGAAGATTGGTGGTGTTCGTAAATTAACGATTCCGCCTGAACTTGGTTATGGCGCTCGCGGCGCTGGCGGAGTTATTCCGCCGAATGCGACACTGGTATTTGAGGTTGAATTGCTAGGGTTGGAATGAACGATACCGTCGTTTCTCCTGTTGCATCTGATCCGCCTGCCGGCACCCGGCTATCCAAAGTGATGGCCGATCGCGGCATCTGTTCGCGTCGCGAAGCGGATGGCTGGATTGAAAAAGGCTGGGTGTTTGTGGATGGGCAGAGGATTAGTGAACTGGGGACGCGGATAGACGAATCTGCCCAGATTTCGCTGGCGCCGGAAGCTCGCAAGAATCAGGCACGTCAAGCGACGATTTTGCTCAATAAGCCGGTTGGATATGTCTCAGGGCAACCTGAGCCGGGATTCAAACCCGCCGTGATGTTGATTGTGCCGGACACGCAGTACCGTCGGCCGGGCGACGTTCCTTTTCATCCGGCTAACCTGAAAGGGTTGGCGCCGGCGGGTCGGCTGGATGTGGATTCAACGGGGTTGCTGGTGATGACACAAGATGGCCGGATAGCGCGCCAACTGATTGGTGACGATTCAAGTGTCGAGAAGGAGTATCTCGTCCGTGTTTCTGGCGAGATGATTCCTGATGGCACCAAATTGCTGAATCACGGCCTGATGCTGGACGGCAAGCAGTTGCGTCCCGCTAAAGTGACTTGGTTAAACCATGACCAACTGAAGTTTGTGCTTCGTGAAGGGCGCAAACGTCAGATTCGGCGGATGTGCGAATTGGTCGGTTTGCGAGTGACCGGTCTTAAGCGCGTGCGGATCGGGAAGATCATGCTGGGCGATTTGCCCATCGGTCAGTGGCGTTATTTGCACGCGGATGAGCAGTTTTAAATCGCTACAGATTTTCCACGCATAAATCTGTCAAGCCTTGAATCCAGGCAGGTTCAGTGTTCAGGCAGGGAATGTAGTGGAACGCTTGGCCGCCAGCGGTCAAGAAATCGGCGCGAACCTCTTGTGCAATCTCTTCTAGTGTTTCTAGGCAATCGGCCACGAAGCCGGGGCAAACCACATCCAAGCGCCTAACATCCTCTTTAGCCAAAGCTTGTACCGTGGGTGCGGTGTAAGGTTGTAACCATTCCTCGGCACCAAAGCGGGACTGGTAGGTGATGATGAACTGGTTCTCCTTGAGACCAAGGCGCTCGGCTAATAATTGGCCGGTGCGTTGGCATTCAAAATAATACGGGTCACCTTGTTTGATGCTGCGCTTAGGCAATCCATGAAAGCTCATCAGTAAACGTCCATCCGCAGCCAGTGGCCCTTGGGTTTCCCAGTGTTTACGGATGGTTTGTGCCAGTGCATCGAGATAGGCGGTGTTGTCACAAAAGCTGCGAATCGTGCGGATTTCTGGTTGCTTACGGGTAGCGAGTAGCCACTTGGAAATTTCGTCGATGACGGTTGCCGTGGTACTGGCGGCGTATTGCGGATACATCGGCACAATCAGAATTTTGCTATGCCCTGCCTGCTTCAGTTCGTTCAGAACGGAGGCAATGGAAGGATTGCCATAACGCATCGCATGACGAACGGTGACCTCCATGTTTCTAGCCTGAAACTCTGCCTGCACCAATGCGGTTTGTTGTTCCGTAATCACCCGCAAAGGGGAACCCCCTTCTTGCCAGACACTGGCATATTTGGCGGCGGATTTGGCTGGGCGAACGCGCAGAATGATCCCGTGCAGAATCGGTAACCAGAGTAGTTTGGGGATTTCCACCACGCGAGGGTCAGCTAAAAACTCCGCTAAATAACGCCGAACCGCACTCGCCGTTGGCGCATCGGGTGTTCCCAAATTGACCAGGAGAACGGCGGTTTTGCCCGTTAATGCATCTGCTGCAGTGGCAGGGGATTCGGGGAGAAAACGGGGCATGGTTATTCCTGAGATTGAGTAGTGAGGGCTGAAGATAAGAGGCGGGCGGTGATGTCTACGATGGGGATTACGCGTTCGTACGCCATTCTAGTTGGCCCAATCACCCCCACCGAACCAACGACTTGGCCATCAACAGCATAAGGTGCAGCGACCACGCTACATTCGTCCAGAGGCGCTAGTCCTGATTCCCCGCCGATGTAAATTTGTACGCCGGCCGCTTGTTGCGATAGGTCGAGCAGTTTCATCAGGCCGGCTCGTTGTTCAAATAGATCAAACAACTGGCGAAGCCGGCTCATATTGGAAGACAGATCGGTCGCATCCAGAAGATTCTTTTCGCCGCTGATGACGTAAGCCTGATTGGTGCCGGTGAGAACATCGTTACCCGCATCGAGGGTGGCGGTCATGAGTGGGCGCATACTTGCGCGCAGATCCTGAATTTCTTTACCAAGTCGCTGAAGCATCTGCTCAAAATCTAACCCGCCTAAATGGTTGTTCAGGTAGTTGGCTGCCTCGGTTAGTTCAGATGCCGAATAAGGGCGATCGGTCAGCAAAATTCTGTTTTGGACATCCCCGTCCTCACTGACGACAATCAGCAGAATCCGTTTTTCAGAGAGTTTCAAAAACTCGATCTGGCGAATTTTCGGCGTTCCCCGGCGGGGAATCATCACAATCCCTGCAAAATGGGTCAGCCCGGATAACAGGTGAGAAGCGCTTTGGATTAACTGCTGAGGTTGAATGCTTTGGCTACTGTGGAATGCAACTTCCATCGCTGAGAGTTGTTGTTGAGCCATCGGCTGAACGCTGAGCAAGCTGTCGACGAATAGTCGATAACCACGAGCGGTTGGAATCCGGCCTGCCGAGGTGTGGGGGCTGGCGATAAACCCCGCCTCTTCCAGATCCGCCATCACATGACGGATGGTGGCTGGCGAAAGCTCTAGTCCGGAAAATTGCGACAGCACTCTTGAGCCAACAGGCTGCCCATCGGTGATGTAGCGTTCTACCAGTGTTTTGAAAAGAATTCGGGCGCGGTCATCAAGCATGTCGCCATTGTACAAACAAAATTACGCTTCTTTCTCAGTGATAGAATGCGCGCTTTCGTCTGCCATGAGTTGAGTTCTGGCGGAGCTTTGTGGGTAAGTATTCGGTAAGTGATAAGGATGGGCGCGATGGCCAAAAATGTAGTTGTTGTCGGTACGCAATGGGGCGATGAAGGCAAAGGTAAGATTGTCGACTGGCTCACAGATAACGCCGGTGGCGTGGTTCGTTTTCAAGGTGGTCACAATGCTGGCCATACGCTGGTCATTGGCGACAAGGAATACAAACTGAATCTGGTTCCATCAGGCATCGTGCGTGATGGGGTGATGTGTTACATCGGCAATGGTGTTGTGCTGGATATTCGCCACCTGTTGTCCGAAATTAAAGGCTTGGAAGAAGGGGGTATTGACGTTCGTGGCCGTCTGCGCGTCAGCCCCGGTTGTCCAGTGATCCTGCCTTACCACGCAGCTCTTGATAAAGCCCGTGAAGCCAAGAAAAATGCGGCTAACAAAATTGGCACCACCGGTAAGGGTATTGGCCCAGCCTACGAAGACAAGGTGGCTCGCCGTGGCGTTCGGGTCTATGACCTGTTTAACCCAGAACGGTTTGCTGAAAAATTGCGTGAAGTGATGGATTACCATAACTTTGTTCTGACCCAATATTTGGGCGCTGAAGCCGTTGATTACGAGGAAGTGCTGGCAGGGGCACTGGCCGATGCGGAAGCCATTAGGCCGCTCATCGCCGATGTGTCAGCCGCGATCTATGCCGCTAATGCGGCTGGGCAGAATCTGTTGTTTGAGGGTGCTCAAGGTACTTTGTTGGATATCGATCACGGCACCTATCCGTTCGTTACTTCTTCGAACTGCGTAGCCGGTCAGGCTGCCGCTGGTTCGGGCGTTGGCCCCGGCTCGTTGAACTACATTCTGGGTATTACCAAGGCTTATTGCACTCGCGTTGGAGGCGGACCATTTCCCTCTGAACTAGACATTGAGACAGTGGGGGTGCCGGGTTATCAGATGTCCCAGAAGGGTAAGGAGTTTGGCACAGTGACTGGCCGTAAGCGCCGTTGCGGCTGGTTTGATGCCGCAGCATTACGTCGTTCTGCCAAGATTAACGGCATCACCGGTGTCTGTATTACCAAGCTGGATGTGCTTGATGGTTTAGATGAACTGCAGATTTGCACAGGTTACAAGCTCGATGGCAAGCTGATTGATATGTTGCCGATTGGTGCTGATGAAGTTGCCCGTTGCGAACCCCTTTACGAAACCATGCCCGGCTGGAAAAGCAACACATTCCGCGTCAAGCGTTGGGAAGATTTGCCGCTGGCAGCGCAGAACTATCTAGTCCGTATCCAAACGCTGTGCCAAGTGCCAGTGGACATCATTTCAACTGGGCCGGAACGCGACGAAACCATTCTGCGCCGCCATCCATTTGATTTGTAAAACTCAAAGCTTCAATTGTCCCCATAGTTGAATGGATACAATGGACCCCTCCTAAGGGTCAGGTGCAGGTTCGATTCCTGCTGGGGATACCAAGTCTCAGTGCAGTCTGGGCAATTGTTGTACCGATCGCCATATCTTTGCCGTTTCGGCAGGGATATGCATTCCAATGAATGCCGGATCAATGAAAATTGGTTCGGTTTTTAATTTCCAGTATTCGGCCTTTGCGGCCATCCATGAATGCGGTCCAGTTTTATATTAACGACCACAATGCGGAACTTAGCATTGAGTGCTCAGCTTGATGAAAATTAGGCCGCTGCTTTTTGTTGCTATTACTTGATACATTGCAATCTCAGTAAGCGTTCGCACCTTCACCAATCATTGGGGCCAAAAATGCAACATCTGTATTCAGCAGAGCAACTAGAGAAGATTATTAACGAAGCGACGATATACATTTGTGCCTGCCCGGCACAGGTGGCCGAGATGGTAAGCAAATTACGTCACCTTTATGATTATCAGCAGAATTGCCTGATGCGCGAACGTACTGATATAAACAGGGAAGTTCATGACCGGATTGCTCTGGCTACCGTTGAGGCCCATCGCATCATGGAAACGTGCATGCAGGACATCTTGAGAATCGAGGGATGGAATCCGGAAACGCTGAAAATGCCCGATAATCTGCGTGAACTACTAATCCGGGAAGCAATGGAATAGAGACCTCCGCCCAAGGGTCATTACAAGACGTAAATGTCGTTAGATATTCTTGTCTGATCTGCACATGTCCCGTAATGACTGGGGCGGGCGTTTTCTTACCCTACCGCCAACCGGCATCCCACCCGAGGATTTGGGTGGCCTTTTCGGTCAATACTGAGCCATCGTTCTCGGCGACGTTGTAGATGCCTGGCAGCCCCTTTGTGATGGCAAGCTGTGCGGCTTTCGCTGCGGCCCTGACGTGTACGGAACCCGGAGCGATGGGCGCGTCAAACCCGGTGCCGGGACCGTAGAACAAGCCATATCGGAGAACAATGCCATCGAGTGGCGCATTGAGCACTTGGCGTTCAAGACTTGCGACACCCGCCACAGTTTCACCATAGACGGGGTGCGTTTCGGCCAGAAACGGGTCTTCCTCGCCGTGCGGCAAGGGGCCGTCTGCAT
>JBEGTT010000174.1:0-6368 GCA_041179245.1 Pseudomonadota bacterium
GTCTTCACTGCTCGCATTACGTCGCCACTGGTCATGCCGTTGTAGTCTTGAAGCACTATGACGCCACCAAGGGAAACGCACCGGCAAACATAGAAAGGTGCCTTAGGACCATCTGGTAATCTTTGCAGGAGTCGTAGTACAGAACTCGTATCTTGCCCCCATTTTTATGCCCTTGGCGTACAGGTTCCACCGCTCTTGGTATCTTGGCTCGAAGCTTAAATAGTTACTAGGAGTTAGAATTTCATTGGTGGTAAATAGGAATACACACGACAATCGGGTTTATTCTCGCCGCTTAATATCTCCAGCACGGGACCTACTTGCGTTGCCTGACTACACCCGGAACATTCCCACCGCTTGAACCAAGTTTTCCGCCTGCTCTTCTAGGCTTTCGGCAGCCGCAGCGGCTTCTTCAACGAGTGCTGCATTTTGCTGCGTCACTTCATCCATCTGACCAACTGCTTGGGCAACTTGTTCAATGCCAGAACTTTGCTCTTTGCTGGCTTCGGCAATGTCGGTGACCAAGGCCATCACTTGATGGAAGCTGGAAATGACTTCATCCATTGTTTTGCCCGTGTCTTGAACCAGTCGTGCGCCGCTTTCAACTTTGCTCACCGAATCCGCGATCAGGGTCTTAATTTCCTTCGCGGAATTGGCGCTGCGTTGCGCGAGGCTACGAACTTCCGTGGCCACCACTGCAAACCCCCGGCCTTGTTCCCCGGCTCTAGCGGCTTCAACGGCAGCATTGAGGGCCAAAATGTTGGTTTGGAACGCTATGGAATCAATCACGCCAACGATGTCAGCCATTTTGTGTGAGCTGATTTGGATTTCGCCCATTGTGGTGACAACTTGCTTAACTAACTCACCGCTGCGCGTGGCAATGGTGTTAGACGACTGGGCCAACTCATTGGCTTGGCGTGCATTTTCGGCATTCATGCGCACTGTTGAATTGAGTTGTTCCATCGAACTCGCCGTTTCTTCCAAGCTGCTGGCTTGCTCTTCCGTACGTCCAGATAAGTCTTGGTTACCCGCTGCAATTTCAGACGAAGCGGTTTTAATCGCTTCCGAGGCCATTTGAATTTGGACGATGACTTCTTTGAGCCGTGCAATCGTGCCGTTGGTATCCTCTTTTAATTGACCAAAAACCCCTTCAAAATCTTCTTCAATATTTTCTGTGAGGTTGCCATTGGCCACGCGGCTCAGCGCTTCGGAGGTTGTCCTAAGCGCTCGGTCAGTGTTTTCTAGCAACTGGTTTAAGCCTTGCGACAAACTGAGGAAAAACCCTTGTTTTCCCTGTTCTACGATACGCGGAGATAAGTCACCTGCTGAGGCTTTCGCCACCAAATCAGCGACTTCTTGCTCCGTTTGAACTTCTTCTGTGCGGTCTTGCCATTGCGTAGCGCGGCCAAGATATTCCTGACGTTCGTTGCGAACGGGTACTAGGGTCAAACGCAACGTGCGGTTGGCAATGACGGTATCCATTTGCCTTGGGTTGAGTAGTTTTTCAGTGAATGATTCGCGGCAGTGATCGTTCTCGAAATAAGGTGCTAACCCTTCGCCAAACATACCGTCGACTGAGAACCCAGAGATGCGCTGGCTGATATTGGGTGCCATCAATGACCATAGCTTTCTTGACTCATTATTCATGTATATCAATTGGTTGCTCTCATTGGAGAGCGTAACTGGCACGGAAACATTGTCCAGCGCACGCTTGATGCGCGCCATTTCATCGCCTTGGCGCTGAGTCTCGGCAACTTCAAATCCTAAGCGGTTTTGCATGGTTTCCATGCCTTGTAAAACCTGGCCGAGTTCGTCATTAGCAGAGACTTCAATAGGGTTGCGATAGTTGCCAGTAGAGAGCGATCTTAATGTGATCAAGACGTTTTCTAAACGCTGGGTTAACACCCGGCGGGAAATCGAAACCATCACCACAACGAGTGTTCCCACCACCAGCACACCCGTGATGAGAAGCGTGAGATAGAGGTGTTTTGAAATGCTATCGAATTCTTCGCGGTAGGTTCCGCCGCCGACCAGCAGATTCCATCTGGGCATGGTTTCAAATGCAACGATTTTTTCCCGCTCAGCCGTTTCACCGAGTTCGGTGTTTTTCCATGGGTAGTTCATCATGCCGTCTTTGCGGTCGAGCATCTCTCGAATGAACTCACGACCCGAGGCATCTTTGGCAGCCAAAACATTACTGCCTTCTTTGGCCGGATGGATAAACAAATCCCCTCGGCGTTTGCCTTCTTGGGCTTCAAGCACATAGACGTAACCTGTTTCGCCAACTTTCACACTTTTGACCCGGTCGCGCAGGGTGTTCATCTCTTGGGTAATGAAATAGCCAATCCCAAAAGCCCCAATGACCTTGCCTGTTTCATCTTTGATCGGTTTGAGTCCAGAGATGCGATCTTTGCCTTGGCTGCTGGTTCTGCCGATATAGGTTTCACCGGCCAACAATTTGGCGGTGGCGGGGCTTTCTTTGTCTAGGACGGTATTGATAACCCGATCACCTTTATCGTTCTTCTGCGAGGTGGCAATGCGCACAAACTCGTCCCCGCGACGGACTAAAACGGTCGCTGTTGGCCCTTTGGTAATTTTGGCAAAGGCGTCTTCTTCATCGTGATGCCCGTTAACGGTGTTTTTGTTGTGTTTCAGGAGAGGAACCGCTCCATCAGAGGCTTCCACGCTGAAACTACCCGGGTATCTCGCGGCATAAATATCCAGCAAGCGATTGGCTTCACGTTCGACTGCATCGAAAGTGGTTTCCATCATTGAGCGAACCAGTTGGACTTGTTGCCTTAGTTCCGCCTCGCCTTGCGCTCGTAGTGTGTTGCCAATTTGATTACCAATGACCAGCCCGGCAATAGCCATGATCAGGGTGAGGATGGCAATGCTGGGCATCAAAAAACGAACGGAAATGGGTAAGTTTTGTATCTTTTGACTCAGGCGAGAGAGTGGGCCTGTGCTGACGACCTGTCCGTGTTGGATGGCTAAGCCGCTGGCTCGGTTTTCACGGAAAGCCCGGTAGGCTTGCTCAGCGGTTGTGATTTGATCACGGGAGGGTTTGCGGCGAACCGACATAAAACCAGCAACTTGCCCTCCTTCCCAAATGGGAGCTGCATGGGCCTCAACCCAGTAAAAATCACCGTTTTTACAGCGGTTCTTGACCAGACCAACCCACGGGCGACCCGCTTTGAGGTCGTTCCAAAGGTCTGCAAAAGCCTCATTGGGCATGTCAGGGTGCCGAACGAGGTTATGCGGTTCGCCAAGCAACTCTTGCTCGGTAAAACCACTGACTTCCAGAAAGTCCTTGTTGATGTAGGTGATGCGCCCTTTTTGATCGGTCTTGGACACGATCATGTGGTCATCACGCAGCACAAATTCATTGTTTGTGACAGGAAGATTTGTCCGCATATTGCTTCTCCAGAACGGCTGTATTAATTTCGTGCCTAACCCCAAATCATACCGGGTTCAGGCTAAATTTAGATGAATTTGAACGTGCACAATGAGATGTGAATGATTTGTTGTCTGCCAATACGGATCATGCGGATCAATGTGAAACAAGAGATTGGCTTTGTAAAGGATGCTCAGTATGGAAGTCTGGCCACTAGCTGGTTACACTGGTCGAAGAAAATACTACTGACTAATAACATTACCGAATACCGGGAGTTTTTGCGTGCCAGATAAAATTCTTTCCATATTAAACCGAGTTGCAGCGCTTTATCAGCTGGGGCGTTGGGAAGAAATGTTGGTACTGCTGGATATGGCTTTGGAAATCCAGCCAGGTAATGCCGCGTTGTTTGGCAACAAAGGCGTTGTTCTACAAAATCTTGTGCGACATCCGGAAGCGCTAGCTTGTTTTGATGCCGCAATAGCCATTAATCCCCATTCAGCAAATACTTGGTTTAATCGGGGCAATAGCCTTAAAGACCTGAAATGCTTCCAGGACGCGTTGATCAGTTACGATCAGGCGCTGGCTATTTCACCTAATGATGCTGAAATACACAATAACCGGGGAGTTTCCTTACAAGCGCTAAAGTACCTTGAACTTGCCTTGGAGAGTTTTGAGAAAGCGCTGGCGCTTCATTTCAGCTACGCGCAGGCGCATTACAACCGGGGTATGGTGCTTCAGGATTTAGGGCGCTTTGAAGACGCTTTAGCGAGTTTTGATCTTGCGATTCGTCTCAACCCAAACTATCTTGAAGCCCGCAATAATCGAGGGCTTGTGTTGCAGGATATCAACCGCCTTGAAGACGCGCTGGCGAGTTTTGATGCCGCGCTGGCCATCAAACCAGATTACCCTGACGGCTGCTGGAATAAGGGCTTATTACTCATCCTGCTGGGCCAATATCGGGAAGGTTGGGCGCTTTATGAATGGCGCTGGAAAACATCCTCCTATCTACAGGCAAGGCAATTTTCAGCACCGCTGTGGTTAGGCCAAGAAAGTCTAGCTGGAAAAACTATTTTCGTTTACCCCGAGCAGGGGTTCGGTGATTTCATGCAGTTTTGTCGCTATATTCAACCACTAGAAAGTCGGGGTGCCCATGTCGTGTTGGAAGTTCCTCGACCACTCTTTGGGCTGGTTTCTAGCATGGGGGGTAACTTCACGATGGTGGAGCGAGGGGCAGAGAGTGGGGTAGAACTCATCGATGTTGATTTTCAATGCCCGATCATGTCACTGCCACTGGCGATGCAAACAGAGGTCGACGCAATCCCTGCATCGATTCCCTACCTGTTTGCACATGATGAAAAACGAGTAGCTTGGGAAACTCGCTTAGGGCCCAAACATAAAGCGCGGATTGGCTTGGTCTGGACCGGCAGTGCAAGCCATAAAAATGATCACAACCGTAGTCTTGGGGTAGATCGGTTGGCCCCAATTTTGGCATTGCCGCTGGAGTTTCATTGTCTGCAAAAGGAATTGCGGCCCAAGGATAGTGAGACGCTAGAAAGCTTTCCGCAGATTCATCAGCATCTTGATGCACTCAATGATTTCTCGGATACGGCTGCGCTCATTGCGCAAATGGATCTAGTAATTTCAGTTGATACTTCTGTCGCTCATCTTGCCGGCGCAATGGGTAAGAAAACTTGGATATTGCTGCCATTTATGCCAGATTATCGCTGGATGTTGAATCGGTCTGATAGCCCATGGTATCCCAATGCAACTCTTTTCCGACAGCCAGAAAGTGGCCATTGGGAACGGCTTATTGCAAAGGTTGCTGACCAATTATCCTTGCATTACTGCCCAAGTTAGGCGTGAGCTGGACGTAACCCGGGGCGACTAGAAGGCGGCACAAGACCTCTGGATACTTTGGTTTGGGTTTCCCAAGCGCCATTAAAGGCTCGCTCTTGGTTTTGTTCAATTTGCGAGGCAACCTGGGCAATAACCCCAGTATTTGCCCTACTAATGCTGGTGATTTCAGCACCAATACGGACCGCTTTGATACCACTTTTAGAGGTGATCGAATGGGCCGTGCGTACCTTCAGATTTACCTGCACCGGTAGCTCGTTATAAAGTTGCAATTCGCATCGGCTATAGGTGGCGTTAGGTCTGAATACGCCACACATGATTAAGGGCGCGACAAAACCGATTCCACCTGTACTGAGGTCAACTAGCTGGAGGCGAATTTCTTTGGGGCAGAACAGTCCGTTGATCCCTGTGATTTTACAGAAACTAGGTCTGGTGACAGGAATCGGAATCCGGGGAAACTCGCGTTGCTGAATCCTAATTAAACGATCCGGTAGGTTTGCAATCCATACAGGCGTCCCATAAAAAGAATCCTGTAGCAGACCGTTCAAGGTGAACTGAACCTGTTCCTGATCAATTTCGGCGTAACACAAAAAATCTTCAGCCAGATTGCCTGCCCGACGATCCCCTTCCGGGCCACGTTCGAGATAAATCAGGCCTTTACTGGGGTCGAAGGCCATCAAGGTGACAAAGAAATAGCTATTTGCTTTCTTTTGCCACACCGACAACACCTGCCGAGTTTCAACCAATGTACTCAGAGCCGCGCACACAGCCATTGTTCCGGAAACGACACATTCGCCGTATTCGGACGCAAGTTTGGGCTGTTGAGCCAGCTTTGCAGAGGGATAGAATGGTTGAAAATTTTGCATTGCGGTTTTTTGGTGGGGCTTAACTGTCCTTATTTCTTAAAAAATCTTGGTCGGCGTGTTCCATGCGATACAACCACGCGAGCAACTCGGCAACAGCAGCGTACAAGTTTGCCGGGATGTGTTTATCCAAGTCCACCTGCATCAGTAGCGAAAGTAACTCTGGGGACTCGTGAACATATACCCCATGCTCTTTAGCCCGAGACATGATCTCGTCGGCAATTAGCCCTCGCCCCTTGGCAACAATCTTGGGTGCGGCA
>JBEGTT010000175.1:0-2591 GCA_041179245.1 Pseudomonadota bacterium
CACCCGCATTGCCATCACCACCGGCACTGGCTTTTATCGTTACCCCACTGACGTTTTTCAAAGCATCACCCAAATTAATCACCTGCTGATCCTTCATCACCTGCTTGGAAATCACCTGCACATTCAATGGCGTTTCCATGATCGGCGTGTCGGTCTTGGTGCCTGCGGTGGCGTTGGGGATGACGTAATCTTTGTTGTAAGGGTCGGCGTAGTATTCGGGATCGTAAGTCGAGTCGGCTTCGACGGTGACTTTGGGGAGGGTGGTTTCGCTACTGTTATCGGACACTGGCTGGAGTTTAGGGGAGGGCGGGGCGGGTTTTATTGAGATCGAGCCGTCGGCGGCGATGGTATGAACCAAACCTGAACCAGCCAATAATCGGCTTAAGGCTGTGCGGGTGCTGTATTGGCCGTTAACTGCTGGGGCTAAGTGTCCGCTGACGCTTTCAGCGGTGTAAAAGATGGATGCGTCAGATTGTGCCGCCAGTTTTTGCAGGGCAGACCCTAAACCCTGTGCGGGGATGTCGAAACGATGTGCTGTTGTGTCGGCTTTCAAGCCACTTGATACAAAAATCAATGCGGTAATCAGCAGGGCTTGCGGTAATATTTTCATGAATAGGCTCCATTTTTTTAGGTGTTCTATTCATGTAACGTATGAGGACAAAAAAACCCCGCTTATTTAGGGAAAATTTTAAAATATTTTATTTGTGTCCTAGACTTGGCTTTATCCGTGTGGTCGTCTATGCCGGAATGACGGCAAGCATTGCTTGCGTAGGTAAATGTTGTGTTGGAGAGATGGTATCTACGATGCTGAATGCGTTGATTCCGTTCATAGTTCGACAAGCTCACTACGCACGGAATCGGCAAGCTCACTACGAACGGAATCGACAAGTTTTGTAGCCTACGACCCTGTTATTTATAAGGCAGCACTATTTGCTTGTGCGCCAATGCTGAGAATTCCGGGTCTTTATGCACCAATACCGCACCTTGCAATGAGGCGGTTGCGGCAATCCAGGCATCGGCCAGGGAGAGTTGATGGGTGGCTTTAATTTTCGCCGCCTTTTCCAGTAAGGCTTGATGTTCATGTATCCATTCTATTGGCAGACCTAAGCATTGCTGGTAAGCCAATCTGCCATCTTGCTCGCTTTCGTCTTTCCAAACGCGATAAAACACTTCCATCAAGGACATGAAACAACCAAAACATTTAACTTTTGCTTGCTGCGCCTGATAAAGAATGTCAGCGACTTGATCCGCTCCGGTTTCGTTATCCCTGAGCGCCAATAATGCTGAGGTATCCAGGAGATATCGGTTCACTCCCGATCCCGATCTTTAGCACGTTCTGCTAACAGCCTAGCAACCGCACCGCCTGCACCGCGACCGCGAAATGCTTCGACCGGGTCGCTTTTGACAGGAATAACCCGAATACCGGAACCATCGACAATCCATTCCAGTCGATCAGATGGAGAAAGATGAAACTGTTGACGGATTTCAGAGGGGATGACGGTTTGCCCCCTGGAAGTGATTGTGCTTCTCATGATAAACTTCCTTTTTGAATTACTTTAATAAGATAATAATAATTCATTGGTGGTGTTGTGTCTATCGTTTTACCCCGCAATTTCGGTTATCATTTTTTCAACACCACCACATCGGGGCTGGGGTGGTGTAAGGTCACTGACAGGGTTGAGGCGATGGTGGTTAAAGCGCTGTCCAGCCCATCAATACGGAAGCGACCGCTGACCTTGAGTTTGGCTAACCCAGGACTGCCCAGACGGACTTGGGTGGAATGATAGCGACCAAGTTCGGCCAGCACCTCGTCCAGCCTACGGTTGTCGAAAACCAACTGCCCTTGCCGCCAGGCGGTGAGGTTGTCCACGTTATCGGAAGGCATCGGCATAAAGTCCCCAATGCGGTTGTAGGCCAGTAATTGGTTGGCGGCCAGCTCGCGGCTGTCTTTTGCGACCACCCGGACGCTGCCTTCCTGGACGGCCACCAGCACCTTGTCGCTTTGCAGGTAAACCTCAAATTGGGTGCCGATATCGACGATACGGCCATTGGCGGCAGCCACCACGAACGGGCGGTCGGGTTCGTGGACGACAATGAAGAAGGCCTCCCCCCGCACCAGTTCGACCGACCGCCGCCAGCGGCTGAGGTGGACCTTGACTTCGGTGCCGCCATTCAATTCCAGGCGCGAACCGTCGGCAAGGTTGATGGTTTCCCTACTCCCTTGAGCCACTATGTACCGCGCATCAGCCCCATACCAGCCATCGGGTGAGATGGCGGTCAAACCCAGCGCCAGCAATACCGATGCTGCTATCGCCAGCCATTGCCATTGCAGCTTTAGGTTGTTTGCGGTTGGGCGGTAATTCAGTGCGTCCTGCCTCACCGGGAAATCTAAGCCCTTGAAACGGTCTAGCCCCTGCCATTGGGCATCGTAGCGGTCGTAGAGCTTTTGGTGCCCAGGATGTTGGGCTAACCAGTCCGTAAACAGTCTTCGTTTATCCGGCGTACAGGATTCCGAGCGCAGTTGCAGCACCCAGTCAATGGCTTCTTCTCTTGATTGCTCAGTCAGGTCTGGAGGGGGCATGGGGCACCTT
>JBEGTT010000176.1:0-6998 GCA_041179245.1 Pseudomonadota bacterium
GTGATCGCAATGCCATTGGTGCTGATAGGTCTAATTGCAGCCCATATTTTGGCACTACACGAAGTTGGGTCGAATAACCCTGATGGCGTGGAGATCAAGAAGCATAAAGATCCAGTGACGGGCCATCCACTTGACGGTATTCCATTCCATCCTTATTACAGTGTTAAGGACATGGTCGGTGTCGTGGTATTCCTAATGGTGTTTAGTGCAATCGTATTTTTTGCACCAGAGGGTGGTGGTTACTTCTTGGAGTACAACAACTTCCTGCCGGCTGATCCGCTGAAAACACCGTCGCACATTGCACCTGTTTGGTACTTCACACCGTTCTACTCCATCCTGCGTGCGATGGTATGGCCAATTTTTGGTCTGGATGCGAAGTTCTGGGGGGTTGTGGCCATGGGAGCGTCGGTTGTAATTATTGCCTTCCTGCCTTGGTTGGATAAGTCACCTGTTAAGTCCATTCGGTACCGTGGTCCAATCTACAAGAATTTCCTGACGGTTTTTGTGATCGCCTTCGTTATTCTTGGCTACTTGGGTACGCAGCCTCCCTCCTTCTGGGGTGAAAAGGTTTCCCAAGTTTGTTCACTGATTTACTTTGGCTTCTTCCTGTTGATGCCTTGGTATTCAAAGGTTGATAAGTTCACCCCGGAACCTGAACGGGTCACGATGTGAGTAAAGGAATCGAGATGATGAAAAAACTCCTTATCGCGCTGTTGTTTGCGCCGCTGACAGCCCTAGCAAGTGGTGCTGCAGTTCATCTGGACAAGGTGCCAGATGTTCAAGGCAATCAGGCCGCGTTGCAAAATGGCGCCAAGCTGTTCGTGACTTACTGCTTGAATTGTCACGGTGCGTCATTTGTGCGCTACAACCGTCTAACTGAGTTGGGTTTGTCCGAGCAGGAAGTCAAAGATAATTTGATGACCACTGCGGACAAGATTGGTGAACCGATGCGTGTGGCCATTCGTGCGGAAGAAGCACGTAAATGGTTTGGCGCAACGCCTCCTGATCTGACTTTGGTTACACGGGCCCGTGCTTCCGAAAATGGTCCTGGTGCTGACTGGGTTTATACCTATCTGCGCAGTTTCTATCAGGATGAGAAGCGTCCAACAGGCTGGAATAACACAGTATTTGAAAATGTTGGCATGCCCCATATCCTGTATGAGTTGCAAGGTACTCAGGTGCTGAACCATGAAACTCATCAACTGGAATTGGTCACGCCTGGCAAGATGACCCCAAGTGAGTACGATGAAAGTATTCGTGACTTGGTTGGTTTCTTGGTATGGATGGGCGAGCCTGGTGCAGGACATCGTAAATCACTAGGATTTGCAGTTCTTGCATTCCTGTTGGTTTTATTTGGTGTTGCTTATGCACTGAAGAAAGAGTTCTGGAAAGATATTCACTGATCCAGCGGCATCAACCCGGCATCATGGAAACTAAGCCCCGTTAGGGGCTTGGTTATTCTTAGGTGCCGGTTTTCGTTTTAGGGGTATTTTTATGATGAACCTTTATTCGGGCACAACCTGCCCATTTAGTCACCGTTGTCGAATCGTTCTCTTTGAAAAGGGGATGGATTTTCAGATTATCGACGTTGATATGTTTAACAAGCCGGAAGAACTGGCTGCGATAAACCCACATAATCGTGTTCCCGTATTAGTCGAACGGGATTTGGTGCTGTTTGAGCCTAATATCATCAACGAATATATTGATGAGCGATTCCCTCACCCTCAGTTGATGCCTGCAGACCCGATTATGCGGGCCCGGGCACGGCAACTATTGCTCGGTATGGAGCGGGAAGTATTTGTCCATATTGAAGCTCTTGAGAAGGGTGGCAAGCCGGCGGATAAGGCTCGGGTTGAAATAGCCAATCGCCTGAACGAAATTGTCCCGATTTTTGCAAAACAAAAATACATGTTAGGTGACGATTTTTCGATGCTTGATGTGGCGATGGCACCGCTTTTGTGGCGTCTGGAATACTACGGAATTGACCTACCAAAAACAGCAGCACCACTGATGAAATACGCAGAGCGTATCTTTAGTCGCCAGGGTTTTATTGATGCGTTGACGCCTTCTGAAAAGGTCATGCGTAAGTAAAGCCTGAAACATTCACTCGGTCGAGATTTTCACCATTCTAGCGAGGCTCCTGTGGAAGAAATAAATTTACCCTCAACCAAGCCGTACCTGCTCAGAGCGATCTGGGAATGGTGTGCGGATAACGGGTTTACGCCCTATATCAGTGTTGTTGTGGATGAATTTACGCACGTTCCACGGGAGTTTGTCCGCGACGGGCAGATTGTGCTGAATATTGGCTCAGTTGCGGCTAATAAGCTGCAAATGGGTAACGACTACATTGAGTTTCACGGACGTTTTAATGGTGTTGCGCGGTCGCTTTCAGTTCCAATCGGTCGCGTTATCGCTATTTATGGACGTGAAAACGGCATAGGGATGTCTTTTGAGTTAGAAGAGACCGTTGATGGTCGTACTGACAAAACAGCCGTTGGCGCAACGGCATTAATTGATAGTTCCCCTGAGAATCTTCCACCCGATGGCGGTGGAAAACCTCATTTGCGGGTCGTAAAGTGAGAGTCAGGTAAGCGTTTAGTTAGAAAAATGAGCAGCCGAAGTTGGCTGCTTTTTTCTTATTTGATTACCAGCAAACTGTCATCCCAACTTTGATGTTTTTCAAAACCAAGCAGGTTAGCAACCGTTGCCGCGATATTGGAAAGCCCTGCTGTTTCAGTTGGGCGTAGAGATAATTTTCCTAAAGTCGTGTTGTCATAGAGGATTAACGGAACAGGATTTAGGGTGTGCGCTGTTTTGGCTTGATAACTCCCATCGGGGTTTTGAGCGGGCTGTCTGGTTTTTTTGTTTAGCTCATACATTTCATCAGCGTTGCCGTGGTCGGCAGTGATGAGTGCAATCCCGCCTGCTGCATCGACAGCGCTTAGCAAGCGCCCTAAAGCCAGATCAACCGCTTCAACAGCCATTGTGGCAGCACGGAAGTTGCCAGTGTGGCCGACCATGTCACCATTGGCGAAATTACAGCGCAATACGCTGAATTGTTTAGACTGGAGAGCGACAATCATGGCGTCTGCAATTTCAGCCGCTTTCATCCAAGGTCGTTGTTCAAAAGGAATGACGTCACTGGGAATTTCCAGATAGGTTTCTCCTTCGAATTTGCCAGAACGGTTACCGTTCCAAAAATAGGTTACGTGGCCAAATTTCTGGGTTTCAGAACAGGCAAACTGGGTAATGCCCATTTTGCCGAACCATTCTCCAGAGGTGTTTCTGATCGCGGGAGGGGCTACCAGAAATCTAGCAGGAAGTTTTAAATCGCCATCGTACTGAAGCATCCCGGCATAAGTGACTTTGGGGAAGCGAATCCGGTCAAATTTAGAAAAATTCTTTTCCTCAAACGCTCTGCTAATTTCAATGGCACGGTCACCCCTAAAATTGAAGAAAACGACTGAGTCGCCATCCTCAATGGTGCCAATGGGTTGCCCATTATCAGCGATGACAAATTCTGGCAGATCCTGGTCTATGGTTCCGGGGTGTAGCTCACGAAGCCCATTGATTGCAACGGTGGCGTTTGGAAATTGTTGGCCTTCACCAAGAACATGCGTCCGCCAGCCTTTTTCAACCATCGGCCAATTCGCATCGTAACGGTCCATGGTGATGAATTGGCGTCCGCCGCCTGAAGCAATACGAGCGTCGAACACCTGATCGCTAATTTCTGTCAGGAACGCTTCAAACGGCACTACATACGTTAGCGCGCTGGTTTCAGGTACATCACGCCCATCAATCAGTGCATGGATACGGACAGTTTTAATACCCTCGGCTTTAGCCTGAACAACCATCGCCTTAAGATGGTCGATGTGGCTATGGACGTTTCCATCAGAGAACAGGCCAATAAAGTGGATAACACTACGTCCTTGTTTGGCACCTGCCATCACTTCTTGCCACGCAACGCCTTGCCAGATACTGCCGTTAGCAATGGCGCTTGATACCAGAGCTGCACCTTGAGCATAAATTTGACCTGCACCAATGGCGTTGTGGCCTACCTCAGAATTTCCCATGTCGTCATCGGAAGGCATGCCAACAGCGAGACCATGAGCACGAAGTTGAATATTTGGGTAGTTGGCGAAGAGGCGGTCTAGGTTTGGTTTTTGGGCAGCGGCAATAGCACTACCAACGTCGGTTTTAGGTAATCCATAACCATCCATGACCACGATGACGATGGGGCCTTGAATACCCGGAAAGTTTGAAAGTTTTTGCAACATGAAAAATCTCTTTTTGGAAAAGTAAAACTCAAGGTCAATCTGTACTTATTGGGCGTTTCAGATAAAGCGAAACACTGAATGTGCTGCCTTGATTTTCAATGCTATCCACGCAGATGGTTCCGTTCATCATATGTACTAAGGCAGTCGAAATAGTAAGGCCTAGGCCGGTGCCTCCAAAGTGCCGAGTGACTGAGTTGTCTGCTTGAGAAAAGGCTTGAAAAATAGCCTCCAAGCGATCCTTCGGGATACCTATTCCGCTATCACTCACCTTAATTTGAATCGTTATGCCGCTCTTGTCCTGCGAAAGAATCACTAGGGAGAGGGCAATTTCCCCTTGCCGAGTAAATTTCACGGCATTGCCGAGCAAATTCAGCAAAATCTGACGAATCCGCAGTGGGTCACCGATCAACATTTCAGGCAGATCATCGGGCAGTATCAGTGGATGAGATAGCCCCTTTTCGGCCATGCTAGGAACCATCAATTGGTGCGTATCCCGCATGGCGGAAAGTAGGCTGAAGGGCACTTCTTCTAGCGGCATTTTTCCGGATTCGATCTTGGACATCTCCAGAATGTCATTCAAAATGATCAAAAGATTGCCAGCGGAATAATGGGCTGTTTCGACATAACCCCTTGTCTCTTCATCTAAATTGTTCATCAACGCAAGTTCGGTCATCCCCAAAATACCATTCATGGGAGTCCGTAACTCGTGGCTCATATTGGCTAGAAACTCTGATTTTGCTTTGTTGGCAGCTTCAGCGACTTCCTTAGCCTCAGCTAGGTTTTTCAGAATTTCGGCCCTTTTTGTTTCACTGATCGTTAATTCTGCATCGGCAAGGTTTCTGGCGTTTAGAAAATCGTTAATGGCATGGATAACGGTTTTGATTTCAGCACTGCCTTTTTCAGGGACTAGTGGTACCGGATCATGGGGCTGCATGTTAGTTGCTCGCTTCCGCATGTTTTCTGAGAGTAGGGCCAGTGGACGAACTAACCGACCAGAAAAAAGCCATAGCAGAGGGGAAATCAACAAAATTAGCACAGTGGTGATTAGGGCCATGCGCCCTTGGATGTGCGCAACGGGTTCAAATGCTTCTGCAACTGGGACAACAGAAGCCAATATCCATCTTGTGCTGGCTAGTCGTTTGAACGTAAATAGGCCGTGTATTCCCCGACTGTTCGTTTCTTCTAGCGTGCCTTCAAATCCTTCGAGTGCTTTTTCAAAGGCAGGATTCTGTGGTGGAACGGGTTTTAGAATGGCCTCTTTATTGGGGTGAGTAATGATTAGACGCTCACTGGAAACAAGGTAGTAGTAACCATCTCTGCCAATTTTTCGACTACCCAATGCGCCAATGAGGTTGGGTTTGTACAAATTTAATACCCCACCCATGATGGCCACTAGATTTCCTTTCTCATCAATCACTGGCGCGGCCATCACTACAATGGGTTGTTTAGTGGCTTTGCCCAAAATGGGTTGAGAAATAAAGGGTTTCAGGGTTTGCTGAACCCCTTGGATGTAGTCGCGAGAAGACATATCTAGCGTTCGCCGGCCTGGTTTTTCTGGCCAATCCACAAGCAGAATGCCCTTGGCGTCAAAAATATATAGGTCGTCAAACAGGGTTAACAGGGCTGTCTCATGCTGTAGATGGCTTGTGAGTAGTTTGAGGTCGGAAAGCTTGTTGTGCGGAATGGTCTGAGCAGCTTGGGACAGGGCTTCTAAGCGCTCAGTTAGTTTGTCATCCAAGTTTCTGGCTAGCTCGCTAAGTAAAGTGAACTGCTCATTTTCGATCCTGGTAGACAGGTCTTCTCGGAGAACCGTGAACTGGGCCATAAACTGCCCTATCAGCAGCAAGATGCTGATAAAAATTGCGACACAGGTGAGTTTTAGCTTGAGGCTTAGCGTTGGCATTATTTTCAGGGTATTAAACGGTCAAGTACGGTGTTCAAATCCGCTATCTTGAAGGGTTTTGATACGAAGTCATCCATGCCTGCATCAAGGCAGCATTGTCGATCACCTTCACTAGCATTCGCCGTCAGCGCGACAATCGGAATATGGTTTGGTTGGGCTGCTTGCATTTCTTGTTCACGGATCAATTTCGTTGCCTCATAACCATCCATTTCTGGCATATGTACGTCCATTAGAATGACGTCAAACGCTTGGTCTGCCTGGTCTGAGGTTTGCCTAAACAGTGTTACTGCTTCTAGGCCATTTGACGCGATGACAACACGGTGTCCTTGTTTTCCCAATAAACCCTGAGCCACCTTCTGGTTAACGATATTGTCTTCGGCAAGCAGGATGGATAGGGGTTTTGCTGAGCGACGGTTTTCAGGAGGGGCGTTACGCCCTTGAAGCTGGCTGGTAGCTGTTTCGTTGATGGGTTCGACTAGGGCTGAAAAGGTGAATGTGCTGCCTTTGCCAAGCTGGCTTTCAACAGATATTTTGCCCTCCATCAGTTCAACCAGCCGAGTAACAATGGTTAGCCCTAACCCGGTACCACCGTATTGACGTGTTGTTGAAAATTCAGCCTGAGTAAAGGGTTGAAAAATACTTTGTAACTTGTCTTCAGGAATGCCAACTCCCGTATCAGCAACGGAAAATGTGATTTCAATACGTCCGTCGGCCCTCGGTGCTGAACCAGAAAGCAAAACGCTGACCTGACCACCTTCGGTGAATTTGATGGCGTTGGACAATAGGTTAATTAAGATCTGACGCAGGCGAGTTGGGTC
>JBEGTT010000177.1:0-2745 GCA_041179245.1 Pseudomonadota bacterium
CACCCACTATTTGGGAAGGGATAACGGGGAAATCGACCACTAATTCCGAGACATATCTTGCCTAATATTACTGTTGGACGAAGCCGCTAACGCGGAGAAAAACGCCGCCGCCCGATTAATCGATAAAATGTAATCTCAAGCCCTAAATCACAATGGGGCCTCAACAACGAATCATGAGGTTACAAAACAATGCCATCTCCCGAATTAATTTTCAAGCAGAATTATCAAAGCCATCTTAAACACCTGAAACTCAAAGGACTCCAGCCTAAGACGATTGAAGCCTATTCTAGAGCCATGCGACGTATCGGTGCCTATTTCGATTATGAACTTAGCGATCTGTCCGAACTTCAGTTGACCGATTATTTCAGCGATTTGCTGGAATCGCATTCCTGGAGTAGCGTCAAACTCGACCTGTACGGGCTTAAATTCTTCTATGCCTATGTGTTGAACAAGCCCTGGCCGGTGTTTCGGCTAATCAAACCGCCGAAGGTACAACGCTTGCCGGATATCGTCACGGTTGAGGAGGCCAAGCGGCTTTTCTCGATGACCCACACCCTCAGCTACCGAGTGTTCTTTTTTACGCTGTATAGTTTGGGGCTGCGCCTCGGCGAAGGTTTGCGTTTGACGGTGGCTGATATTGATGCACAGCGGCTGCGGGTGCATATCCGCGATGCCAAGGGCAACAAGGATAGGTTGGTGCCTTTGCCGGTGGCGACTTTGGATTGCCTGCGCCGCTTCTGGCAGGTGCACCGCAATCCGGTGTTGCTGTTTCCCAACCGCCACGGTGGTTTGAAGTCGGCGCATTTGTCCAAAACACCCCTTGATCGCGGTGGCGTGCAAACAACGCTGCGCCAAGTCGCCCAGGACTGCGGCATAAAAAAAAGATTTCCCCACACAGCTTACGCCACAGCTACGCGACCCATCTGATCGAAGCAGGCGTCGACCTGCTTGAAGTCCAGAAAATCCTGGGGCACCACAGCATCCTGACCACCGCCCGTTATACCCACCTGACTGACACCACGAACATTCAGGCCGACGCGTTGATCAATGCGCTGATGGATGGTTTTGCCATGGAATGGCAGGGGGTCAAATGAGGGTGCTTTCGTCGATTATCCAACGCTTTGAAACCGAGTTTCTGGCGACATATCCCAATGCACTACCCAGCCAACTTAAAGCCCTATCCGCGCTGAAACAGTGCCGCACTTCGCAAAGTCCCGTGATGATGGTGCAATGCGACGGCTGTGACAAGCAAGCCTTCATCCCGCATTCTTGCGGCCATCGTAACTGTCCGCATTGCCAGCATCATGAAAGCCAGCAATGGCTAGGCCGCCAACTTCAGAAACAAGTGCCAGCGGCGTATTTTATGATGACGTTCACGTTGCCAAAAGAGCTGCGCCCATTGGCTTGGCAACAGCAGCGCATACTTTACGGCTTGCTGATCCGTTGTAGTTGGGAAACGCTCAACACCTTCGCGCAAAACGATCCGCAGTTACAAGGTCAGGCGGGTGCGATTTCGGTACTGCACACGCATTCGCGCCGATTGGACTATCATCCGCATGTGCATGTGGTGATGCCTGCGGCGGCGATCGATCCGGGTCAGCGGTTGTGGCGCACCAAAACCAGCAAAGGCCATCAATCCTATTTGTTCAACCACAAGGCCTTGGCGAAAGTGTTCCGTGCAAAGCTGCTTGGCGCTATTCGGGCAGCGGGGCTTGAGCTGCCGGCCTGTTACCCGAAAAAATGGGTGGTGGGTGTCAAATCCGTTGGCAGCGGCGACAAAGCCTTAGTTTATTTGGGGCGCTATCTGTACAAGGGCGTGATTCAGGAGAAGGACATTATCGCGTGCAAGGACGGATTGGTCACCTTCCGCTACCTAGACGGCAAAACCAAGCAGACGCAAACCCGGACGCTGCCGGGGCCTCAGTTCTTGTGGCTAATTTTGCAGCATGTGTTGCCGAAGGGCTTTAGGCGTACCCGCAACTTTGGCTTTCTGCATGCCAACAGCAAAAAGCTGCTGGCATTGCTGCAAGAGCTGTTTAAATTGAATCCGATTAAAACGCTGGTCGCGCTGGCAATAAGACCCGCGATCAAGTGTCCTTGCTGTGGCAGTGCCATGCAGATTGTGAAAACGCGGATTCCCGCCATGATGGCTTTCGGGCTTGCGCCCTCCGGCTGACAGAAAGGGGGCATAACCGATTATGTGACCGCATTGGCCAATCCTTGAAGCTTTAAATCGGCATGTATTAAGCCGATGACCGCGCTTGCCTAAAAAAGGCTATAATCCAGCTTAAATCATGACCCCTCACAAAAGGTGTTGCACAAGACAGCGCTTTTGTCGGCCTTCGGGTACTGCGGCTTAGATTTTCCGCGAAACCTATAAAATCCAAAAAGATATTTTCTTATACTAATAGACATAGACTGTGTCGATTATCACCGGGCTTGTCCAACAACCGGTTCAGATTGTGGTTCGCTTCGCTCTCACAATCTAACCTTATTCGTTAGCGATAGATCAAAAGTGGGGCTGGAAAAACAATATCATTTTGGCAATTGCGAACAGATTTCACTAAGCATACAAGGCGTTTTCCGTTCGTTAGCCACACAGTCAGATTATTCTAGCAGTGGCAAAAAATCAATTTCTATTGTCAATAAATCAATTGGAACCCCAATATCTTCTGCATTGTTTATTGCAGGCATACCTTTAAAAACCTTGCTAAGTGGTATAAGAATTTTGGAAAATATTTCTGA
>JBEGTT010000178.1:0-5144 GCA_041179245.1 Pseudomonadota bacterium
GTTCAAAGCGCCAAGGTGATTTTGGCTTGCTGCAAAAACGTCTACCCATGATGGGGGCCGTTGTTGAGGCTTTGCCGGAAGTGCGTGCAGGCGAACGCCGTGCGGCAAGTTCGGCCATTCGGGAAGCCTTAGCAACGGGACAGATGGATTTTGCGGCGAAATTATTAGGCCGGCCTTACCGAATGGATGGTCGTGTGATGACCGGGCAACGTTTAGGGCGCACCTTGGGTTTCCCTACCGCTAACATCTATATCCGGCATTCGCCTTTGCCCTTAAGTGGCGTTTTTGCCGTGCAAGTCCTTGGGGCCGCCGGGGCGACTAAAGTCGTCAACGGCGTGGCAAACTTGGGCACGCGCCCGACGGTTAATGGGGTTCGCCCCATTTTAGAAGTTCACTTATTTGATTTTAGTGGTGACATTTATGGTCGCCATCTGCAGGTCAGTTTTTTGAAAAAACTACGAACAGAACAGAAGTTTCCTAACCTTGATGCACTGAAGGCCCAAATCGCATGTGATGCGCTGGCGGCACAGACTTTTTTCAGCAGCAAAGCTGCAACTGGAATTCACAATGGCTGATTACAAAACTACCCTAAACCTTCCTGACACGGCTTTTCCGATGCGCGGTGATTTGCCTAAGCGGGAGCCGCAATGGATTGCGCAATGGCAAGAAAGCCAGTTGTATCAGCGGATTCGGGAAGTTTGCAAAGGTCGGCCCCGTTTCACCTTGCATGATGGCCCGCCCTACGCCAATGGGGATATACACATCGGCCATGCAGTCAATAAGGTGTTGAAAGACATTATTATTCGCGCCAAAACCTTGTCCGGTTTTGATGCGCCTTACACGCCGGGCTGGGATTGTCACGGCTTACCAATTGAGCACCAGATTGAAAAACTACATGGCAAAAATTTGCCCGCCGACAAGGTGCGTGAGCTGTGCCGCACTTATGCTGCTGAGCAGGTTGAACGCCAGAAAAAAGACTTTATCCGCTTGGGCGTACTCGGTGACTGGGGAAATCCATATCTGACGATGAGTTTCAAAGCTGAAGCCGATGAAATGCGGGCCTTGGGCAAGATTCTTGAGCAGGGTTATTTGTACCAAGGTTTGAAACCGGTGAACTGGTGTCTGGATTGTGGTTCTGCGTTGGCCGAGGCTGAAGTGGAATACGAAGACAAAACCTCGCCAGCGATTGATGTGGCATTTCCTGTGGCTGATTTAGCTGCTTTGTCGACGGCTTTCGGTTTAACGACGACCCCGGCTAAAGCCGCTGCGGTGATCTGGACGACGACTCCTTGGACCTTGCCCGCCAATGAAGCAGTGTCGGTGCATCCTGAGTTGACCTATGACTTGATCGACACCGACAAAGGCACGCTGATTCTAGTGCGTGAATTGGCTGAGTCGGCGCTGAAACGCTACGAGTTAGAAGGCAAACTATTAGGTTCGTGCCAAGGTAAAGCGTTGGAAAAACTGCGCTTAAGCCATCCCTTCCAAGTACGGGAAGTGCAGATTATTTGCGGTACGCACGTCACTACTGAAGCCGGTACGGGCTTGGTGCATACTGCGCCCGCGCATGGCGTGGACGATTACAACATTGGCCGTCAGTACGGGTTGCCGGTGAATAACCCCGTGGGTAACGATGGCAAGTTCCTGAACAATACCCCAGCATTGAGCGAGGCTGCGGTTGATGATAAAACCTTGGCCGGAAAAACGGTGTGGGAAGCCAATCCGCTAGTGCTGGCTGAGTTGGAAGCGCGTGGCCTGCTGCTAAAAGGCGAGAAGATTCGTCACAGCTACCCACACTGCTGGCGGCACAAAACCCCGATAATTTTCCGGGCGACGACACAATGGTTTATCGGGATGGATCGGCAGAGTGCGGCGGCAGATTGCTCGCCAACGTTGCGCCAAGTGGCAGAAAAAGCAGTTGATGCCACCGAGTTTTTCCCAGCTTGGGGCCGAGCACGTTTAGAAGGCATGATGAAAACCCGGCCCGATTGGTGCGTGTCTCGTCAGCGCAACTGGGGCGTGCCGATTCCGTTCTTTTTACACAAAGAAACGGGGCGTCCTCACCCCAAAACAGCAGAGTTCATTGAGCAAGTTGCCAAGCGGGTTGAACAGTCGGGAATTGAGGCTTGGTTTAGCTTGGATGCAGCAGAACTGCTGGGAGCTGAGGCGGATCAATACAACAAGATGAAAGACACGCTGGATGTTTGGTTTGACTCCGGTACCACGCATTGGCATGTGATGCGCGGCTCACACGCGGATACCCATAGCTGGCCAGCGGACTTGTATCTAGAAGGTTCTGACCAGCATCGTGGTTGGTTCCAGTCATCCCTGTTATCTGGTTGTGCGATTGATGGTCGTGCGCCATATAAAGCGCTACTGACTCACGGGTTTGTGGTTGATGGCAAGGGCCACAAAATGTCCAAGTCCAAGGGCAATGTGGTGTCGCCACAACAAGTCGCAGACAAGATGGGCGTCGATATTTTGCGGTTGTGGGTAGCTTCAACCGACTATTCGGGCGAACTGACGATTTCCGACGAAATCCTGAAGCGCGTGGTGGATGCTTACCGCCGTATCCGTAACACGCTACGTTTTTTGTTAGCCAATATCGCTGACTTTGATCTTGCCAAGGATTTGCTGCCGGTCGATCAACTGTTTGAAATTGATCAATACGCCTTGGCGCTGACCGCCAAGCTGCAAGCGGAGTGCAAGACCAATTTTGATCGTTATGAATTCCACCATATTGCACAAGCTTTGCAGACCTTCTGTTCAGAAGATTTAGGCGGGTTCTACCTCGATATTCTGAAAGATCGCCTCTACACCGCTGCGCCTAATTCCAAAGCGCGTCGTTCAGCTCAATCTGCGTTGTGGCACATCCAGCAGTCGCTGGTTCGTTTGATGGCCCCCATTCTGAGTTTTACGGCTGAAGAAGTTTGGCAAGTGTTAGGTACTCAGTTGGGCGCGCCAAGAGAAGATTCCGTCATGTTGCACACTTGGTATGACCTGCCGGAGATTGCAAACACAGAAGGATTATTGAGCAAATGGAATGGGTTGCGCACGCTGCGTGCCGATGTCACCAAAGCATTGGAAGAGCTTCGCACGGCAGGACAAATCGGCTCATCTTTGCAGGCGGAAGTCGAAATTCGTGCCGATGGTCAAAAATTCGCTGACTTACTTTCTTTGGGCGATGACCTGAAGTTTGTGTTCATTTGTTCCAAAGCGACAGTAGTTCAGTCTGCCGAAGAAGGGATTACCGCAACCCCCGCAGCACATGAAAAATGCGAGCGTTGCTGGCATTACCGTGACGACGTAGGTGCGGATACGGAACATTCAGAACTCTGTGGTCGCTGTGTCAGCAATTTGCACGGAGAAGGGGAAGGGCGTTTGTATGCCTGATGAGGGTAAGGATCAGCATGGGCATGTCGGCCAGTCGGAATTCCTAAACTCGCTTCGCTCAAACAACGGAATTCCTTTGGACCGGCACACCCATACTGATCTGGATCAGGCTGAACGGTATTCCCACATCGCTAGATGGCTAGCATTAGCCACCATAGTCATAGGTTTGGATCAAGCCAGTAAACTGTGGGTGTTGTCCGTTTTTTACCTGAACGAGATTTATCCCCTTACCAACTTCCTTAACCTCACCCTGGTATTCAATCCGGGAGCAGCATTTAGCTTTCTGGCCGATGCGGGTGGGTGGCAGAAATGGTTTTTTCTGGCGTTGGCGATTGCCGTCAGCCTTTGGGTCATTAATACCATTCGACGAGAGCCGAATGAAACCAAGCAAGCAGCGGCGCTGACTCTGATTATGGGGGGGGCTTTGGGGAATGCGATTGACCGTGTAGCTTATGGTGCCGTTGTCGATTTTCTCGATGTTTATTGGCAATACTGGCATTGGCCAGCGTTCAATGTGGCCGATTCCGCTATTTGTATTGGCGCTATTTTGCTGGTGTGGGATCAAATGACCAGAAAACCTGTCAAACAGACTTCCGAAAATACCGGCTCATCAGCGTAGAAAGAAATTTATGTCTCAGCCAATGGTTAAACCAGACAGTTTTTTGACCCTGCATTACCGTGTGACCACGGACGATGGTGAGGAATTCCTGAACACTTTTGATATGTCGCCTGCGACATTGATGATGGGCAGCGGACAACTGGCGGATACGCTGGAAAGTTGTTTGATTGGCCTTGAAGAGGGCGCGCAGACAGGGTTCGATTTACCGCCCGAAAAGGCGTTTGGATTGTCGACTGACCGCTTGGTCGAACGTATCGCGTTATCTGCCTTGCCTGCCGGTATGGAATTGAAGGAAAACTCTGTCGTTGAATTTACAGCACCTAATGGCAGTGCTTTTTCAGGATTTCTGCGCGAACTTACTGATACCCATGGGTTGTTTGATTTCAATCATCCACTGGCCGGCAAACGCATTCGTTTTGATGTCCATCTGATTGGGGTGATGTAAATATGGAAGTCATCCTGGCGAATCCACGTGGTTTTTGTGCCGGCGTTGAGCGAGCCATTGCGATTGTGGAACGTGCTTTAGCAAAATTTGGTGCGCCTATTTTTGTCCGCCACGAAGTCGTCCATAACAAATTTGTCTGTGATGGCTTACGCGCCAAAGGTGCCGTCTTTATTGATGACCTTGCCGAGGTTCCAGAAGGTAGTACCGTTATTTTTAGCGCACATGGCGTTTCTCTTGACGTGCGCCAAGAAGCCGAAGCCCGTGGGTTGAAGGTGTTTGATGCGACTTGCCCATTGGTCACGAAGGTACACGTCGAAGTGGGCAAAATGCGTCGTGAAGCCCGAGAAGTGGTGATGATCGGCCATAAAGGTCACCCTGAAGTGGTGGGTACGATGGGGCAAGCAAAGTCCGGCATGCACTTGGTGGAAACGGCTGGGGATGTGGCCAACTTGGTCGTGGTTGATGAGTCCGCCTTGTCCTTTGTAACGCAGACCACCTTGTCCGTGGATGATGCTAGTCGAGTAATTGGGGCCTTGCGTGAGCGTTTCCCGCTTATCCAGGGTCCGAAGAAAGATGATATTTGTTACGCGACGCAAAATCGCCAAGATGCAGTCAAAGCGCTGGCTGAACAGTGTGATTTGGTGTTAGTTGTGGGTAGCGCTAACAGTTCAAATTCCCGCCGTCTTC
>JBEGTT010000179.1:0-10540 GCA_041179245.1 Pseudomonadota bacterium
GGATCGAACGCAGAAACTGGACGTAACCCGATGGCACTTCCATATCGACCATGAAATAGGCGCGAGACAGCGAGAACAACACGCTAATCCGCCAGACATCCAACAAGATGGTATCCACGTAAAGCAGGCCATTTTCGTCGTGCAAAATCGGCACCACGAAGGGAATTTCGTGCTGACCGTTGATCGCTTTGCCCATGATGTAGGCGGCTTTGTTGCGGTAAAACGGCGAGGATAAAACCTGAATTTGGAAATTAACTTCGCGTTGAGGAATGCCTCCCAAATGTTCGCCAACCGCTTTCTGGATATTCGTAATGTCACGGTCTAAATCAGCAAAGGGGCGCTTCCAGCCAAAGCCTTCGATGATGCTGCGAATCGCGCCCGCAAAGCCGTCAGCGTGTGCGTAGTAGCAGGAGTAAGTTTGCGTTCCATCGGCTTCAATGTACTCGGTCGAAACCGCTGGGCGGGCAAAAATGAAATCGTTGTGGAAATAGGTTCGATCGAGAATTTTGGTGGTGACAGAATTGAAAAAAGTTTCCGCGAGTTCAGGCTGTTTGTGATTCAGCAGTAGCCCGATGTACAGCAATTTGACCTGTTGCCAGGTTGAATCATCGATATTTTTGGCATCAAACTCAGACAGCAAGTGCTCGGCACACTCGTCGACCCGGTCATCATAAAAACGAATCCGTTCTTTAACCACGCGATGAACGCCCTGCCAATCGGCTTTCTCAAACCGTTCCTTCGCGCCTTGGGATGTCTCGCGACAAAGTTTGTAATGCTTGTTGAAGCCCTGAATCATCGTCAGGGCAATCTGCTTAGCGGAGTTGGCGTATAAGCCGACGGAAATGTTCATGGTGTCTCTCAGTTAATACGTTGGAGCAAGGTTGGGCAGTTCCCGTTTGTATTCGATGCGGTTGGATTCAGTCATCACCGCCCACTTTCTTGAGTACCACACAGCCTTTCTCGGTAAGGCGGTATTTCTGAGTTGGGCTGCGGGGGGACTCAGGTTGCGTCAATTCCAACAGTTTGGCCTCAAGGGCAGGTTGTAAGTATTGATAAAGAAAACTTGGGCGATGCAATAACCCCAATGACGCCATAACCTTCTTGGTGCCAAGCGGTTCAGATTGAAAACAGGCGAGTAAACGCATTACTTGTTCGGTTACTTGTTCGGTTACTTGTTCGGTTACTTGTTCGGGGGCACCGTCAATTGGGCCTGCGTAAGGCAATATCACGCGGATAAAGCTTTTGCGAATTTCAAAGACCCCTTGGTTATAGGCCTGAACAATTCTCAAAATGCCAGAGCCTAAATGTTCAACGATTTCCAGATCGCGAAAAATTCGCATGATTTCTTTGTTACGTGGAATCGAGCCGCCATTGAAAAAATCTTCGGCTTCCAGCCCGTAAGGCAGGCCACCCATCGCAGTCACCTCAACGCGATCAGAAAAGAACTCGATTTTCGGCACGCCGCCGTAAGAGTAGTCGTTATGCACAATCGCGTTAATCACCGCTTCGCGCATGGCGATGGCGTTAATCATTTCGCGCTCTTGGCGTAGCGGATAACCGATTTTGGTGAAGATGGTGTTTTCGACATTGACTCGCTCAAGGACGGCTTTTAATGCAGTCACCAGCGAACAGCGGCCATAGTCGCGGTTTTCAATCAGATGCATCCGTGTGGTGTCGGTGTATTTAGCGACTTGAATCGACACGCCATTTTCATCCGCTAACAAATACGCAGCGTAATTCAGTTTGCCTTCGGGCGTGAGCAGCTCCAAGGTTTTCATGAACGAATCGTTGAGGTGCAGCCCTCGGGTTTCGTAATAGATGCGAAGCTGCTCAAAGCGCAGATCGTTACGTGGCGAATCCATCCTGCCGATGGTATTCCGCACACGCCGACCATACAGCGACTCGATCATTTCTTGCGGCATGGGCTCTGTGGCACTGCCCACGCGCAGGAAACAGCCCTTTTCCGTCATGCCAAATTTTTTTAGGTGGTAGGGCTTTTCCAAACCGCCCGCCACTGTGATACGAACGATGTTCTTGCCGTCATGCAGCTCGTGGATGATTTCAAACAGCCCCATGATCGAAGGCTGAATGTTGTTTTTCAGCCGGTCTTTGACAGCCAGTTGCACCGCATCGCAATCTACCAATCCTACCGCTTGGCCTTGGTCATCTAGGCCAATGTAAACAATCCCCCCATCTTTTCCATTGAGAAACGCGACCACCTCTTTTTCGAGGCTATCGGTCAGTTCCCGTTTGTATTCGATACGGTTGGATTCAGTCATGGCGCGGATTTACTCTCGCAAGGCAATTGTGCAACGGGCCGCTGCACAATTTCAATTCGCGACGCACTGCGTCGCCAATCGTGTCATTCATGGCTTTCCCCTTCTATTGCCGCTTCAATCAGTTTCCGTTCCCGTTCAATTTCCCGTTTGAGCTGCTCTTCACTGGGCAGGCAAAGCATGTATTTTTGTTTGCGGTCATTCAGTACTGAATAGCGGGCAACGGTGTCGCATTTTTCTGTGCAGAGAATCAAACCAATGGTGGGGTTATCGTCAGGGGCTGTGAAAAGTCCGTCAAACATGCGGACATAGCCATCCATTTGGCCGACATCGGCGTGGGAGAGTTTTCCGAGTTTCAAATCAATCAGCAGATAGAACTTTTGGCGGCAGTGGTAGAAAACGAGGTCAATAAAGCGGTCATCCTCTTCGATGCGGATGTGTTTTTGGCGAGCTACAAACGCAAATCCGTTCCCCAGTTCCAACAAGAAGCGTTGGAGATGGGTAATGATGGCGCGTTCTATATCGGATTCGCGTAGTTCTGCGAAGTCGGGATAACCCAAAAATTCCAATACGTAAGGATTTTTCAGAATATCGGCGGCGGACGACGCCGTCTTTTGCAACTGCCTGCCCTCAGCAATCAGCTTATTCGGTTGCTGGCTGCTCAGGCAGCGCTCGTAGTATTGAGTACTGGTTTGTCGTTCTAGCGTACGCTTATCCCATCCGCCTTCAATCGCTTCTTGCTCATAAAAGCGACGCGCCTCTAAATTTTCAACGCGCATCAACACGCGATAGTGAGACCAAGAAAGTTGAGGTGAAAAAGCTGGCACAGATTCTCCACCCGCTGGGAAGAGTTTTTCCGGTGCTGCTAATTCTCCACCCAGTGGGTGGAGAATCCTCAAGTTGCCGGGGTAAGCCTGATAAAACTGTCTGAAATACCAGAGGTTTGAGGTAGAAAACCCTTTGCCGTATCGACGGTTTAAATCTTCCGAAAGTTTTGCGATGACCTGTTTTCCGTATTCCGCTCGCTCTTCACCGCCTTGCAGCGCCTGCACAATTTCGCGGCCAATCAGCCAATAGGCGACGACCATATTGGAATTGATCGCCCGAACAACATTGCTACGCGCTTGCTCAAGAATCGAAACAACCCGATCTAAAAGGTTGTCAGTCAGTTCCTGTTTGTATTCGATGCTGTTGGATTCAGTCATGACAAAGCCTTACACCTGCATCATCACGGAGGCTAATTGCGACACAGGCTGTGCCGCAATTCAGCACGCCTTTCGAATAAAAGAGATACCACATCCAGAAGCGCTCCAAATTTCGCTTGGAAAACTCTTTCATGTCCAGAAATTCCGACGTTAGGTCTACGCTCAACTGTTTCAGGAACCCACAGCGGGCCGACTTCTGACGCTCAACGATGTCCGCACGTGGCGGTGCCGTTCGCTGAACTGGCGTTTATCCATCTTGACCTACTGTCTGATTGGTTTGATCTGCACGGGAAAAGAGATTGCCGAAAAATTACAATTTTCCAGCCACCCAATCATTCACTCCCGCCAACGCGCCTTGCAGATTTTCTGGTTGCGTACCCCCCGCTTGAGCCATATCAGGGCGACCGCCACCTTTGCCGCCGACTTGCTGGGCGACAAAATTCACCAGTTCGCCCGCTTTGACCTTGCTGGTTAGATCAGCTGTGACGCCAGCAATCAGGGTGACTTTGCCATCAGATACGGAGGCCAGCACGATGGCGGCTGACTTCAGCTTGTCTTTGAGCTTATCCATGGTTTCACGGAGGGCAGTGACATCAGCGCCTTCCAGCGTGGCGGCAAGCACTTTCGCACCTTTGACGTCAGCCGCTTGGCCTAATAAATCGTCACCTTGTGAAGCAGCGAGTTTTGACTTGAGCTTAGCCAGTTCTTTTTCCAGCGAACGGACATTGTCTTGCAGTTGGTTCAACTTGGCAGGAATCTCGGCAGTCGGGGATTTCAATGCGCTGGCGACTTGGTTCAGCAGTCTTTCTTGATCTTGCACCAAGGCCACAGCATTTAGGCCGGTCACCGCTTCGAGCCGCCGCACCCCTGCGGCAACGCCTGATTCCGCGACGACCTTGAATAAACCAATATCACCGGCGCGTGCAACGTGGGTGCCGCCGCAAAGTTCGCGACTAGAACCAATATCCAGCACACGAACCGTATCGCCATATTTCTCGCCAAACAGCATCATCGCGCCGGTTTTTTGGGCGGATTCAATGTCCATCACGCGGGCTTGGGTGGCCGCATTGCCTACCGTTTCAGCGTTAACGATGGCCTCGATACGACGAATTTCATCATCAGTGACGGGTGCGTTATGTGCAAAGTCGAAACGGGTACGTTCAGCATTCACCAGCGAGCCTTTTTGCTGCACATGGCTGCCCAGCACTTCGCGCAGCGCTTTGTGCATCAAGTGAGTGGCGCTGTGGTTGCGAACCGTGGCGGCGCGTTGTTCAACATTGACCTGTGCCTTGACATGATCGCCTACCGCCAGCGTGCCGGTAGTTAATGTCCCGTGATGGCCGAACACATCGGCCTTGATCTTCTGGGTATCACCAACCGTAAAACTGGCAGAACCACTAATCAGTTCCCCTTCGTCGCCGACTTGACCACCGCTTTCGGCATAAAACGGGGTGGTGTCGAGTACGACGATCCCGTTTTGACCATGCTTGAGTTCCGCGACGGGAGTGCCATCAACATAGAGGGCGACGACCTTGGCTTCAGCGCTTAGGTGCTTGTAACCAACAAAAGTATTACCTGCGCCGGTGTATTCCAGTGCCTTGTCCATCTTGAACTTGCCGGCTGCACGGGCTTGGTTTTTTTGCTTTTCCATCGCTGCGTTAAATCCGGCTTCATCAACGGATAAATTGCGTTCGCGGCAAACGTCAGCGGATAAATCTAGCGGGAAACCATAGGTGTCATGCAGCTTGAAGGCGACATCGCCGGGCAACACAGTTACTCCGCCAGACAGTGCACTGTCCAAAATTTCCATGCCTGTCGCCAATGTTTCGTAGAAGCGTTCTTCCTCAGCTTTCAGTACGTCAATGATGCGCTGGGCGTTGGCGGCGAGATTTGGGTAAGCATCACCCATCTGTTTGACCAAATCGGGTACCAATTTGTGGAAGAACGGCGTTTTTTGACCCAGCTTGTAACCATGACGAATGGCACGGCGAACGATGCGGCGCTGTACGTAGCCACGACCTTCGTTGCTGGGGATTACGCCATCACTAATCAGGAACGAGGTGGCGCGAATGTGGTCAGCAATAACTTTAAGCGATGGATTGCTCAGGTCTGTGGTGCCCGTTTCGCGGCCTGCCGCAGCGATTAGCGCGGTGAAAATGTCGATTTCGTAGTTGCTGTGAACATGCTGAAGGATGGCAGCGAGTCGCTCCAATCCCATGCCGGTGTCGACGCAAGGAGCGGGCAGGGGGGTGACGTTACCATTTTCGTCCATGTTGAACTGCATGAACACGTTGTTCCAGATTTCGATGAAGCGGTCGCCATCTTCATCTGGGCTGCCGGGAGGGCCGCCGGGGATATGCTCACCGTGGTCATAGAAGATTTCGGAGCAGGGGCCACAAGGGCCGGTGTCAGCCATCATCCAGAAGTTGTCGGATTTGTAACGCCCACCTTTGTTGTCACCAATACGAATCACGCGATCCGCTGGCAAACCAATTTCCTTAGTCCAAATATCAAAAGCTTCGTCGTCTTCGGCATAAACCGTGACCAACAGGCGCTCTTTCGGCAGCTTGTAAACCTCGGTCAGCAGTTCCCAAGCCCATTTCAACGATTCACGCTTGAAATAATCACCAAAAGACCAGTTGCCGAGCATTTCAAAGAAAGTGTGATGGCGGGCGGTGTAGCCGACGTTTTCCAAGTCGTTATGTTTGCCACCAGCGCGCAGACAGGCTTGAACGGAGGTTGCACGGACGTAATTACGTTTGTCGGTGCCGAGAAAAACGTCCTTAAACTGGACCATCCCAGAATTGGTGAACATCAGGGTCGGGTCATTGCCCGGTACCAAAGAACTAGAAGCCACAACGGCATGGCCGCGTTCGGCAAAGAAGTCGAGGAATTTCTGGCGGATTTCAGCGCTTTTCATGGGATTAGCTCGGCTACAAGGACAATAAAGCCGAGCATTTTACTGGAAAAGCAGGGGTTTTCTGAGAGTTTGGACTACGCAGGCTGAATCTGAACTTAATTATGCTGCTGGTTCATCAGCGACTTCAGACCAGGAATGTTCAAGATGCGAATATGTTTTTGCTGAACACAAATCAGACCGTCCTCCTGAAACCGGGAAAATGCCCGCGAAACCGTTTCCAGCTTCAATCCTAAATAACTACCAATTTCTTCCCGAGTCATGCGGAGATAAAACTCGCTTGGGGAATAGCCACGGGCAGTAAAGCGTTGGGATAAATTGAGCAGAAAAGCTGCTAGCCGTTCTTCTGCACGCATGGAACCAAGGAGCATCATTACGCCGTGGTCGCGCACGATTTCACGGCTCATCACTTTGTGGAAATGATGTTGTAGCGATGGAACTTCCCTCGATAACTTCTCAAGATGGGGAAATCCAATTACACAAATTTCGCTGTCTTCAAGGGCTACCGCGTTACACGCATATTTCTCGGTGCTGATACCGTCAAGGCCCAACAGCTCGCCAGCCATCTGAAACCCGGTAACTTGATCTCGGCCATCTTCAAGAATCACATCCGTCTTGAAAAATCCACTGCGGATTGAAAAGATAGCGTCAAATGTTTCACCCGCACGATAAAGATGTTCCCCTCGTTTCAAGCGTTTGCGCACTTGAACCATTTGGTCAATCTTGGTCATATCTTCGTCGCTGAGATTACATGGCAAGCACAACTCGCCAAGATTGCACTCTAAGCAGCTTGTTTTGAAAGCCAAATGTTGGCTGTCGTTGGGGAGTACGACCATGAAATTATCTTTATTTTTTTCTAAGTGGAACAGCGAGGCGTTTTGCCGTTGATTTAAGTCAACCACATTTTTCCGCTAATGACCGACAATTCTAAAAGAACCTACCTGATCCCGCTATGAACTTTACTGATAATTCTTTAGTTTTTGATCCCGAAATCATTCGTCGCTACGACATCAATGGTCCTCGATACACTTCATACCCCACGGCAGACCGCTTCATTGAAGCGTTTGACGGTAAGGCCTATCAATTTTGGTTAGAACGCCGGGATATTGGCGGTGTTGGCCGGGGAATTGGTAATGCGCAAGGCGGCGGCCCAGTTTCGCTGTATTTCCACATTCCGTTTTGTAATACGATTTGTTATTACTGCGCGTGTAACAAAATCATCACCAAAGATCACGGGCGTAGCGCCAAGTATTTGAAGTACATGGCCAAAGAAGTGGTAATGCAAAGTGCGGCATTGGACGGTTCACACGATGCGATTCAGTTGCATTGGGGTGGCGGCACGCCAACCTTCTTGTCACACGATGAAATGCGCCAGTTAATGGCGGTGACTCGCGATAATTTCCGTTTGATGCCGGGTGGCGAGTTTTCGATTGAGGTTGATCCCCGCAAGGTCGATGACGCGACCGTCGTGTTGTTGGGTGAGTTAGGTTTTAACCGCATGAGCATTGGTGTTCAGGACTTTGATGAACGTGTCCAGCAAGCGATAAACCGCATTCAGTCTGAGGCCGAAACTCGTCAAGTGATGAAGGCCGCACGCGACAACGGTTTCCAGTCTATTTCAGTCGATTTGATTTACGGTTTGCCGCGCCAAACGGTTGAAAGCTTTAGTGTCAGCATTGACCGCGTATTGGCGATGGAGCCGGATCGGCTGTCCATCTACAACTACGCGCACTTGCCCAGCTTGTTCAAGCCACAACGCCGGATTGCCGAATCTGACATGCCTAGCGCTGAAACACGGATGCAATTGCTTGGGTTGGCGATTCGCAAAATGATCGAAGCGGGTTACGTTTATATCGGCATGGATCACTTTGCACGCCCCGATGATGAACTGGCGATTGCTCAGCGCCAAGGTCGTTTACACCGTAATTTCCAAGGTTATTCCACCTACGCCGATTGCGACATGTTGTCGTTTGGGATTTCCTCGATCAGCAAAGTCGGGCCTTGTTACGCACAAAACGTAAAAACCTTGGATGAGTATTACGACATTCTCGACCAAGGCCGTTTGCCTGTGATGCGTGGGATTGAACTGAAAGCGGATGACTTACTCCGTCGCTCCATCATTCAAGCCTTGATGTGCCATTTTGAACTGTCGACAGAGGCAGTTGAAATTGCGCATTTAATTAACTTCCGTGAGTATTTCGCGCCGGAACTCGAAGCACTCAAGCCGTTCCAAGATGCTGATTTACTCAGCGTCGACGACAAGTGGATTTCGATTAAACCTGCTGGCCGGATGCTGGTTCGGGCAATTTCCATGGTCTTCGACCGCTATTTGCGCACCGAGCAACAACGAGCGCGTTATTCCAAGGTGATTTGATTTGCCGGATTTGCCCGGTTTTGCCACAGTTTGTCTGACCTTGTTTGTTGTTGGGCTGCTCGGCGGCGGTCATTGCGTGGGCATGTGCGGTGGGATTGTCAGTGCGTTGTCCTTGAGCGCAGCTAATCCTCGCAGTACTACCGAAAAGTCTTCCTCAAAAACCCTTGGGTTACATTTAGCCTATAACGCAGGGCGGATTCTGTCCTATGTCTTAGCTGGTGCATTGGTGGGAGCACTCGGAGCAGCCAGCCTGCATTTGGTGAAAGATCAATGGCTGCTACGGATGGTGCTGTTTGCTTTTGCCAACCTGATGTTGCTTGCCCTAGGACTTTATCTATTTGGATTGCCGCGTTTCTTGGCGCCATTGGAGCGAGGAGGGCAGGTGCTGTGGCGGCACATTCAACCCTTAACCCGTCGATGGTTACCCGTAAAAGGCTTTGCACAAGCATTCCCACTCGGGTTGCTGTGGGGATGGTTGCCGTGTGGATTGGTTTATAGCGCCTTGGTGACGGCGTTAACGACCGGTTCAGCGGTTCGTGGCGGTGTCGTGATGCTGTGTTTTGGCTTGGGAACCTTACCCAATCTATTGCTTGCCGGTTTGTTGGCTGCCCATTTGCGCGATTTCATGCGAAAAACTTGGGTGCGCCGATTGGCTGGCGGTATCGTTATCAGCTTTTCCTTATATGGATTTCTTGGCGTTTGGCATCTGGCTCAAAATCTAGCGCAAAATACCGCCTCCTGAGTGGTTAATGGCTAAGGCTGTGGAGGCTGCGTGACATCGAATTCCCTTGAATCATCAACAGAATCAGTGTGTCGGTTAGAAGTCGCCATTGGTGGGATGCGCTGTGCAAATTGTTCAGGACGCATTGAACGAACCTTGCGCGCATTACCCGGTGTGGCCGCCAGCGTGAATCTGGCCAGCGAACGAGCGCAGGTTCGTTTTGACCCGCAATCTCAAACCGCCGATAGCATTCTGCAAATCATCATCAATGCTGGTTTTACCGCCCAAGCCGCAGACAAGATTGATCCGGCCAAAGAAGCACTCAAACGTTTGCAAGAACAGGCCATCGAGAAGCAGCGCCTTGTACTCGCTGCTTTGCTCACGCTGCCCTTATTGTTGCAAATGCCCTTCATGTTTTTGGGTAATGCTAGTGAACATGCGCACGGCAGCCATGCTTGGGAACTTCCTCGCTGGATTCAATTTGCCTTGGCAACCCCGGTGCAGTTCTGGCTCGGCTGGCCTTTTTATCGTGGCGCTTGGCAGTCTTTGCGTGGCGGGATGGCCAATATGGATGTATTGGTCGTGCTCGGAACCACCATGGCTTGGCTGTTTTCAGCGGTGGTGACGCTCCAAAGTATGCAACAACCGGTGTATTACGAAGGTGCTGCCGCAGTCATTACGTTAATCCTGCTCGGTAAATGGCTGGAAAGTCGGGCCAAAGCGAGAACCACAGATGCCATTGAAGCCTTAATGCGTTTACAGCCACCGACCGCGAATTTGGGTAATGAGGATGCCGAAGGCCAGATGACCTGGACGACGGTTGCGGTGGATGTGTTGATTCCGGGTGATCTGTTCTTGGTCAAGCCCGGTGAACCGATGCCGGTGGATGGCGTGGTCTTATCTGGCTCCTCCTCAGTTAACGAAGCGATGTTGACCGGGGAAAGTTTGCCCGTGACCAAATCTGAGGGGGACACCGTTTTTGCTGCCACCAGCAACGGCAGCGGGAGTTTGGTTTGCCGAGCATCGAGTGTCGGCGAACAAACCCTA
>JBEGTT010000180.1:0-17457 GCA_041179245.1 Pseudomonadota bacterium
GGATGGCCGATAAAATCGCAGCCATGCGCTGTTGGTGTTCATTATCCGCGCCGAGCTTGGAAATAACCCCCGAACATCGGTGCAAAAAGGATGAAACGGCGCGCCCGATCAATTGCAGTGGGCGTGATAAAAGTCGTTGAAAAAATGGCGCGGGTACGGACATTTCGCTTTCTGGCTCGTGTGGGTCAATCGAGGGGATTTCACTCTGTCCTGAAATTAGCACATTGGCCGAAAATAAAAACCTTTTACCGCCGTGAGCGTAGAGAAAATTAGCGTTTGAAACAGCCTTTAACATCGTCAGACGCCTGTTTGGACGTTGTTCAGCTAAACTTCGGCCCGCTAAAAAATAAACGCCAACTCCGAAATTTCATTATCCCCACACGCTTTTCTATCTGACCCCATGCTTGAAGCAGATCAACTCGAATGTATGCGCGGCGAACGGCCTTTGTTTGCCGGCCTAAGCTTTCGGCTTCAGGCGGGGGAATTGCTGTATTTGCAGGGTAAAAATGGTGCGGGGAAAACTTCGCTGTTGCGCATGATTATCGGATTGCTTCCGCCTGAAAGTGGTGAGCTTCGCTGGGCGGGTTTTTCTATTCAAGAAGTGGCGGACGAATATCGGGCCAATCTTTGTTATCTCGGCCACCTTAATGCCATCAAGGAAGACCTGACGCCGCTGGAGAATTTGCGGTCTTCAGCGCTATTGGCTGGTTCGCCACTGACTGAGAATGATGCCCTAGATGCCTTAGAACAAGTGGGCTTGGCCGGGCGCGAAGATCTGGCGTGTAAATATCTTTCACAGGGACAAAAACGCCGCGTGGCCTTGGCGCGACTGGTCAAAGATAAGTGCCCTTTGTGGGTATTAGATGAGCCTTTTGTAGCGCTGGATGTGGCGGCGGTGGACTGGTTGGCGCAATTGATTTCTGCCCATTTGCAGCGCGGGGGAATGGCGGTGATGACCACCCATCAAGCGGTCACGATTCCGGCTGGTCGCATTCACGAACTAAGGCTCGGCTGATGACACAGATGCTATGGGCTATCCTCGCTCGTGATCTCAAATTGGCGCTACGCCGTCAGGCCGACATCGTGTCTGCCTTGTTTTTCTTTATTATCGTGGTCAGCCTTTTCCCCTTAGGTATTGGCCCGGAACCGGACTTGCTGCGTAAGCTAGCGCCGGGGGTATTGTGGGTAGCTGCTCTGTTGGCAACCATGCTTTCCTTACCTAGACTGTTTGCCGATGATTACCGGGATGGCACTTTGGAGCAGTTGGCGCTGACGCCAACCCCAATGGGGATAATGGTTACCGGAAAAGTGATCGCTCACTGGGTAGTTTCAGGCCTGCCTTTGACGTTGTTGGCACCGGTGCTGGGCATTCAATTTGATTTGCCGGCAGAAGCTCTATGGGTACTAACCTTTGCCTTGTTGTTGGGAACACCGGCTTTGTCGGGTATTGGTGCTATTGGCGCTGCGCTGACATTGGGTGTTCGCGGCGGCGGCGTGTTGTTATCCCTGCTGGTCTTGCCGCTTTACATCCCTGTCTTGATTTTTGGTGCCGGTGCTGTCGAAGCCACGATGAGTGGTTTGGGTGGTGAAGGCCATTTATCCTTGCTTGCCGCTATGACCGTGGCTGCTCTGGGCTTCGCGCCTTGGGCGGCGGCGGCGGCGCTGAAGATTGCACTCGAATGAACGATAGATTCAATTTATACAGCCTTGCTTCTCCGGCCTCCTTTTATCCTTTTGCAGGAAAGATGGTGCCTTATTTCGTGGCTTTGTCGGTGGTGTTTGGACTGGCGGGACTTTGGCTTGGCATGCTGGTTGCGCCGACTGATTTTCAGCAAGGCGAAGGTTATCGGATCATCTTTATCCACGTGCCGGCATCCTGGTTGTCGATGTTTATTTATCTGGTAATGGCATTCTGGGCAGCGATTGGCTTGGCTTTTAATACCCGGCTTTCAGGGATGATGTCGCAGGCGCTGGCCCCGACGGGCGCGCTGATGGCATTTCTGTCGCTGTGGACGGGGGCGTTGTGGGGCAAGCCAATGTGGGGAGCTTGGTGGGTGTGGGATGCACGCCTTACCTCTGAATTGATCCTGTTATTTTTATACATTGGTTACATGGCACTGACGGCAGCTATTGACGATGCGCGTCGAGCAGACAAAGCGGGTGGGCTGCTATTGCTGGTTGGGGTGGTCAATGTTCCGGTGATCTATTTCTCGGTGAAATGGTGGAATACCCTGCATCAAGGGTCGAGCGTTAATCTCACACAATCTTCAATGGCGCAAACCATGCTCTGGGGCATGTTGCTGATGGCGCTGTGTTTCTGGATGTATGCGATTGCGGTGTCCTTAGTTCGGGTACGTACGCTGATTCTTGAGCGGGAACGGCATACCGATTGGGTCAAGGCCGCGCTGATGGAAGATTCTAGGGAAAAATCAGGCGGAGATAACAAATGACCTACTGGAACAGTTTTTCGGATTTTCTGGCCATGGGCGGCTACGGATTTTATGTCTGGGGCTCGTTTGGGGTGACCGTATTGATTATGGCCGTAGAGCCAATGCTGGTGATTCGTCAGCGTAATGCCACTATTTCCCGTCTGAAACGCCAATTACGCGCAGACCAACGTGCAGAAAGCCAGGTAGCGTCATGAAGTCTCGCCATAAAAAACTCTTGTTGATTGCGATAGGTCTTGCCATTCTTGGCCTGATCGCCATGCTGGTTTTGAATGCGCTGAACAGCAATATTGCGTTGTACATCTCGCCGACCGAGGTGGCCGCAGGGAAGGCTCCTCAAGGCAAGGCTTTTCGCATCGGTGGGCTAGTGAAGCCGGGCAGTATTTCTCGGCAGCCTGATGGCGTAACCGTCAGTTTTGTGGTGACCGATACGGCACAAGACATTCCCGTGCATTACAAGGGCATTCTTCCGGACCTATTCAAGGAAGGAAAAGGCGTGGTGGCTCAGGGCAAGATCAATGCAGAAGGTACTTTTATCGCCAGTGAAGTGCTGGCCAAGCATGATGAAAACTATATGCCGCCAGAAGCTGCTAAAGCCGTAGAAGATGCGCAGAAAAAATCGGCGGCAGGCTACATAGGAAAACCACAATGATTCCCGAACTTGGACATTTCGCACTGATTTTGTCGTTTTGCCTTGCTTTTATTGGCGGCGTATTTCCTTTAATTGGCGCGCACAAAAATAACGCAGCGTGGGTGGCGATGGCAAAACCGACCACTCGGATGATGGCTTTCCTTGCCTCAATTGCTTTTGCCTGTCTGGTGCAAGCGTTTATCGCCAATGATTTTTCCGTGCTTTATGTGGCGCAGCATTCCAACTCCTTACTGCCAACCGCTTACCGAGTAGCGGCAGTGTGGGGCGGGCATGAAGGCTCTTTATTGTTGTGGGTATTGATGCTGACCTGGTGGATGGCGGCGGTGAGTTTATTGGCGAAACAATTGCCAGACACGATGGTTGCACGTGTTCTTGGAACCTTGTCATTGGTTACGGCAGGTTTTCTGTTATTCATTCTGGTGACCTCTAATCCGTTTGATCGCTTGTTGCCGGGGGCGCCAGAAGGGCGTGATTTGAACCCGCTGTTGCAGGATTTTGGATTGGTTATTCACCCCCCCTTGCTGTACATGGGTTACGTCGGGTTTTCCGTAGCTTATGCCTTTGCGATTGCTGCTTTGCTATCGGGGCAGTTGGATGCGGCGTGGGCACGCTGGTCTCGTCCTTGGACAACAGCGGCTTGGGTTTTCCTGACGCTTGGCATTGCGATGGGTTCTTGGTGGGCATATTACGAACTGGGTTGGGGCGGCTGGTGGTTCTGGGACCCGGTCGAAAATGCTTCATTTATGCCGTGGTTGGTCGGCACTGCATTGATCCATTCGTTAGCGGTAACAGAAAAGCGCGGGAGTTTCAAAAACTGGACTGTGCTGCTGGCCATTTCAGCCTTCTCCCTGTCATTGCTCGGTACTTTCTTGGTCCGCTCCGGGGTGCTGACCTCGGTCCATGCTTTTGCCACTGATCCTGCACGAGGCATTTTTATTCTGGCGTTCTTGGTCTTAGTGATTGGTAGTTCCTTGGTGTTGTTTGCGTGGCGGGCACCCAAGGTCGGCTTGGGTGGCAGTTTCGGATTGGTATCGCGTGAAACGATGTTGTTGGCGAACAACGTGATGCTAGTCGTGGCGATGGCGACCGTCTTGCTCGGAACGTTGTACCCCTTGTTAGTGGATGCGCTGGGTGTGGGCAAAATCTCTGTTGGCCCTCCTTACTTTAATGCGGTGTTTGTGCCGGTAATGGCCCCAGTGGTGTTTCTGATGGGCGTTGGCCCTTTTGCGCGCTGGAAGCAGGCGTCATTGATGGAAATTGCGCGGGTGTTACGTTGGGCTTTTGTCACGGCGGTCGTGCTGGCCTTGGTTTTGCCGTTTGTCATGGGTGAGTGGACGCCATTGATTGCTTTGGGCGTATTGCTGGCATTCTGGGCGTTGATTACGACTGGCCTGAGTTTTACGCAGCGGGTTGCCGCAACACGGGGCGATCAAACTTGGATTGCTGCAGCATTGGCCCAGCCGCTCAGCTTCTGGGGAATGCATCTGGCTCATATGGGGGTGGCGGTCTTTGTGATTGGCGTGACGATGGTGGGGGGTTATACCGAAGAAAAAGACGTCAAGATGAACGCCGGCGATGTGGTGACTGTACGCGGTTACACCTTCCGTTTTAATGGCGTCGATTCTTTTAAAGGCCCCAATTACACCGCTATCCGGGGTGATGTAGACGTGCTGGAAGGTGGCAAGGTCATTCGTCACATGGAGCCAGAAAAACGTGCTTATGTTTCTTCCTCCATGCCGATGACTGAGGCGGCGATTGATGTGGGGTTATTCCGCGATCTGTATGTCTCATTAGGTGAAGCGATTGACCGCGACCACCCAGAAGGTGCGTGGGCGGTGCGGGTCTACGTCAAACCCTTTGTTGACTGGATTTGGTGGGGATGCATCTTGATGGCTCTCGGCGGATTGCTGGCGATTTTGGATCGTCGTTATCGCATGGGGCGTAGGCCTTCGTCATTGGTGGCTCAACACGCCCAACATTCGGAGTCGGTATGAACAAGTTTCTTTGGCCTTTAATTGGCTTTTTAGCCCTCGTGGTTTTGCTGGCAGTCGGTTTGAATCTGAATCCCCGCGACATTCCATCACCCTTGGTGGGCAAACCCGCTCCTAATTTTGAGCTGAAACAGCACGATACCAAGGCACCGATTTTTTCGCCCGCTGCAATGCGTGGCAAGGTCTGGATGCTCAATGTGTGGTCAACGTGGTGTGTCTCTTGTCGCCAGGAACATGGTGTTTTGGTGAGTTTGTCCAAGCAGAAGGTGTTGCCGATTGTGGGCTTAAACTACAAGGAAATTCGTGGGGATAGCGAACTCGATAGCACGCGTTATGCAGAGGGCAAGCATTTGGCCGAAGAAGAGAGTTTGTCTCGTCAGCGTATTGGGCAATGGTTGAGCCAGCACGGTGATCCCTATGCGCTGACTGTACTGGATTTGGATGGCCGCGTTGGGATTGATTACGGGGTCTATGGGGTTCCAGAAAGCTACGTTATTGACCAGAACGGAATCATCCGCTTGAAGCACACCGGTCCGCTGACGCCGGATGTCATTGCCCAGAAGATTCTGCCGCTGGTGGGTGAGTTGCAGCGTAATGGAGGTCGCCCGTAATGCTTCGCCACGTTCGCCATGTATGCGCCATTCTGGCTTGCGCCCTTTGCCTTAATGCTTGGGCCGTTGTTGCTGCCCCAGATACTTCTACGCACGAAGCCGCTCCTTTGGCGGCGGATCCGGTTGCCGAAAAACGCCTGCAATCGTTGGCCGCTGAACTGCGTTGTTTGGTGTGCCAAAATCAGACCATTGCCGATTCCAATGCTGAACTGGCTCAGGATTTGCGGCGCGAAGTTCGTTCGATGATTCAGGCTGGGCAAAGCGATCAGCAAATCATCGACTTCATGGTTAATCGCTATGGAGATTTCGTGCTTTACCGTCCTCCAGTCAAAGGCTTAACTTTGTTGTTGTGGGGTGGCCCCATCGTGTTGTTGTTGCTAGGGCTTTTCGGGCTTATTCGCCATTTGCGCCAACGTAATCAAATATTGATGGCTCAGGCACCTGTTTCAGCCGAAGGGCTTCAACGGGCTGAAGCCCTTCTCAAACAAAAGGACTGAGTGGCACCATGACCGCATTTTTGATTGGCTGCATTATCCTGATTGTTCTGGCTGTGTTAGTGGTCGTCCGCCCCTTGTTAGTGACGCGAATTGACCCGTCGATTAGAACAAACACCGTAGATGGCAATACTGAGCAGCGCGCCTTAACCCTGCAAATTCTGCAAAGCCAGCAGGCTGAATTAGAGCAGGAACGGGATGTGGGGCAACTCAGCGAAGCTGAGTACCAAGTTGCCCACGCTGAATTGCAGCGCCGTTTGTTGGAGGAGCTGGAAATAGCGGGAGAGCCTAGAGACGCTAGAGAATCCACTTCGCAGGCTGAGAATCATCCGAAGTCACCACGTGTTCTAGCCTTTGCGCTGATTTTCATCATTCCATTGGTTGCGGGTCTGGGTTACACCTTGTGGGGTAATCCGATGGCCTTACAACCGGGGGCAACTGAACCCCAAACCCGGATGACACCGGAAAAAATCACGCAGATGGTCAATAAGTTGGCTGCCCGTTTGAAGGAGAACCCTAGCGATCAGGAGGGGTGGCTCAAGTTGGCCCAAGCTTACAAAGTAATGGGGCGTTATGCGGATGCCGCTGAAGCCTATGCCAAGGCGGAAACCAAGGTTAAAACTGATGCGGGTTTATTAGCGAGTTACGCCGAAACATTAGGTATGGCCAGTGATAAAGGGTTGCGTGGCAAGCCAACTGCTTTAATTGAAGCGGCGCTGAAATTGAACCCTAATGAACCTAATGCGTTGTTATTGGCCGGAGCGGCGGCGATGGAACGCCAAGACTTCAAGGCGGCCATTGCCTACTGGGAGCAGTTATTACCCATGGTTGAGCCGGGTTCTGATATTGAACAAGCGCTAAAGGATGGTATTGAGCGACTACGCAGCAAAGAAGGCGCGAAGCGTTCTGGGAAACACAAATAATCATGATTGAGATAGATCTATTACTTCTGCTGAAAGCGGCCATTCTGGGGGTTGTGGAAGGGCTGACTGAATTTTTGCCGGTGTCTTCAACTGGGCATTTAATTCTCGCGGGGGCTTTGCTCGACTTCAACGATGAACGCGGAAAACTCTTCGAAATCGTGATTCAGGCGGGCGCTATTCTGGCCATTTGCTGGGAATACCGCCACAGGCTTGCTGATCGGCTGACTGGCGTCGTCCAAAAGAAACCAGCAGATATCCGCTTTTTTGTGAATCTTGCCGTTGCTTTCTTGCCATTGGCGATACTGGGTTTGCTATTCGGCAAGTACATCAAAGCCGCGCTGTTTAATCCGATTACGGTGGCAAGTACCTTTATCTTGGGTGGCTTAGTCATTCTGTGGGCTGAAAAACGTGAGCACAAGGTTCGTGTTTTTCAGGTCGAAGATATGTACATCAACGACGCGGTGAAGCTGGGGTTGGCGCAGGCATTGGCGTTGATTCCGGGCACCTCGCGCTCAGGCGCGACGATTATTGGAGGCTTGCTCTTTGGTTTATCCCGATCCGCCGCCACAGAGTTTTCCTTCTTCTTGGCGATCCCGACGCTAGGGCTGGCTAGTCTTTACCAACTGTACAAAGAGCGCCATTTGCTGGCTTGGGATGATTTGGGGATGTGGGTCGTTGGTTTCATCACCGCTTTTATCTCCGCATTTCTCTGCGTTCGCTGGCTCCTGCGTTATGTCTCAACCCACGACTTCACCTGGTTTGCGTGGTATCGCATCGCCTTTGGCGGGTTGATACTGCTGACTGCTCAGTTGGGGTGGGTGCAGTGGGCCGCCTAGTTTTTAGCTAAGTACCCAAGGCATTCCAGGCGTTAAGCACGTCCGATACAGAAATATCATTTACATCTCGGCTTTCAGCTTGCAGCAACTGATACTTGGTGCCCCATGGAAACCAGCGTTCTGCATCCGAATTGCCAAATAAGCACACCATCGATAATCCCAGTGCGGCACCGATGTGCATCGCCCCCCCATCCGCACAAACCATTTTGTTGCAAAGACTTAACCCGGCAATTAACTCACCGAGCTGTTGGGTAGGAAACGGTAAAACGGGTAAGTCAGTCACTAAGGCAAGGAGTTGAGCTGCTTTGCTGTCATCGCCAGGGTGCAGTGGATTATTTTCGTCACCGGGTGACCAGAACACCATGAAGCGGCTACCGTCCGAGAGGTGGATTTGCTTCATCAACTCAGCAAACCGCTCAATTGGCCAACGCTGAGGAACCTTGCGGGCACTGATATGAATCGCCACGGTATTCACGCCAACTGTTTTGCCACCGATGGGGCCAAGGGCTATTTCTCCTCGTTTAACCAGTTCAGCATCTGGAACTAATACCATCTTGGGTGGCGTGCCGGTAATACCTAGGGGCGAAAGCAAAACAAAGGTTCGCTCAACTTCGTGCCCATGGCCTAGTGGTTCAACAGGATTGGTGAGACCTTTTTTAAGACCCTCACTCTTAGATTGAAACCCAATGGTTTGAGCAGCAGCCAGCCAGCGTGCCAACCCCAGTTGTCGATCTATATTGCCGTCACCCGCAAGTATTACGACGTCGTAAGCAACTTTGCGGAGGTTCCAAATCAGCCGAAGCCGGCGGAAATGTACGCCAAGTGCGGTTTCGTTATGATTCCTATGCTTAGCCTTGGTATAAGCATAAACGTGGTTCAAATCAGGATTACCCGCCAGTACAGGCGCGTTGTAACTATTAACTAGCGCATCAATTCGCGCATCTGGATACTGGGTTCGGAGTGCGTGAATTAACGGGGTGGTGCATAACAAATCGCCAATGTTGTCGCGGCGGATGATGAGGATTTTTAGCATTGTTTTTTCAATATACTAACTTGCAGAAGAATTGCTTTTGCTCTCGCTAACCAACTGTATTGATGAGCAAGTGCGTACAGCACATTACCTAATTGCTGTGTTTGCTCGTTGTTCATTGCTAGGGCTTTAATTTTCTGGGCTAGGTCAGCTGGATTTCCTTGCTCAAACCACATCGCATCCTGTTCCCCCAGTATTTCGCGAAAAACAGGAAGGTCGCTGGCAACGACAGCACACCCTTGGGCCATGTACTCAAATAGTTTTAAGGGTGAGGTAAATTCACTCACTGAGCCAGCGCGATTAGGCAGGATGGTGATACAAGCTGTTGCCAATAAAGCTTGGGTTTCTGGGTGAGATCGGTGATCCAGATAGATGATTTGTGCTCCACCTTGTGGTGAGTTCGCCATTAAACGTGCAATACCCTCTGGGTCCCCACCAACTACGGTAATTCGATAATCCGTTGGTAAATATGCCGCAGCAGCAACAAGGTCATCAACCCCCTTCCATCCATACAAGCTGCCTGCGTACATGATGTGCTGCTGGGGATTTTTCCAATTTTTTTGGGGAATATCGGCAGGAATATCCGTTGCGCTGGGGATCACAGCAATAGGGCGCTTAAGGCCATAGCGTTCAGTTAAGCAATCAGCTAAGCGATGTGTGATGGCGATGACGGTATGAGCCTTATCTAGAACAAGCTGTTCTAGTTTGGAGAGGGCCGCCTGTTTGGAGGCAGGAGCCGTATCGGCGAATAATTCGTGAGCCTCATAGATAATAGGGATATTTACGTTAGCCGCCAGTAAGCGAGCGGCTAGTTTAATGTGGCGAACGTATAAGGCATCCGGGCGGCTATTTGCTGTGCGTGAAGATAACCAGCGGAGGAGGCGCCAGGAAAACAAAGCCCCTGATTTAAGGGGGAGCTTGCTCAGCATTCCCGGTAAAGACCGAGATAACGGCACTAGAGTCAGATTTTCTGGGCATTTCTGATCATAGTATTTGAAGGGGTCTTGAGTAGACACGGGAACATAGGCGAGCGAAACGGAGCAACCTGCATTACACAAGGCGCTGACGGTTTTAATTACCTGAACGGCACGCGCTTTTCCCGGAAGAGGGAGTGCTTCTGGAAATAGGTAGAGAATTCTCAAGGTTTGCCCGCCAAAATTTAAAATCTGTTAGAGACTATCGATTAACCCAAGCAGCCTTTGACCAAATCTCTGCATTCCTAACTCGCTCCAATGGTCGCCATCCCTCCAGAAGACCCCTGAGCAATTAAATAGGTCGGTCTTAATGTCAAAGTTTATTATTTCAATAATTGAAATGTATTTAAGGTTGTTTTTTTGGTGCAAGTTGTCGTTGATAAAGTTATCAAGATGCCGGAATGTTTTCTCGGTTTTTCCTGGGGAGTCTATTTCGATATGTTGACAATTTGTTGAGTATTTGTTTAAAGCGCTGACATTGAGGTGGGGTTCAATCCATGGTCCTAGCCATATAACTTTTGAGTGCTGAGAAAGCTCGGTTAGATAGTCGCTTACTTTCTGAATAAATATTTCATTTGGTAAATAGGTGGCAAGGTTTGATTGGCCAAAAATATCTCTTGAGCCATCTGCGCCAGTAGTGTCTTTGACTAAATAAAAACCCGCTTGATTGTAAATAACGGCATGGATTTTTCCATGCTTCTCCGACAGAAAATTCTTAAAGTCCCCATAGTGACACTCCTTGTTTTCTGTATTATGGGGTCTACACCCAGCCTGAGATAAGCCAAAAACAAATGGGTAATTTGAGTTGTAAGCAATCGCATTATATAAATCCATCGCATGCGAATCTCCGAGAATAACAATTGCCTTTCCGTATTTCTTTGCGCACAATTCAAAACGATCCGTGGTTTTAGGCGATAAGTGGCTACTGTGAAAGTGGCAGTTAGAATCAACCATCCTAGGAACATCATTTTGGACCGGCAATATGTTTCCGTTGTTTGATCGGAAACCACCGCTGTAATGTCCAATGAGTCCAAACGTAAAGAAAATTGCAGAGCAGAAACCAGCCGCCAAAAATATAGTTTTTCTAGAGATTAAGTTTTTTTCTCTAAACGGTTTCTCCACAAATCGCCAGCTAAACCACGCCAATGTAAGGGAAAGGGCCGTGAGAGCAAGAAACGACGCTTGGCTAGGCGCATTTAAACTGCCAATTCGCCAGAACGAAAATATGGGATAGTGAATTAAATACGCACTATAACTAACGAGACCGATTCCAGAGAGTGCGCGATGAGCCAGTGTTCGCCCAATTACTGTTTCCTTGGTGCCAAATAAAATAATTAGGGCTGCGCCAATAGTGGGAGGGAGGGCATTTATTCCTGGGAATAATGAATTTTTATCCAGTAAGGTAACTGAAAGAATAATCAGTAGTGTTCCTAGAGCGCCTAAATAATCATTTCCTTTTGGATTTCCTTTCCACAAGATGTGGAGGGCGCATAAGCTGCCAACGGCTAACTCCCACCATCTAGATGGTAGAATAAAGAACGCGGCATCTGGTTTTGTAATGACGAGCCAGTGGGATAGCACAAAGCTGAGAATACAGGTTACAGCAATGGCGATAGTTGTTAATTTTTTACCCTTGTTTATAACTAATCCGACGAATATTGGAAATAAAATATAATACTGTTCCTCAATAGCTAAGCTCCAGGTGTGAAGCAAAGGCTTAAACTCGGAAGCGGTATCAAAATATCCTCTTTCGCTTAGAAATAATTGGTTAGATAAAAATACTGCAACTGTACCCACACTCTCGGCAAAGTCCTGCAACTGTCGAGGTTGCATCATGGCCCACGCGATAGGAATGCAAATGGCCATCATCAGAAAAAGTGCAGGAAATATTCTTCTGAATCTTCGCTCGTAAAATCCAGCTAATGAAAATTCATTTTTAATTTTTTCGTCAATAATGATGGTGGTTATTAAATAGCCGCTGATGACAAAAAATATATCCACGCCAACAAAACCACCGCCGAATCCTAGGATTCCAGCATGGAACAAAATGACGGGCATTACGGCTAATGCCCGAAGCCCATCAATTTCCGCCCTATATTTCATGCCGTATTGCTAATCTTTTTTAGCCCGTCTACTAAACGACTGGCGACTTTTTCCCAAGTGAAATTGTCCTCAATACGTTTCCTCGCCGCGATACCCATGGCTTCTCTTGTTTTGGGGTCAGTGAACAATTGATTGATTGCTTGAGCGATAGCAGCAGTGTCTTCAGGTGGAATCAAGAGGCCGCAAGTATTCTCGTTTCCAACTGTCTCGGGGTTTCCACTAAATGCAGTCGCTATGACAGGCAGACCACTCGCAAGAGCCTCTGCGATGCTGTTGCTAAAGCCTTCATCACTGATGCTGGCAAATACACCAATATCAGCGCTTGCCCACCAGCATGGAAGGTCGTCATGCGGCATGCTAGGCATGAATGTCACTTTTCCAGCAAGGTTCTCCTGTTGGGTTAGCTTTTTGAGTTTCTCCTCTTCAGGCCCGCTGCCTATGATTACCAAATGAATTGGTTTTGATTGAATTAGGGGATTGTTGAGGGCTTTGATCGTATGGCTAATCCCCTTCCAACCCACTAGGCGCCCTGCATAGATACATAGCAGAGCATCATCGCCAAGTCCCAGTTTTTCACGAATATTGAGGCTTCGTTTATGGGGGCCAAATCGCACTAGATCAACGCCGTTATAGATGACCTTTGGAAAAACGCCGAAGCGTTCTTTGATTTGCCATGCGTTGAAATAGCTGTTGGCAAAAAAGGCCGATATTCGCTTTGCGAAATAACGGTCGCCGAGGATAAAACTCGTACCACCACTCCTAAATGCAAATTTAGTCTTCGAGTTCGACGGCATGATTGAGGGCCAGAAAAAATCATATGGCTTAGTCACGATGACCCAATCAAAACCAGCCTGAATCACTGCTGAACGTGCATTTCTAGCGAAGGTCCATCGTTCCCAAAAGCGCCTAAAACGATTGCCAAAATCAAGCGCTTTTTCTCGCGAGGTGTAGTCAAATGTTTGCACGGTTATCTCACGCCCCCCCAGGTCAGGCCTAATGTTCCCATGCCCGCCGATTATGGTTATCTCGTGCCCCATGTCATACAAAACCTTTGACAGGGACCAGATGGCTGTCTGAATGCCACCGTAGGACGACGTTACCGTGACATCAATGAAAGCAATTTTCATATTTGCAGATTCTCTAGTTTTTCAAGCGGGCTATTGCAAACATACTCAAAGCCCTTTTAGCCAGTTGTATATCTTGCCCAATTGAGGGCGGCTATAAATTTCAGATCTTTTACTTAGCCACGCCCCACGTTTATCTCGGACAGCAAAACGGCCAATGTGGCTTGAATCGCCGTCAATGGTATTTACGCGAGCTTGCGTGGTGTAAAGATGACTAAACCCCGCTGCTTTTGCAACCTCAATGTATTCAGCTTGGTAGTAACCCTGAGGCCAGCAAAGGTGCCGGCTAAGGCCACCCAATTTTGCGCGAAGTATTAACTGGCAATTAGCAAGGTCTTCTGACAAGGCGTCGCAGCAGTTGGGGATGTTTATGCCTTGTTGATCCCAGCGCGTATGGGTATGGGTGTGAGCATGAAATTCAAAGGTTCCTGCTGCCTGCATGGCTTCGACTTCCGACCAGCGAACAATCACGCTATCCGAATCCCCGTCGCTAATACGACGTTTGCACTCGCGATGATTTGGGGTTTCATGTATCCCTTGCCTTATCGGGCCATCCTTTACCCAGCTAGTAACAAGGAAGTTGACCGCTTTCATTCCGTATTCAGCAAGCACGGGGTGGGCGTGGACGAAATTGTCCAGATACCCATCATCAAAGGTGATGAGTAGGCTTTTCGGGGGGAGAGGATTGCCTGCGAAGAATGATTCAACCTCTTGTGTTCCGATGCTGCGCCATCCTTTTTTTGCCAAGTCTTCAATCTGAGCTTTAAAAACATCTGGTGACACAGTGACCAGCCCCGGATTGGGGCTGACATGGTGGTACATCAAAATAGGTAGGGCTGTTTGCATCTTAGACAGATTGTCCAAATTTTTGGTGCAGCAAATCTATTGAAAGTTGAAGTACCTGCTGCGCGGGAATCGCCTCCATTCCCGAGGTGGCTTCAAGATTGCCTGTCTCTGGATGCTCAATGGCCCGGCATAGCGGGTTGTCAATGGGCATGAGGTTTCGGCCCCAGTATTTGTGGTGATACATGGCAACCATTGGAATTCCCAGTGCGCCTGCAATATGCGTGGGGCCAGTATCAACGCCAACGTAAAGGTCGAGAAGACTCATCAATGCGGCACTGTGTCGAAGATTCATTTCTCCGGCTGCAACGCTAATGGCAGCGGGGAAGAGTTCAGTAAATGGGGTGCTTTTTTGGGCTGCTAGTTGATCGCCCAAAATCAAGAAGTGGGCTTCTGGAGAAGCCCCAAGGATGCCTTGTATCAGGGCTAGAAAATGTTGTGTGGGCCAATCGCGATGGGATTTGGTCGGGAAGCTGTGAATTTGCAGGCCGATTAAAGGATGTCGATCAGCAATTTTTTTCTGTTGTAGCCACTGTGTTGCGATGGCTATTTCTGCTGTGGAAAAATTTAGGCCCAATCGTTTATTACGGGTTGCATCGTGCCCTAGAAAGGCGTCAACCAGCATCATCCGCTCTTCAACTGCTCGCTTGGACTTAAAGGGGGGAAGGGAAACTTTGTGCAACGTTGGTGACTGAATGGGTGAGAAAACAGCTTCATCAAAACAGAAAACTTGTTTAGATGCTCTGATTGCGTAGTTGAGCAGCAAAGTATCTCGTCCATAGACGAAGGCTACGTCGTAGTCTTTTCCCGGCAGCCACCCTCGTAAAGCGAGACGTTGTTTAGTCGTCCCTGTTAGCTGGTCAATCGGCTCAAAGCGCTCAAGAATATCGGCCCGTTTAGGGTGGGCAAATACGGTTAAGTGAGCGTCGGGTAACGCTGTTTTGATGGCGCGCAGACAAGGGGTCAGGAGTAGGGTGTCACCAATTCGGGCGATTCCAATGACGAGTATGCGCAGCCCGGCGGTGGCCATTACTGAGATTCCTGTTCCGCCAATAACCGGCGGTAAAGCCTTTCCATCCCTGCAGCCATCGCCTGACGCGAAAAAACTTTGCGGACGCGAGCACTCGCCGCTTCGCCCATTTGCTGCCGCAGTCTCGCGTCATCCAGCAAACGCAACACCGCAGCTGCAATCGCCACACTGTCCTGAGCGGGAACTAGCAAACCGGTTTCTCCATCGGCCACCACTTCCGGCACGCCATCAACGTTGGTGCCAATACAGGGCAGTCCCATCGCGCTGGCTTCGATATACGCCGTGCCCAAGGCCTCTTGGTGTGTTGGGAGTACAAAAATATCTAGACTTTGCAGGACGTTAATCACGTCACGACGCAAACCCAGCATGAAAACGTTGTCTTGCAAGCCCATCTCAACAATGCGTTTCTCTAGATTGTTGGTCTGAGGCCCGTCGCCGGCAAAAATAAATCGGGCTTCGGGGTGTTTTGCGAGCACCGTGGGCACCGCTTCCAGTAACTCGGCATGGCCTTTTTTCTTACGCAGAATAGCGACGGTGCCGATTAAGACTGTTTCTGTGGTGAGTCCAAGTTCAGCCTTGAGTGTTCCACCATCAGGCGTATGTTGATAACGCGTCAGGTCGATACCGGTTGGCACAGCAGTAATTTTCCCCCGTGGCACACCCGCACTGGCCAAGTATTCGCCGACAAAAGCGCTTACCGTCACGGTATGGTCTGGCAATACGGAGTAGGTAAAGCGAGAGGTAATCGGTAGGGCCAAATGGCGGGTTCGGACAATACGAGGGCGACCACACAGCATCGAGCGAGCAGCTAGCCCGGCAATTAGTGTGTCTTTGCTGCTATGGGTATTCACAATCTGGATGCCTTCGCGGGAGATCAGCCGGCGAAAGAGCAAGATGGCTGGGATATCTAAAACCCCCCGCATTTTGATGTCAGTCACTTCAAAACCAGCTTCTCTGGCTCGAACGCCCAGTTTGGCCCTAGGCTGACACGCGAGCAAACAGCGATGACCCATTTCTCGCATGGTCAGCATTTCGTTGAGAGTACGGTTTTCTTGTCCGCCCCAGCCCAAGGAGGATTCGGTATGGAGAATGGTAAGTTGCTGTGTCGTCATGGGATCGAATTGTAGAAAATGCTTGGGTGAAAAAATATTCAGTCGTTTATGAACCGCGTAATTTTAAAATAATAGGTAGTAAATCACGCGCAATCATCGAGTTGGCATAGTCAGATATGTGGTCAGAATAGCTGTAAAGAAATTTACCATCACGTGTAACTGAACATTCGTTATGGGTGGTGTCGCATAACAGGGGGCTTGGGTCATAAACCACAAGCGTTGGATTTTTTGCTAGTAGCTGCGATATAAAATTTCTGTATGGCGCTATGCCGGCAAGGTGGTCTGTATATTTAATACGGCAGTAAGCATTTTCCTTACGCCTAACAAAAGTATTTAATAATTCACTAGAGGTCATGCCGCCGCTAATGCAACTTCTGGGGTCCGGGAAGGTTGGGTTGTCAATAACAAAAATAACCCGCTTACCTGCGTTTTCTAGGTTAGTAATGGCTCGGCTATAAAGCTCAAGTAATTCAGTGGGTAGTGTAGCTGATTCACTAATAAATCCAGTTTTATCGTCTATCTGAAATATATTTCGTAAGGCAACAACAAAAACAACTACCTTTATGGAATTCGAATCAAGGATGGTCTTGAATGCGAGCCTGTTTTTTATTTCACCGGTGGTTTGGCTTGATTCATCTTGGCTAGGTGGTCTTACTGATCCAATTAATATGCTGCCAATATTTGGCGTAGATTCACGGGCAAGTCCGTAATATAAAGCTTCTGACTTACTGTCACCCAATACAGCAAACGCCGCATTATTTTTATGGGTCGAAAGGCAGAACTGAAATAATTTTTTTTCGGTTTCTGGAACGCCGCACTCTTTTGCTAAATCATCTCGGTCTTTACCAATGGAGAGTGTACTGACATCCCCATTTAACCTCGATAGTGATCTGGAAGGGAAACCGTCAGATTTTCTAATAGCGACTCCGGTGATAAACACCAAGAGCATGCTGATACATAAAATGACCGTAATTTTTGTTGATTGAGCGATCGGCTTTCTGCGAATAGGGCGTTCTAGCGTTATATAAGTAGCCCACGCTAAAAATATACTCATCAACACAAGCACGAGTCGCATGGCGATACTTGGAGTTTCTGCCTCTACAATTCTTGAAAACGAAAGTAAAGGCCAGTGCCATAAATACAAAGGGTAGCTAATAATTCCAAACCATACTAAAAATCGGCTCGCCAGAATTTTCTGACCCAACCCCGTTGTGCCACCTGACAAGATAATGAGGAACGCACCTGTGGTGGGTAAAAGTGCCCAAAGGCCAGGAAAACTTATCGTCT
>JBEGTT010000181.1:0-2893 GCA_041179245.1 Pseudomonadota bacterium
GCCGCCCGCAGGAGGGGTTCAGAAGGAGTGGCGTAGTCCAGCATATGCACCGTTCCGGGTATAAATATCACCTTGACGCAGGCTGCCCATTTCCCAGATCAATCCCCAGTCACTAGATAAATCATGTCGCCCTGACAGGGACACCCCATTAACGCGAGTTGTTGAGAAAACACCTTCTCCAAGATTATCTGTCTCTCGCCCTTGCACAGCGGAAACACCCATCCAGTCCTTATCTCCGTAGTAATGCGCCCATTGAACGCGGTGACTTGAGGAAATGGCGCTTCCCTCTGGACCTCCCGCGAAAAGTAGGTAGCTAAATCGTTCTTGCCCCAAATAGCGCTCAACTCCTGCGCGGACCAAGGTTGTATTGCCCATTCGGTACTCCGTTACGCGCCCACCTAGATCAGCGCCCCAACCATTTCCCAAATTACGGTGCACGTTGAGATCGCCATATTGCTTGGGAAGAATGTGAAAAGTGCCGCTTGTGCCTAATTCAAGCTGAACATGGGTATCTGAGCCGATGGCTCGTACGGTACCGAGTTGCAGCTCGGAGTCTTGAAGATGGAATCGCTCAGTTTCTCTCCAACCCAGATAGAAAGCTTCGTGGTTTTCCCCAAGCTTGGTTAGTCGGAAGTTTTCGCTTTTCCAACTCGGGCGGTTATTTGAAAGGCTTTCCCTCGATAGACCCGCCTCAACTTCATAGTCAGCGCCATAAGCCATGCTGGTGCCTAATGCGAGCAAGGTTAGGCAGGAGGTCAGATTGTTTAAAAAAGACAAAATCAGGCTTTCAAAAGTTTGCGAATGCGGGCTTTGAGTTCATCTGGTTGAAAAGGTTTCACGACGTAGTCATCTGCACCGGCATCAAAAGCCCGGGAAATATCTTGCTCCCCACCGCGACAAGTCAGCATTAGGACGGGAACCTTTTCCCAGGTTAATTGCGCCCTTATTACGTTGAGTAGTTCGAAGCCATCGGCTCGGGGAAGCATCACGTCCAAGAGCACTAGCGCCGGGGGCAGTCCGGCTTTGATGTATTCACGAGCTTCGGCCCCATCTGCGATGACCTTGGAAGAAAAACCTTCCCTTTCAATCATGAACGCTAGTAGCGCAGAGATCGCTTTGTCGTCCTCTACAATCAGGACCGTTTTCATACTGCAGCCTCCTCAAAACAGGAAACGCGGTTACGCCCACCCTTCTTCGCCTTGTACATCGCAAGGTCAGCTTGTTGCTGAATTTCCTGCATTGTCTGGTCGCTATGTTGATTCTTAGCAACACCAATGCTGGCAGAGATTTTTAGTGTCGTTTCAGGAGATACATTAATTGCTAGCGCCTCAATGGATTGCCGAATCGTTTCGGCTACCTGAATCGCGGAATCCAGATCCGTGTTGGGTAGAAATACACTGAATTCCTCACCGCCAACGCGCCCCAGCGAATCGCTAGTGCGAATGCAGGAACTCACACACTGAACAGCCGTCTTAAGCACCAGGTCTCCCGCTGCATGCCCGTGGGTGTCATTTACTGATTTGAAGTGATCTAAATCAATGAATAGCACCGAATAAGGGGCGCTAGTGCGCTTGGCCAGCAAAATGAAACGGTCACAGATTTCGTAATAGGCACGCGCATTCAGAACACCAGTCAACTGGTCGTGCATGGCAAGGTAGTAGAGTTGCTTGTTCGAATCTCGCATCCGAATGAAGTAGGAGATTGATCGGTCCGCATAAACATGGAAAAACAGCCCCAGATAAATCACGCTAGACATGAGGGTTGCTACAGCATTCGGAGAATAAGGTGCAGGCAAATACGCATTCCCGATGGCTAGACCAACGGCTGTTGCAGCCGTGATAACAAACCCTGCACGTTGCCCAAGCAGAAGATAGACGCCTGGAACATTGGTCAAAAACCAAACCACGCGGAACTCGTCCTCTGAGACGAAATAAAGCGCTGAAACATATTCCAGCATGCAGAAGATTTCATAAGGCCAGCCAACCCTAAGGAACCATTTTTTACGCCCACGAAGCAACAACCAGAAAACAAATGAACCAAAGGTAAAAATGGTCATGGACCGCACATGGATGGGGTCTATGCGATTAACTTCTGAATGCGAACCCAAGAGTAAGAGGCCCGTAAGTACAGCACCTGCGAGCATCACGATGCAGAGGAATTTGTACTGGAATTCTAGGTATTCCTCACTGGCCTCAAATTCGACCTTGCCAAATACAAGTCTGCCTAACCAGTTCATTGTCGCTCCCTAATTTATGCTGTTTGTAACAATATTTTGCACCTCTAAAAATGTTGTTTCAAGAAAAATTAGGCGTGTGCCCGTGCAAACGCATCCGGGTCGAAACCAACCAGAAGCTGTTCGCCAACGGCCACGACTGGACGTTTTATCAGCGTCGGATGTGCAATCATCAATTCAATTGCCTTTGCCTGATTAATATCTGCGCGCTCATCCTCGGATAGCTTTTTCCAAGTCAGGCCCTTGCGATTAAGTAAAACCTCCCAAGCCACGCCGTTAAGCCAAACCGGCAATTCTGTAGCAACTACGCCGGCCTTCTTGTAATCGACAAAGGTGTATGCAAGCCCATTCGCCTCAAACCAGGCAAAGGTCTTTTTCATGGTGTCGCAGTTTTTGATACCAAAAATTTTTGTCATAGATTGACTCCTTATTTAAACCCGACGACAGGAAGCAGTTTATGTGTTGCGCTGCTTCAAGAAAAAGACGAACTCAACCAGCAAACCCGACAAGGATATTACGGCTACTCGCACAGGTAAGCACGTTCGGTTGTCTGTTCAGTAACGCTCTACACTCCGGTGCAGAACGAGACATCAACGTCCAGCAAGCCGAAATTTATGGTGTCACCTCCAACGGCTCAAGTTTTCCAAAGCTGCGCCATTT
>JBEGTT010000182.1:0-12977 GCA_041179245.1 Pseudomonadota bacterium
TAACGTGTCAATCACGGTTAAGCTGATTGCCCCCATCGCCATGGAAGAAGGTCTGCGGTTCGCGATTCGCGAAGGCGGTCGTACCGTTGGTGCCGGCGTCGTCGCTAAAATCATCGAGTAAATTCGTTGTTTCAAAGCAAAGCACCTCCTAATACGAGGTGCTTTGTAGTCTCTGCTGCAGGGGTGTAGCTCAATTGGTAGAGCAACGGTTTCCAAAACCGTAGGTCGGGGGTTCGATTCCCTCCGCCCCTGCCATAAATGACGGTAAACATGACTGATAAGCTCAAATTCTCCTTGGCACTGCTGCTGCTGGCGTTCGGTGTTGCTGGCTTCTATATGCTTGCAGACCAAGCGTTAGTGGTTCGCGTGTTGTCTGTGCTCTTGGGTGTGGGCGCTAGTTCGGCTGTTGCATGGAAAACAGAGGCGGGCCAGCGTTTCTACGCGTTTTCTGAAGAGGCAATTGTCGAGGCGCGTAAGGTGGTATGGCCTTCGCGCAAAGAAACGGTGATGACTACGGCGGCGGTATTTGCCTTTGTTGTGGTGATGGCCGTTATTTTGTACCTAACAGACAAAACCCTTGAATGGGTGATGTACGACATCATTTTGGGCTGGAAAAAATAATGAGCATGCGTTGGTATGTTGTTCACGCCTACTCCGGCTTTGAGAAGAGTGTAATGCGCGCGATGACTGAGCGAATTGCTCGTCAGGGGATGCAGGATAAATTTGGCCAGATTCTTGTTCCTGTTGAAGAAGTTGTGGAAATGAAGAACGGTCAGAAATCGATTTCTGAGCGTAAGTTCTTTCCGGGCTATGTTCTCGTAGAAATGGCGATGGATGACGAAAGTTGGCATCTGGTCAAGAACACGCCGAAGGTAAGCGGGTTTGTGGGTGGTACTGCGAATAAGCCAACGCCGATTACTCAAAAAGAAGTCGATAAAATCATGCAGCAGATGCAGGACGGGGTAGAAAAGCCACGGCCTAAGGTACTGTTTGAAAATGGCGAAATGGTGCGAGTAAAAGAAGGCCCGTTTACGGATTTCAATGGTTCTGTTGAAGATGTTAATTACGAGAAGAGTCGTATTCGTGTGTCGGTCACCATTTTTGGGCGCGCCACGCCAGTTGAATTAGAGTTTTCTCAGGTCGAAAAAACCTGATGTAGTTGGGTAAGCCGAAAGCCCTGATTTCGGCAGAGGAGCGTAAGTAGCCAATGCGAAAGCGCGATATCACTCATAACGGAGTTTAAATGGCCAAGAAAATCACCGGCTATATCAAGCTGCAAGTGCCAGCTGGTAAAGCCAACCCATCCCCCCCGATTGGTCCAGCATTGGGTCAGCGCGGTTTGAATATTATGGAATTCTGTAAGGCGTTTAACGCCCAGACACAGGGTATGGAACCTGGTCTACCGATTCCCGTGGTTATTACAGCCTTTGCGGATAAGTCATTTACCTTTGTAATGAAGTCGCCCCCCGCGACTATTTTGATCAAAAAGGCAGCTGGCATCACTAAGGGTTCCGCTAAGCCACATACAGACAAGGTAGGTAAGATTACCGTTGCTCAGTGCGCGGAAATCGCTAAAACCAAGAATGCCGATCTGACAGCAGCTGACCAAGACGCTGCAATTCGCACAATCGCAGGTTCTGCTCGCTCTATGGGCATTACGGTGGAGGGCCTCTGAGATGGCAAAGCTAACGAAAAAACAAAAGTCGCTAGAAGGCAAGATTGATTCACAAAAACTGTATGCGATTACTGATGCGCTGACTTTGGCTAAGGCCACTGCAATTGCAAAGTTTGATGAGTCAATCGATGTGGCTGTTAATCTGGGTATTGATGCACGTAAGTCTGATCAACTGGTTCGTGGCTCAGTCGTGTTGCCAGCTGGTACGGGTAAGTCAGTTCGTGTTGCGGTTTTTGCACAAGGTGAAAAAGCCGAAGCGGCAAAGGCTGCCGGGGCTGAAGTGGTTGGCTTTGAAGATCTGGCTGCTGAAATCAAAGGCGGGAAGATGGACTTTGATATTGTGATTGCCACGCCAGATGCCATGAAGATTGTTGGTCAATTGGGCCAAGTGCTCGGTCCGCGTGGCCTGATGCCTAATCCCAAGGTTGGTACAGTAACGATGGATGTGGTTACTGCTGTTAAAAATGCCAAAGCGGGTCAGGTTCAATACCGGACTGATAAAGGCGGGATTATTCACGCAACCATTGGCCGTGCTTCATTTGCTGTCGAAAGCCTAGAGCAAAATATTAAGGCATTGATTGATGCGTTGAACAAGGCCAAACCAGCCAACGCCAAGGGTCAATACATCAAGAAGGTAGCTGTATCAGCCACGATGGGTCCCGGCGTTCGCGTTGATCAGGCCACGCTGGTTGTTTAATAGCGCACAAAACTTTGGGCTGTTGTCAGTGCTTGCATTGGCGGCAGGTCGTCAAAGACCGCAGGTTCCCGTAAGGGTTTAATAGCATTACCGCCTGCGCAGACGGTGTATCCCGAAACAGGATTTACTCCCTGGTTCAGGTCGCCGTGGGTGCGGTGAATTTTTCACCGCGTTTAGACTTGATAGGAGGACAGGCCCGTGGGTCTCAATCTAGATAATAAAAAAGCCGTCGTGGCTGAAGTGTCTGCACAAGTTGCAAATGCTCAAACGATTGCGCTGGCTGAATACCGTGGTATCGAAGTGAGTGACCTCACCAAGCTTCGTGCTCAGGCCCGTGCATCAGGCGTGTATTTGCGTGTGTTGAAAAATACTTTAGTGCGTCGCGCTGTTGCGGGAACTCAGTTTGCTGAATTGGCTGACCAAATGGTTGGTCCAATTATTTACAGCATTTCTGCAGACCCCGTTGCAGCAGCCAAAGTTCTGAATGACTTCGGTAAGACTAACGACAAACTGGTTCTGAAGGCTGGCTCCTACGCTGGCAAGGTGTTGGATAAGGATGGCATTAAAGCACTGGCCTCCATCCCAAGCCGCGAAGAGTTGCTCTCCAAGTTGCTGTACGTCCTACAAGCACCAGTGGCCGGATTCGTCCGCGCCGTCGACGCTTTGGCCAAACAGCGCGAAGAAGTTGCAGCCGCTTAATCTGTATTGCTCACGAATTGATTTAGGAGTTTATTAAAATGGCAATTAGCAAAGAAGAAATCCTGGAAGCCGTTGGCGCCCTGACCGTAATGGAACTGAATGACCTAGTTAAGGCATTCGAAGAAAAGTTTGGCGTTTCCGCTGCTGCTGTTGCAGTTGCTGGTCCAGCCGCTTCTGCCGCAGTTGAAGAAAAGACTGACTTCTCAGTCGTTCTGTTGGCAGCCGGTGAGAAGAAGGTTGAAGTCATTAAGGTTGTTCGCGCAGTAACAGGTCTTGGCCTGAAGGAAGCGAAGGATCTAGTTGACGGCGCACCTAAGCCAGTTAAAGAAGGTATCCCTAAGGCTGATGCTGAAGCATTGAAGAAGCAACTTGAAGATGCTGGTGCTAAGGTCGAATTGAAGTAATCGCTTTTGTTTCTCTGCTGTGATTGGCGTAAATGCTGATCACAGCGTTTTTATTTACCTGTTATGGCAACTTTATAGTTGGCAAACGCAAGCGAAGCTAAGCGGCGAAAGTCGTAGCGCGTTTGCGTTTGCCCATTTGTATCAGGGTTTTTTGCTTTCTGATTTTTGATCTCGGAGCCACCATGACCTTCTCCTATACCGAGAAAAAACGTATCCGCAAGAGTTTTGCCAAGCGTGATAGCGTTCTCGATGTGCCTTTTTTGTTGGCGACGCAGCTGAATTCCTTCACGGATTTTTTGCAGGCAGAAGTCCCTGTCACTCAGCGCAAGAATGAAGGTTTGCAAGCAGCCTTTACTTCTATTTTCCCGATTGTGTCGCATTCGGGTAACGCCAAACTCGAATTTGTCAGCTTCCAGCTTGGTACGCCTCCGTTTGACGTGTCAGAGTGCCAGCAACGGGGGCTGACATACGCCTCTTCGTTGCGCGCAAGGGTGCGTTTGGTCATTCTGGACCGTGAGGCACCTGACACGATTAAGGAAGTCAAAGAACAGGAAGTCTACATGGGAGAAATCCCTCTGATGACGACCAATGGTTCTTTTGTGATTAACGGAACTGAGCGGGTGATTGTTTCCCAGTTGCACCGTTCGCCAGGCGTATTTTTCGAACATGACCGGGGTAAAACGCATTCCTCAGGGAAGCTGTTGTTCTCTGCACGGGTGATTCCATACCGTGGTTCATGGTTGGACTTTGAGTTTGACCCCAAGGATTCACTATTTTTCCGTGTTGACCGTCGTCGTAAGATGCCCGTTACCACGCTGTTGCGCGCCATTGGCATGAACACCGAAGAAATCCTGCGCGAGTTCTTCGACTTTGACATGTTCAATCTGGCAAAAGACAAGATTGAATTTGCACTGGTTCCTGAGCGTTTGCGTGGCGAAATGGCCCGTTTCGATATTTGCGGATCTGATGGCAAGGTCATTGTGGCCAAAGATAAGCGGATTACGGCTAAGCACATTCGTGATTTGCAGGCAGCCAACGTAAACCAAATTATCGTTCCTGAAGATTTCTTAATGGGCAGGGTCGTTGCTCAGCATGTTGTGGATACTACGACTGGCGAAGTACTGGCCGGTGCCAACGAAGAAATCACCGAAACTCTGCTGGCAAAGCTGATCGAGGCAGGCATCACCGAACTGCCAACGCTGTACACCAATGAACTTGATCGCGGCGCATTTATTTCGCAAACGCTACGTTCAGATGACACTACAACACGTCAATCAGCGCGCGTTGCTATCTACCGGATGATGCGTCCTGGCGAACCACCGACTGAAGAGTCTGTCGAGATTTTGTTCCAAGGCCTGTTTTACTCTGACGAACGATACGACCTCTCTAACGTAGGCCGGATGAAATTTAATCGCCGCTTGTCTCGTGACGCGGTTGTTGAATACAAGGTGATGGTTAAGAGCTTGGCCTCCCGCGCAGAAGCTGCCCTTAAAAATATGGCTGAAGCGACAGGTTTGCCGCTGACACGTATTCAGGAACTGGTATCTGAATTGCCATTTGGGCCACGCCAACTGGGCGAGAATATGACGGAAGCTGCAGCTAGCGAGCTATACGGCAAAATCAAGGCGCTAGGCACCAATGCTGAAGTTCGCGAACAACTCACCTTGTCGCCACGCGATATCGTCGCTGTCATCAAAATTCTGGTTGAGTTGCGTAATGGTCGTGGCGAAATTGATGACATTGACCATTTGGGTAACCGTCGTGTTCGCTCGGTGGGCGAGCTGGCTGAAAACCAATTCCGCGCAGGTCTGGTCCGAGTTGAGCGTGCCGTTAAGGAACGTCTGAACCAAGCTGAATCAGATAATTTGATGCCGCATGACCTGATCAATGCCAAGCCAATCAGTGCTGCGATCAAGGAATTCTTTGGTTCGAGTCAACTGTCACAGTTTATGGATCAAACCAATCCGCTGTCTGAAATCACGCACAAACGTCGTGTTTCTGCACTCGGTCCCGGTGGTTTGACTCGCGAGCGCGCTGGCTTTGAAGTTCGAGATGTGCACCCAACCCATTACGGTCGTGTGTGCCCGATTGAAACACCGGAAGGTCCGAACATCGGTCTGATTAATTCTTTGGCTTTGTACGCCAGTGTGAATGATTACGGTTTTATCGAAACTGCTTACCGTAAGGTTGCTGACGGTAAGGTAACTGACCAAATTGAATACCTTTCTGCGATTGAAGAAGGACGCTACGTCGTTGCTCAGGCCAATGCCGAGCTGGACGAAGATGGCAAACTGACCGATGAGTTAGTTACATGCCGGGAGAAGGGCGAAACCATTCTTGCTGAACCGTTACGTGTTCAATACATGGACGTTGCCCCTGGGCAGATCGTGTCGGTTGCCGCTTCGTTGATTCCGTTCCTAGAACACGATGATGCGAACCGTGCCTTGATGGGTGCCAACATGCAGCGTCAGGCAGTGCCTTGTTTGCGCCCAGAAAAATCTCTGGTCGGTACGGGTATCGAGCGAACCGTCGCGGTTGACTCTGGAACAGCCGTTGTTGCACGACGCGGTGGTACGGTTGATTACGTGGATGCAGCGCGGGTTGTGGTTCGGGTTAACGATAACGAAGCGTTTGCTGGCGAAGTCGGTGTTGATATCTACAACCTGACTAAGTACACCCGCTCTAATCAGAACACCAACATCAATCAACGGCCTATCGTCAAAGTAGGCGACAAAATTGCCAAGGGCGATGTAGTAGCCGATGGCGCCTCAACCGACATGGGTGAACTTGCACTAGGGCAAAACATGCTGGTGGCGTTTATGCCATGGAACGGCTACAACTTCGAAGATTCGATCCTGATCTCCGAACGAGTTGTTGCTCAAGATCGCTTTACTTCTATCCATATCGAAGAACTGACGGTTGTTGCGCGTGATACCAAGCTGGGACCAGAAGAAATTACCCGTGATATCGCCTCCTTGGGTGAGTCGCAGCTGAATCGTCTGGATGAGTCCGGGATTGTTTATATCGGCGCTGAAGTAACCGCCGCTGACGTATTGGTTGGTAAGGTGACACCGAAGGGTGAAACCCAGCTGACGCCAGAAGAAAAGTTGCTGCGTGCAATTTTCGGCGAGAAGGCTTCCGATGTGAAAGACACTTCCTTGCGCGTGCCATCCGGCATGTCTGGGACAGTTATTGATGTGCAGGTGTTTACCCGTGAAGGTATTGAACGCGATCGTCGCGCTCAGTCCATCATTGATGAACATCTTCGTCACTACAAGTTGGACTTGGCAGACCAGATGCGGATCGTTGAACGTGATGCATTCGAGCGTGTTGGCCGGATGATTATGGGCAAAAAGGCCAATGGCGGACCAAAGAAACTAGCCAAGGGCAGCGAGATCACGCAAGAGTATTTGGACTCAATTGATGCACACCATTGGTTCGATATTCGTGTTGCGGATGATGACGCAGCAACGCAGCTGGAACAGGTTCGTGATGGCTTGGAGCAAACACGTAAAGATTTCGATAGTGCTTTCGAAGGCAAACGTAAAAAACTGACGCAAGGTGATGAACTTCCACCGGGCGTTCAGAAAATGGTCAAAGTGTACGTTGCAGTTAAACGTCGCTTGCAACCCGGTGACAAGATGGCCGGTCGTCACGGTAACAAGGGTGTTGTTTCACGCATCGTTGCGGTTGAAGATATGCCGTACATGGCTGATGGCAAGCCTGTTGATATCGTATTGAACCCATTGGGCGTTCCTTCCCGGATGAACGTGGGGCAGATTCTCGAAACCCATTTGGGCTGGGCTGCTCGCGGTATCGGTGACAAGATTGCTGAACTGTTGCGTAAGCAGGTCGCAGTGAAGGAAGTACGAGAATATTTGGATCAGGTCTACAACAGCCGCGGTAAGAAAGAAAACCTCGACGAGCTGAACGACAAGGAAATCTTTGAGCTGGCTGAAAATCTGAAGGGCGGTTTGCCGTTTGCTACCCCGGTTTTTGATGGCGCCAACGAAGAAGAAATTAAGCACATGCTGCGCCTCGCTGGTTTACCAGAATCTGGTCAGGTCACCTTGTATGACGGTCGTACCGGTGATGAGTTTGAACGTTCCGTAACAGTAGGCTTCAAACATGTGCTGAAACTACATCACTTGGTTGATGACAAGATGCACGCACGTTCGACAGGCCCATACTCACTAGTTACGCAGCAACCACTGGGCGGTAAAGCTCAGTTTGGTGGACAGCGTTTCGGTGAAATGGAAGTCTGGGCATTGGAAGCCTACGGCGCATCGTATGTGCTGCAAGAAATGTTGACGGTGAAGTCAGACGATGTGAATGGCCGGACTAAGGTCTATGAAAACATCGTCAAGGGTGAACACCGAATTGATGCCGGTATGCCGGAATCCTTCAACGTGTTGGTCAAGGAAATCCGTTCGCTGGCGATTGATATCGACATGGAACGCAACTGATTAGGACTGGGAGTTAAACGATGAAAGCATTGCTCGATTTATTCAAGCAGGTGACGGCGGAAGAGGAATTTGACGCGATCACCATCGGTCTGGCCTCTCCAGAAAAAATCCGTTCCTGGTCCTATGGCGAAGTCAAAAAGCCTGAAACCATTAACTACCGCACTTTTAAACCAGAGCGCGATGGCTTGTTTTGCGCCAAAATTTTTGGCCCAATCAAAGATTACGAATGTCTTTGCGGTAAGTACAAGCGTCTGAAGCACCGTGGTGTTATTTGTGAAAAATGTGGCGTTGAAGTTACGTTGGCGAAGGTTCGTCGTGACCGCATGGGTCACATCGAATTGGCTTCTCCGACTGCACACATTTGGTTCTTGAAGTCCCTGCCATCCCGTCTGGGTATGGTTCTGGACATGACGTTGCGCGACATCGAACGGGTTTTGTACTTCGAAGCGTACGTAGTTACTGAGCCCGGTATGGTTTCCAATCTGCAACGTCGCCAATTGCTGACAGAAGAGCAGTATTTGGATATGGTTGAAGAGCACGGAGATGACTTCCAGGCGCTAATGGGCGCTGAAGGTATCCGCGAGTTACTGCGTAATCTTGATCTGCCAAGCGAAGTTGAGTCGCTGCGCGCTGAATTGGAAGTGACTGGCTCCGAAGCTAAGAACAAAAAACTGGCCAAGCGTCTTAAGGTGCTTGAAGCATTCCTGAAGTCTGGTATTAAGCCTGATTGGATGGTGCTCGAAGTACTTCCTGTGCTGCCACCAGACCTACGCCCATTGGTTCCACTGGATGGTGGACGTTTTGCTACATCCGACCTTAACGATTTGTATCGCCGCGTTATTAACCGTAACAATCGTCTGAAGCGTTTGCTTGAGCTCAAAGCTCCGGAAATTATTGTTCGCAACGAAAAACGTATGCTGCAAGAGTCAGTTGACTCTCTGCTGGATAATGGTCGTCGCGGCAAAGCGATGACTGGCGCGAACAAGCGTCCGCTGAAGTCACTGGCAGACATGATCAAGGGTAAGGGCGGTCGTTTCCGTCAAAACTTGTTGGGTAAACGCGTCGATTACTCTGGTCGTTCCGTGATTGTGGTTGGGCCGCAGCTTAAGTTGCACCAGTGTGGTTTGCCAAAGTTGATGGCGCTGGAACTGTTTAAGCCTTTTATTTTCCACAAGTTGGAAGTGCTGGGTCTGGCTACCACCATCAAGCAAGCCAAAAAGATGGTTGAAAGCCAAGAGCCGGTGGTATGGGACATCTTGGAAGACGTGATCCGTGAACATCCGGTCATGCTGAACCGTGCGCCAACGCTGCACCGTTTGGGTATCCAGGCATTTGAACCAACCCTGATTGAGGGCAAGGCGATTCAGTTGCACCCACTGGTTTGTGCTGCGTTCAACGCCGACTTTGACGGCGACCAAATGGCGGTTCACGTACCTTTGTCTCTAGAAGCGCAGATGGAAGCTCGTACGCTGATGCTAGCGTCGAACAATGTTCTGTCTCCTGCCAACGGTCAGCCGATCATTGTTCCTTCGCAAGATATTGTGTTGGGTCTGTATTACGCGACTCGCGAACGCATCAATGCTAAAGGTGAGGGAATGTTCTTCTCTGACGTGGCAGAAATGGAACGCGCCTTAGGTAATAAGGATGTGGATCTTCTTGCTCGCGTCACGGTTCGTTTGAAACAGTACGAACCCGGTATTGGTGAAGATGAGTGGATTGAAAAGTTGGTTCGCGTAAACACCACCGTTGGCCGTGCGTTTTTGTCCAAGATTTTGCCTAAGGGCCTGCCGTTTTCTGTGATCGCCCAGCCGCTTAAGAAGAAAGAAATCTCTAAGCTGATTGACGAATCTTTCCGTCGTTGCGGTTTGAAAGAAACCGTTGTTTTTGCCGATCATTTGATGCAAAACGGCTATGCGCTGGCGACCCGCGCTGGTATTTCTTTCTGTTCAGACGATATGAAAGTGCCGCCAGAAAAGCACAAGATCATCGCTGCTGCTGAAGCCGAAGTGAAGGAAATTGAACATCAATACACCAACGGTTTGGTGACCAACGGTGAACGCTACAACAAGGTTGTGGATATTTGGGGTCGTACCGGTGACCAAGTCGCTAAGGTGATGATGGATCAGCTGGGCCACGAAGAAGTTGAAGATCGTCATGGCAAGGTTGTGAAACAAGATTCCTTCAACTCCATCTTTATGATGGCCGATTCAGGCGCTCGGGGTTCCGCTGCGCAGATTCGTCAGTTGGCTGGTATGCGGGGTCTGATGGCTAAGCCGGACGGTTCGATTATCGAAACACCGATTACGACGAACTTCCGCGAAGGCCTGAATGTGCTTCAGTACTTCATCTCTACGCACGGCGCACGTAAAGGTCTTGCCGATACGGCGCTGAAGACAGCGAACTCCGGTTACCTGACGCGTCGTTTGGTGGATGTAACGCAAGACTTGGTTATCACCAAGGATGATTGTGGTACTAGCAATGGCTTCGCGGTTAAGGCTTTGGTTGAAGGCGGTGAAGTTATTGAAGCGTTGCGCGAACGTATTTTGGGTCGCGTGACGGTAGAAGACCTCGTCGATCCAGATAGCCAAGAGACGATTATTTTTGCTGGCAGCTTGTTAGATGAAGATGCGGTTGATCTGATCGACAAACTCGGCATCGACGAAGTTAAGGTTCGTACGCCGCTGACCTGTGACACTCGATATGGTTTGTGCGCTAAATGTTATGGTCGTGACCTCGGTCGCGGCAATCTGGTCAGCATGGGTGAGTCGATCGGTGTTATCGCCGCTCAGTCCATCGGCGAACCAGGTACACAGCTAACCATGCGTACCTTCCACGTGGGTGGTGCCGCATCTCGTGCTGCTGCTGCTGACAAGGTTGAGGCTAAATCATCTGGTTTGATTAAGCTGACCGACAATCTACGTTTCGTTACCAGCGCCAAGGGTGAAAAGGTTGTGATCACCCGCTCTGGCGAAATTATCATCACGGACGAAAGTCATCGTGAACGTGAACGTCACAAGGTTCCTTACGGCGCGACATTGGCCGTTGATGCAGGCCAGGTTATCAAGGCTGGTGCGGTACTGGCAACGTGGGATCCGCATACTCGCCCAATTGTTACGGAATACGCCGGTATCGTGCGTTTTGATAACGTAGAAGAAGGCATTACGGTTGCGAAACAAATCGACGATGTAACTGGTTTGTCCTCGCTGGTGGTTATCGATAACAAGCGCGGCGGCAAAACGGCGACTAAGGGTGTTCGCCCAATCGTCAAGTTGCTAGACGAGGCCGGTAATGAAGTGAAGGTGCATGGGACCGATCACTCTGTAGCGATCGCTGTACAGGTTGGTTCAATTATTTCCGTTCTAGACGGTCAGCATGTTGGGGTGGGTGATGTTCTGGCTCGTATTCCGCAAGAGTCTGCGAAGACACGGGATATTACTGGTGGTCTGCCACGGGTAGCTGAGTTGTTCGAAGCGCGTACGCCGAAGGACGCGTCTACGCTGGCGGAATTCACCGGTACCGCTTCCTTCGGTAAGGAAACTAAGGGCAAGCAACGTCTGGTCATTACTGACCTTGAAGGTGTGACGCACGAATACCTGATTCCGAAAGACAAACACGTGCTGGTGCACGATGGTCAGGTGGTTAATAAGGGTGAAAAAGTGGTCGAAGGTTCACCTGATCCACACGACATCCTGCGTCTTCAAGGTATCGAAGCACTGGCGCGTTACATCACTGATGAAGTACAGGATGTTTACCGTTTGCAAGGTGTGAAGATCAACGACAAGCATATCGAAGTGATCGTGCGTCAGATGTTGCGTAGGGTGACCATTGCAGAATCAGGAGATACGCGTTTTATCAAGAGCGAACAAGTTGAACGCGCGGATGTTCTTGAAACGAACGATCGGATGAATGCAGAAGGTAAGTTGCCTGCGGTGTACGACAACATTCTGTTGGGTATTACGAAGGCATCCTTGTCGACTGACTCGTTTATCTCTGCCGCTTCCTTCCAGGAAACGACACGCGTTCTGACCGAAGCCGCCATCATGGGCAAACGGGATGAGTTGCGTGGCCTGAAGGAAAACGTCATCGTGGGTCGCTTGATACCAGCGGGTACGGGCTTAGCACATCACCGAAGCCGCAAAGCTGCCAGAAATCCACAAATTACGTCAGCAACAGTAGAAACTGCTGTCGTAAGCGGCGAAGTGCTAGACGCATAAGTAAGTACTGGCTTGATCAGCAAGTTTAAAAAGGGCACTTCGGTGCCCTTTTTGTTATTTCAAATAAGAATTGGAAATATCTGACATGGGTTGGTTCAATACTTTGCAGCCATTGCTAACGCGCAAGATGTTGATATGCGTGGTAACGGGGTTTTCTTCGGGACTTCCACTCTATTTGCTGCTCAATCTTTTGCCTGCGTGGCTCAGGAGTGAGGGTGTCGACCTAAAAACGATCGGATTTTTCGCCCTTATACAATTTCCCTACACATGGAAGTTTTTATGGGCGCCATTATTAGATCGCTATCCTATTCTTGGAGTCGGAAGAAGACGTGGATGGATGTTGTTTAGTCAGTTATTCCTATTTGGCACCGTGATTGCATTGGGATGGCTCAACCCCAAAGAAGATATACCGCAGATAGTTTTACTGGCATCAGCTATTGCGTTGTTTTCTGCGACACAAGATATTGCGATTGACGCCTTTCGCAGAGAAATATTGAGTAATGAAGAGCTGGGGCTTGGAAACTCGGTACACGTAAACGCCTACCGGGTCGCTGGACTGGTGCCTGGATCGCTATCTTTAATTTTGGCTGACAGGCTACCGTGGGAGGTGGTATTTGCAGTGACGGCATTATTCTTACTGCCCGGAATGTTAATGGTGTTGAAGGTAAAGGAACCGGCTAACAGTCAGCAACCAAAATCGCTACGAGAAGCGGTAGTTGAACCCTTCAATGAATTTATCGGCAGAGCGGGTTGGCGGAGAGCTGGATTGGTGCTGACCTTTATCCTGTTGTACAAATTGGGAGACAGTTTATGTACAGCCTT
>JBEGTT010000183.1:0-3915 GCA_041179245.1 Pseudomonadota bacterium
ATTTATTGGATCAACTGGCGGCAAAACCCGCGACCTTGTCCGCTGCTTTGGGTGAGGCGGAAGCACGGCGTAGCCACCAGCAGCGCTTGGTGCTGGATGAAAAAACTTACCGCTGGCAGCATAACGAAGATGCAATGGCCGTTGAAAAGCTGTCCGATGGGATTCGCAAATTCGCCGTTGATGCACAGAAGCTTGATGCTTGGATTGCGGCGAAGTTGGCGTGACTTTTTTGCTCGATGATGAATCCTTCATGCGCCGAGCGCTTGCTTTGGCGCAACAGGCGGGTGAACGAGGAGAAATTCCCGTTGGTGCAGTAGTGGTTAGCGATGGGGCAATTATTGGTGAGGGATGGAATGCCCCCATTGGTTCGCATGATCCGACGGCTCATGCCGAGGTTATGGCAATTCGAGCTGCCGCTAAACGGTTGGGAAATTACCGGCTGGCGGGCGCTACGCTTTATGTGACGCTAGAACCGTGTGTGATGTGTGCCGGCGCGATTCACAGCGCCCGAATTGGTCGGGTGGTTTATGGTGCCGTTGAACCAAAAACGGGTGCACACGTCAGCCGCCATCAGCTATTTGAAGCAGGTTTGTTGCACCATAAAACTAGCGTTGAAGGTGGTTTGTTAGCAGATGAATGTGGTGAGCAACTTTCTCGTTTTTTTATGGCACGACGCCAGCAGCAAAAACAGAGAAGGGGCGGTGGCATGAAAATTCGAATTTCTATCCCTGACCAGACGCTGACCGTGCTGGATACCGCTTCGGGGGCACAACTCGCAGCGTATTCCGTTTCAACGGCGGCCAATGGGGCAGGGGAGCAATCGGGTAGTTACAAGACACCGCGTGGGTTCCATCGGATTAGAGCCAAGATTGGTGCTGGGCAGCTAGAAAACACGGTTTTTGTTGCGCGCCGCCCAACTGGTGAAATTTGGTCTCCTGAATTATCTGAAAATTTCCCAGAGCGCGACTGGATTTTGACCCGTATTCTTTGGTTGTGTGGCTGTGAGCCGGGCAGAAATCGGTGGGGTGATGTCGATACGATGCGTCGTTATATCTATATCCACGGTACCCCGGACACGACTGAAGTCGGTAAGCCTGGGTCGCATGGTTGCATCAGAATGCGTAATCAGGATTTAGTGGCGTTGTTTGACTTGGTTGCAGCCGGTACTTCAGTGGAAATCGTCTAACTCGATGATTGAGTAGGGCGCTTGGTGCGGTTGCCGGAAAGGTTGCCCCCCGGTTTTCCGGTCATCGTCATGGACGATGAACAGGTGGTGAGCGTCGAGTACGGCTATGCCCTCTGCTTTGTGGTTAAAACGAAGCGGGCTACCTGTTTTTTCTCGTAAAAGTTTGGGTGGGTGGTCGCTGGCCAACGTGTTCCATTCCCAAAGGTAAGCACTAAAATCTTCGCCCTCTTCATGGCTGGTGGTGAAGTACAACTGATAGGTTCCGGGAATAGCCTCGATGCTTGAAATGCCTAAATTTGAGTCTAATCCTAGAGAATCTGGTGGCGTGTAGTCGAGGATGGTGGTGAGCGTTGCCAGATCTACACTAAATTCCCCGGCAGGCGATTTTTCCAGTCTCGCACTAATCATCAATATTCGGTAAGCAAAGTCCTGATGGTTGTTGCCTATTTCACGAATACCCAGAACCAAACCGTTGTCCGGTAAAAGCGTTAAGCCTTCAAGCTTGAAATAAGGTGCGCCTAAATAGGATTCAAGCGCTTTACGAATCGCCAGCGAGCTTGTAATGCCATTGCGGGTGCTTGGGTTAATCGGCTTGGCGTTTTCGGGGGAATCAGCAGGCCAAACCAATAGGGTGTTGTATTGATCCCATTGCGAATTTTCCGGGTCAAAACGATCAAAAGCGGTTGTCGCGATGATGAACTGTTGATCTGGTGTTTGGGTTATGGCTTCAAATTTTGAAGCTGCCTTGATAGCGTTTCCTTGAACAGGCACTGAGGTGCCCAGTTCGGGCAGGAATCCGTTTAATTTAACGGAAAATCCCGGAGAGCCAGATAACAACGGTTTGTCACTGAGAAAAATTAGGGAATTTCCCTGTTTTACAACCGCAGAGGCTTCACAGAATATGGGTTTCGATGATGCAGATCGAACCGGTTGGAAGCAGTCGATAAGTCCCTCTGAAACAATATGTGCTGTGCTCGGAGTATGGCTAAGTGCAGGATTCCATGACTGGCAGGCTGATGCACAGAAAGCAGCCAATCCAATCCATACAAGTCGACATATGGGAGGGCTATTCTTCGGCGTCAGAAGTGTTCCCCACCAAACTTGGCAATACATAATTTTCGACGTGCAGGTTTAGGGCTTCCTGCAGGTTTTCGAGGGCCTCTTGTTCTGTTTCACCATCAGAACTGATCTCGATATCCAAATTTATGGTTTGTGCAATCCATAGCCCGGAAGACTCCTGAAAAACGGTGTATTGAACTTTTGAACTCAAGATACTCACTCTTTGATTTTGGTTGGAGCGTTAATCATAACCCAGCAGATCAGCCTGCTAAAAGGTTGGCTAATTGTCGACTTAAAACCGTTTGGATTTACCGCCTCGTTCTGGTGCGTTACTTTGACAAATATGCCGCTATTGCTTGCGGTTGGTGCGTATTTTTTCGGCACGCTAGCCTTAGCTGAGTACCCTTATGGGCATGAGTGTTGCTGGTAAATAGCGTTCAATGTCCTGCAGGAGACGAAGGTGGCGCGTTACAAAGGTATCGAAGTTAACAACAGTGTTAGGCCATTACTTCCGTTTATGCCGCAGATTGAGGAGTATCGAGAGATGCTTCAGTCGCTACAGGCGGTTTGGGACAACCTGAATCTTCTGGGCCAATTGTCGGGCACGACGGCTGAAATGGGGGGGACTCGGGAAGCATTTTCCAGCCTGACCGGTGTGTTGCTCAATAATTTAGCTGAACGAACGCTAGCCAAGCGTGTGCAGGACATGGCCGCCAAATCTCAGGTTGTTATCGATATTTTGGTCAGAAATCTGTTTGAGCGAACGGCTGATATTGGATTTTTGGCGACTGACGACGATATTCGTCGCTTTGCAGCGCACCCTGATGAGTTGCCGTCTCTGCAACAGAGATTTCGGGAGTATGTCCGCAAATACTCAGTTTATGACGACGTAGTCCTGCTGAAACCTTCGGGTCAAATTTTGGCCAGATTAGACGGCGAACAGACTGCGCACATTGGTGATTCGTGGGTGCGTGAATCCCTCAGTACAAGTGCTCCCTTCGTTGAGTTTTATGGCCATAGCGATTTATTCCCGAATCGGCAACATTCCTTAATTTTCGCTTACCGGGTCACTTCGGCGAGTGGTGAAATTCTGGGTGTACTTGCATTGTGTTTCCGTTTTGCGGATGAAATGGAGCGTATTTTTAAGGGCTTGTCACAAGATGACAATCCTTGTGTTCTGGCTTTGCTGGATGATTGCGGAAAGATTATTGCCAGTAGTGATCCGTGGCAGATTCCTATCGGGGCAGACCTTGTAGTTGCCAATGGTGGATTGCAGCAAATCCGCTTTGCGGGTCGCTCCTATTTAGCGGTTGCGCAAGAGACAAAGGGTTATCAGGGCTACCTAGGGGTTGGATGGCGCGGTTTGGTATTGGCTCCGCTGGATCAAGCGTTTGCTGATACAGCAGATGAGCAGGAAAACGCCAATATCCATCCCGCTTTATTGGCTTCAGCGGTAGCCGGTGGGCGAGTGTTCCCGGCCTCGTTGCAAGAGATTCCGCTTCGGGCAAGTGCCATTCAGCGTGACTTGAGTCGTTCTGTATGGAATGGCACAGTTCGCCAAAGCTCATCTGAGCAGACGGTAAACCCAGCGTTTTCCAAAATTTTGTTGTGGGAAATCAGCCGAACGGGGGCATGCATGCGGGAGGTTTTCTCTCGCTCTATTGGCAACT
>JBEGTT010000184.1:0-5236 GCA_041179245.1 Pseudomonadota bacterium
AAGCGTTCTAGGCCCATTACGTTCTTTACGGATACGCCCAAATGCGTTTTCGATGGCAAATAGGCTATCAAGCAAGGTATTTGGCCCTAGCATTGTTGCTACTTGAACCACCGCATTCACAAAATCGGGTTGCCCGGTCATACCAATGGGGGCTGTCCGATAAAAGCTGGACTCAGCCTTCACCAGAATACCCTTGGTTTGGTTTAGGGCTGTTATAGCGGCGCGTAATGTCACTTCTGGCTTATCCAGATTTGCTCCCAGCGCGATATACGCAGTGTGCACCGTGTGCGGCATGACTTTATTCGTCGCTACTGCTATCTGCAGACTTTTTGCGGCGGCGACGGCGTTTGGCGGGGGGTTGGTCAGGTTGGAGCATGGCCGCACGGGTTTCGCCATCGGCATCCTGAAAATCGGTCCACCAAGCAGGCAGGGTGGCATCTTCGTCTTGTAATTCTCCAGCCTCTCCACGTAACAGGAGAAAGTCGTAAGCCGCACGGAAGCGAATATGTTCGAGTAGCGCGTAGGGTCGTTTGCCTGCCCGTTGCTGGAAGCGTGGTTGTAAGGCCCAGATTTCCTTGATGTCGCCCGAAATTCTTCGGGTGATAGCCAGCTTTTCGGCTTGGCTATCAAGCACATCGTCCATGGCTTCATGTAATGCAGGAATCGGCAACATTCCGCCCCGTTTTAAGGCTTCCCAAGTACCCAGCACCTCATGCCATAGCAGCGTAGCAAATAGGAAGCTGGGTGAAATGCTCTTGCCTTGGCGAACTCGTTCGTCGGTATTGTTCAGCGCACGCATAACGAAACGTTCGCCTTGCGGCTGTTCTAGGATGACGTCGAGCAGTGGCAGCAAGCCGTGGTGTAGCCCTTCATGTCGCAATTGGCGAAGGCATTTTTCCGCATAGCCAGATGTCAGCAACTTAAGCATCTCGTCGAACAGACGGGCTGGTGGAATATTCTCAATCAGCCCAGCCATTTCGGTGATCGGATGGCGAGTGTCTTTCTCGATGGTCAAACCCAATTTAGCCGACAGTCGTACCGCCCGGAGCATTCGGACCGGGTCTTCACGATAACGCTTTGCGGGGTCACCAATCATGCGTAGCAAGCCGGCTTTGATATCAGCAACGCCGTGGTGATAATCCACCACCACTTCCCGGTGAGGGTCGTAATAAAGCGCATTAACCGTGAAATCACGGCGCGCAGCATCTTCAGCCATATTGCCAAAAACGTTGTCGTTTAGAACGCGTCCATGAGCATCCGTCTTGGCATCATGGCTACCCCTGAAGGTGGTCACTTCAATGACTTCGCTGCCCTGATAAACGTGCACAATCTGGAAGCGGCGACCAATGATGCGAGAACGTCGAAAACAGCGCTTAACCTGTTCTGGTGTGGCATTGGTGGCGACATCAAAATCTTTGGGGTGCGCCCCCAACATCAAATCACGAACGGCGCCACCGACAACATAGGCCTCGTAACCGGCCTGATGCAGCGCATCACAGGTGCGTCGGCTACCCTGACTCACATCATCACGATTTATTCCGTGTTGTTTGCGGGTGAGGGTGAGGGTGGTGGCGCTAGTGCTACCTAGACCGGCAGAATGACTCTTACCGGGGCTTCGAAAGAAACGGGAAAACAGCTTGCGGATCATTAGATTATTGCAACTCTTCCAAGCGCAGGCGGGTCACTCTACCCTGCACGACAGAAAGTGACTCGATCCTAACAATCGCAGCATCTGCATCCGATTCTTTGCAAATGTGCGTCAGGATAATGATGTCAGTTTCACCTTCACCTTCACCCGGCTCTTTTTGCATCATGGCGTCAATAGAGATGTTGCTGTCGGCCAGAATACGGGTGATATCAGCCAGTACGCCCGGTTTATCTTGGACTCGCAGGCGTAGGTAGTTGCCACATTCCACTTCGCTGAGCGGCAGAATCGGGAGTGTCGACATCGCGTTGTCTTGGAAAGCCAAATGGGGCACACGGTGTTCGGACTTGGCACTTTCCAGACGGGCGACATCAACCAAATCAGCGATAACAGCAGAGGCGGTAGGTTCTGCACCGGCTCCTTTGCCGTAGTACAACGTTGTACCAACCGCGTCACCTTGAACCACGACAGCGTTCATCGCGCCTTCGACACTGGCTAACAGCCGCTTGGCTGGAATGAGTGTGGGGTGAACACGGAGTTCAATACCCTTGGCTTGTCGTTTGGTAATGCCGAGTAGTTTGATGCGGTAACCCAGTTGTTCGGCGTATTTAATGTCTTTGGCGTCAAGTTTGCTGATGCCTTCGACGTGTGCTTTATCAAATTGAACGGGAATTCCGAAAGCAATGGCTGATAGAAGGGTGATTTTGTGGGCAGCGTCCACGCCTTCAATGTCAAATGTTGGGTCAGCTTCGGCGTAGCCCAGACGTTGCGCTTCAGCCAGTACGTCAGCAAAGGGCAAGCCTTTGTCACGCATTTCTGACAGGATGAAGTTTGTCGTACCGTTGATGATGCCGGCGATAGCTTGAATACGGTTGGCGGTGAGGCCTTCGCGCAGGGCCTTGATAATCGGGATGCCGCCGGCGACGGCTGCTTCAAACCCAATCATCACGCCTTTATCGCTGGCCGCTTTGAAAATTTCGGTGCCGTGCACGGCGAGCAAGGCTTTGTTGGCGGTGACGACGTGTTTGCCTTTGGCGATAGCCTGCATGACTAAATCTTTGGCGATGGTGTAACCACCGATCAGTTCGACAACCACGTCAATCTCAGGGTCATTCACCACCGCAAAGGCATCGTTAGTAATTTTACAATTACCGCCGGTGATTTTTTTGGCCAGCTCAATATTGCGATCAGCAACGACTGATATGCGGATTGGACGTCCAGCACGGCGGGAGATTTCTTCCGCATTACGAACGAGGACGTTATAGGTGCCGCCACCCACCGTACCAACACCTAATAAGCCAACATTAAGGCCAATATTTTCTGGTTTCATAGTCTAATTTTCTTTCAAGCGTGACGTTTGCGATAGCTTTCCAGGAAGCGCCCAATTCGGGTAATGGCTTCGCGGAGGTCTTCTTCGTGGGGGAGGATTACGACGCGGAAGTGATCCGGGTCGTGCCAGTTAAAACCGCTGCCCTGCACGAGCAGGACTTTTTCTTCCAGCAACAGATCCAGAATGAACTGCTGGTCGTCCTTGATCGGGTACATCTTGGGATCGAGGCGGGGGAACAGGTAAAGCGCAGCCTGAGGTCGAACACAGGTAACACCAGGAATGGCGGTGAGCATTTCCCAAGCTAGATCACGCTGACGGGTTAAACGACCGCCGGGCGCAACCAATTCATCAATACTTTGATGACCGCCCAAGGCAGTCTGAATCGCGAATTGGCCGGGAACATTGGAACACAGGCGCATTGAGGCCAGCATGTTCAAGCCTTCAATGTAGTCGGCCGCTGGTTTTTTGTTGCCAGAGATAATCATCCAGCCGGCACGAAACCCACAGGCTCGGTAGTTCTTAGATAGTCCATTGAATGTTACAAACAGGACATCATCCGCCATGCTGGCGATAGATGTGTGCTGGTTGCCGTCGTACAGCACTTTGTCGTAAATCTCGTCGGCAAAAATGATCAGGCTGTGCTGGCGAGCGATTTCGATCACTTCTTTCAACAACTCGTCCGGGTAAAGCGCGCCAGTGGGGTTGTTGGGGTTAATCAGCACAATCCCCTTGGTGTTTGGGGTGATTTTCTTGCGAATATCATCCAAATCGGGCAACCAGCCAGCATTTTCGTCACACAGGTAGTGGCGAGGCGTTCCGCCAGACAGGCTAACGGCAGCCGTCCACAGCGGGTAATCCGGTGCCGGAACTAGAATTTCGTCCCCCGTATTCAGCAGTGCGTTCATCGCCATGACAATCAGTTCAGAGCAGCCGTTGCCGAGGTAAATGTCCTCGATACCGACGCCTTGAATCTTCTTTTGCTGGCAGTAGTGCATCACCGCTTTGCGTGCCGCAAACAATCCCTTGGAATCCGAGTAGCCGGAAGCGTCCCGCAGATTGCGAATGACATCCACGACGATTTCTTCAGGTGCCTCAAAGCCAAACGGGGCTGGGTTGCCGATGTTCAGTTTGATGATTCGATGGCCTTCTTCTTCCATCTTTTTGGCACGGGTCAGCACGGGGCCGCGAATGTCGTAACAGACATCCTCAAGCTTGCTGGATTTCAAAATGGGCTGCATGGCTAATTCCTGAATACGGGCAACGCGAAATTGTGCGCTGCAAAAGGCGGTAATCTTACTGTGTCACCATGAATACCGCAATTTTTCAGGGTGTTGCAGCTGATTTCTCAGGTACTGGGTTTAGTCGGGGTGTATTTGTGGCGAATTTTTGTCATCAGCTCACCAATTTCAGCCAATTTAGTATGCGTTGGCGAATGGGCTAACACTTCCTGTTGAAATACTTGGGCTTGGCGAAGTTTGGCCGGATTTAGCCCGTTGGTCAGAATGTCATAAAGCAGCGCTGCGCTGGCATTAGCGACAATCTGTACATTTCCAGGAAGCCGGTGAGCTGCGTCCGTTAGCATGTCTGCCGCGATTGCCAGTTCACCTGCTTTGCCCCGGCGTACCGCGTCGTTATTCAATTGAATGATTTCACGGATGCTGTCTGCAACCAGATTGTCAGCCATGTGATGGGCTCCGTGGTCGCGTAGAGCAGTAGAAATTTGATCGTGGAGTTCCTTAGATTCCGGATTACTTTGCACCATGATTTTGAGGATACTCTCAGCCTCGGCTTGTTTGCCGTTGGTCAGGCAGGCTTTTGCAACCATCATCGCCACATTGCTGGGAAGTTTCGCATTGTCTCCTTGCATGGCACGGGTGAGGGCCTCTCCAGCCTTCGCCATATTGCCCATTTTGTGTTGGGCGATGGCTTCAACTGCAGCCAGTAGCGGGTGATTGGCATCGCTTTTGAATGCCGAGCAGACTTCGTCGATGATGGCGACAGCCTGTTCCGGTTTGCCCGATTCGGTCAGCGCATTTCCAAGGCGGGCAAAATCTTCGGTCTCGCGCAGTGGGGAATGACGAGTTTTTTTGATAACTTGTTGCAGTGCAATTTCTACCCGTTCGTAGTCGCCCATTTTTTCAGCCACGGTCGCGATTGCGCGATGCCGAGCCAGTGAATTGGGGGAAATGGTACGAGCTGAATCTAAAATCGTAATGGCCGCATCCGAGTTCCCCTGTGCGAGATGAATTTGACCTAGTAAG
>JBEGTT010000185.1:0-9787 GCA_041179245.1 Pseudomonadota bacterium
CCTGAACTTTGTAATTCCCGCCGGCGAAACCCTCGCTGTGGTTGGGCATTCGGGGGCTGGAAAATCCACACTGGCCCGCCTGCTCTTCCGTTTTTATGATGTTACGGAAGGATCTATTGCCCTAAACGGCACCGACATCCGTCAATTCACCCAAGACAATCTCAGGCAGCAAATCGGCGTTGTCCCACCAGACACCGTCTTGTTTAACGACACCATTGGCTACAACATTGCCTATGGTCGCCCTGATGCCAGCCAGGCCGGGATTGAAGATGCCGCCAAAGCTGCACAGCTCCATGATTTTATTTTGAGTCTTCCGCTGGGTTATGAAACCCGAGTTGGCGAGCGAGGGCTAAAACTATCTGGGGGGGAAAAGCAGCGCGTTGCCATCGCCCGAACATTACTCAAAAATCCGCCCATCCTGATTTTTGATGAAGCCACGTCGGCACTAGACTCGCACACCGAAAGCGCCATCCAATCACAAATCGAGCAAGCTTCCCAAGGCCGGACCACCTTGATCATTGCTCACCGACTTTCTACCGTCCTTAGCGCCGATAAAATTCTGGTGCTTGAGAGCGGCAAAATTGTTGAACACGGCAAGCATGCAGACCTACTTGAACTCAATGGACCATACGCCAGAATGTGGGCCGCGCAGCAAGATAGCAACACCGAAGCTAGCGCCATACCCCTCTCCAATTGACACTATCGGATTCCAGTGACTGAGTAACTTGCCCGTGATAGTATCCGGCTGATTTTTCTGACCAATCAGATACGAAACCACACCATGTCCGAACATTTCAAAAGCCTGAAGATTCTGGCTGCTGACGACAATAAAACCAACCTGCACATCATCAAGGTCTTCCTGACCAAGCTGGGTCACGAAGCTATTTTGGCTGAAAACGGCCAAGAGGCCGTGCGAAAATTTGTTGATGAGCGTCCGGACATGATTCTGATGGACATCATGATGCCGGTGATGGATGGCTTTGAAGCCTCTCGACAAATCAAGGCTCTATGTAAAGAGCGCTGGATTCCGCTGATTTTTGTTTCAGCCATGAGCCGCGATGAAAATCTGGTTGAAGGGCTTGAGGCAGGCGGCGATGACTATCTGACGAAACCGATTAACTTCGTTGTGCTTGAAGCGAAGATCCGCTCCATGCAACGCTCGCTGGAAATGCAGCGCCAAGCCGGTGAGGCGCTTAAGCGCCTGCAAACAGTTTCCGACGCTGTCATGGACGCCATTCTTACCCTTGACGAGCTTGGCAACATTTTGGGCGGCAACAAGGCGGTTGAACATATCTTCAACTGGGCACCAGAAGCTCTTCAGGGCAAGCCCCTATCGGTCCTGCTTCACTCAGAGCTTGGCGACAACTGGTTCAAGGACGTATTGCTGGGCGCGCAGGGTTCACAGGCTGTTGAAACGACCGCCATTCGCCAAGACGGCACACCGCTGACGGTTGAAGTTTCCTTGAATAATGCCACTTACGAAGACAGCCAACTATTTGTCTGCGTGCTTCGTGACATTACCGAACGCAAAGTTCACGAAGAAGTCCTGCGCCGAAATGCAGAACAACTCCAGACCTACTACGACTATACCGAGGCTGAGCAAGCACTGGCTAAGAGCCTAGTTGAAAAACAACTACACCGCCCCGGCTTACAAGACCCAGCCATCCGCTATTGGGTAGCGCCTAATTCAACTTTCTCTGGGGACGTGGTTGCTGGCATGCGGTCTACGGATGGCAAACTACTGTATGCGCTGTTAGCCGATGCTACTGGGCACGGACTGGGTGCCGCGATCAGCGTACTGCCGGTACTGTCCATCTTCTATCGGATGACCAAGTTAAGCCACGGCGTTCCTGCCATCATTGCCGAGATCAACCAGCAGCTTAAAGAGTCGGTTCCGACAGGGCGTTTTGTTGCCGCCACCCTTGCCTGCATCAATACGGAAACGTGCACCGGGCAAATCTGGATGGGCGGCGCCACCCCTGCTTTATTAATCGATAACTGGGGAAGGCCTGTTGAACGTTTCACGTCCACTCACCTTCCACTCGGGGTATTGCATACGGACTCGATTTCCTGTGACCCAGAAGATTTTTCTTGGGAACCAGGCTTCCAATTACTTTTCTGCTCTGACGGCCTTCTTGAAGCTGAAAATTCTGACGGCCTTGCTTTCGGCGAGGAAGGTTTACTTGCCGCCTTAGCACATACGGCACCACATGACCGAATGACGAAAATTCATTCTAACTTGGTGGCGCACTTGGGAGCATCAGTAGCTCAAGATGATGTCTCCCTGATGCTAATCGACTGCAAGTAAACTTCATCTCATCTACAGCGCTAACACCTCAATACCCGCCATATAAGGCCGCAAAACAGTCGGGATAGTGACGCTTCCGTCAGCGTTTTGGTAGTTCTCTAAAATCGCAACCAAGGTTCGCCCTACCGCCAAACCAGATCCGTTTAGGGTATGCACCAGCTCAGGCTTATTTTTATCGTTGCGGAACCGAGCCTGCATCCGACGGGCTTGGAAAGTCTCAAAGTTGGAGCAAGAAGAAATCTCACGGTAGGTATTCTGAGCCGGTAACCAAACCTCTAGATCGTAGGTTTTCGCCGCTGAAAAGCCCATGTCCCCCGTGCACAAAGCCACTTTGCGATAAGGTAGTTCCAATTTCTCTAGAATCACCTCCGCATGACGCGTTAATTCTTCGTGGGCTTCCTGTGATTTTTCGGGGAGGACAATCTGCACCAACTCTACCTTGTCGAATTGGTGCTGGCGGATCATCCCACGGGTATCGCGCCCGGCAGAGCCGGCCTCTGATCGGAAACAAGGGGTATGGCATACCAGCTTCAACGGCAAAGACTCGCTCGCCAGAATTTCATCACGGACTAAATTCGTCACTGGCACTTCCGCAGTAGGTATCAAATACAACGGCTCGGCATCACCCCGCTGAACCTTAAATAAATCCTCTTCAAATTTCGGCAACTGGCCGGTGCCCATCAAGCTATCTGCATTCACCAGATAGGGGGTGTAAACCTCGGTATAGCCATGGTCGGCGGTGTGGGTATCTAGCATGAATTGTGCGAGCGCACGATGCAGGCGAGCCAACGCGCCCTTCAACACCACAAATCGTGCACCGGAAATCTTAGTTGCAGCGGCAAAATCCAACTGCGCAAAACCTTCACCAAGATCGACATGATCCCGAACTGGAAAATCGAAGGAACGGGGCGTTCCCCAACGAGCAACCTCAACATTAGCTGCCTCATCTGCACCAATCGGTACCGAGGAATGCGGTAAATTTGGCAGGGCCGCTAGCACTGCATTAAATTCATTCAACAGCGCATTCAATCGAACTTCATTGGCCTCCAACTCTTCCTTTAGGGCAGCGACTTCGATCAGTATCAGGGTTGCATCCTCACCTTTGCCTTTCAAAATACCGATTTGCTTAGATAGGCTGTTACGCTGAGACTGTAATTCCTGAGTACGCGTTTGCAGCGTTTTTCGTTCCGCCTCTAACGCAACGAACCGCGTCAAATCAACAGGTTTTCCTCGACTGTCCAAACCGGCCTGGACCACGTCAAGTTGGGTGCGCAAAAGATTGATGTCGAGCATGCTATTTCCTTGTTCAGTTTTTTTTACGCGCCTGCACATCTAACTCCCGCAGGTGCTTCAATTTTTCGCCGATCTTGCCTTCCAAACCGCGAGGTGTTGGTTTGTACCAACCAACAGAGGGCATTTGATCGGGCCAGTAGGATTCACCCGCCGCATAAGCATCCGGTTCATCGTGGGCATAACGATACGTCTTTCCGTAGCCGAGTTCTTTCATCAGCTTGGTTGGTGCATTTCGCAGATGCATCGGAACCGGGCGAGAAGCGTCTTTCGCCACAAATGCACGGGCAGCATTATAAGCGTTGTAAGCCGCGTTGGATTTTGCAGCAACCGCCAAGTACACAACCGCCTCAGCCAAAGCCAACTCACCTTCGGGAGAACCTAACCGCTCATAAGTAACGGCGGCTTCATTGGCAATTTGCAGCGCGCGTGGATCAGCTAGGCCAATATCCTCCCAAGCCATACGAATAATTCGCCGGGAAAGATATTTGGGATCTGCTCCCCCATCCAACATCCGACACAACCAATACAACGCGGCATCTGGGCTGGAACCCCGCACAGACTTGTGGAGTGCGGAGATTTGATCGTAGAAAGCCTCTCCACCTTTATCAAATCTGCGTAAATTTGCCGCCAGTGTATTGGCCACAAAATCGCCGTCCACTATCCTTAACATATTAGTCGTTAGCGCTGCGCGGACCTGCTCCAATAAATTCAGCAGTTTTCGCGCATCGCCATCTGCTGCTCCGATGAGTCGGTCTCTAGCCGCTTCTTCAAAAACGATACCGGTCAGCGCGACGGAACAAGCACGATCAAATAGCTGGTGCAAATCCTCGGTAGTTAACGTATTCAATACATAAACAGCAGCCCGCGAAAGCAAAGCTGAATTCAACTCAAAGGATGGATTTTCTGTTGTTGCGCCGATAAATATCACTAACCCAGATTCGATGTACGGCAAAAAAGCGTCTTGCTGACTTTTGTTGAACCTATGTACTTCGTCAACAAATAAGAGGGTTTGCTTTCCGTTGGCTCGGTAGACCTCCGCCTGGGTCATGGCTTCGCGAATATCTTTAACGCCCGAAAATACGGCAGACAAAGCAATCAACTCGCAATCAAACTGGCTTGCCATTAAACGCGCCAAGGTGGTTTTTCCGACACCAGGAGGACCCCACAAAATCATAGAATGCGGATGCCCTGAGGCAAAAGCAAGCTGCAAAGGTTTTCCTTCACCTAACAAATGCTGCTGCCCTATAACCTCACTAGGCGTAGTGGGCCTTAGCTGCTCTGCCAGTGGAACAGAGAACGGACTTGTCAGTGAGGAAGAAAACAAATGCTGAACCTTAAAACGCAAAATCTTAAAGGAAAAAAAGCCGGGACGAACCCGGCTTAAATTTTGTTACCAGAAGCACATTTCAGCTTTCAGATGAATCATCAGCAATTTCAACTGCTTCAACATCATCGGGGCGATCCAGCAACTCAACAAACGCCATCGGCGCATTATCGCCCTTGCGGAAGCCGCACTTCAAAATACGCAAGTAACCGCCGTTACGAGTTGCAAAGCGAGGGCCAAGCACATCGAACAACTTCACTACGATTTCACGATCACGAAGGCGGTCAAAGGCCAAGCGGCGGTTCGCCAAGCTAGGCTTCTTGCCCAATGTAATCATAGGTTCTGCAACACGACGCAACTCCTTTGCTTTTGGCAAAGTTGTTTTAATGGCTTCGTGGCGAAGCAGAGAAACTGTCATATTACGCAGCATCGCTAAACGATGGCTACTTGTACGATTCAGTTTACGAAGACCTAAACGGTGACGCATGGTTAATCCTTTCTATGTTCTACAGGCGTCCCTGGGCCGCCGTGAAATGCACTTACGCGCGTTCCAATCCAGCTGGCGGCCAGTTTTCGAGTTTCATACCCAGTGTTAGACCACGAGACGCCAACACTTCCTTAATTTCATTCAACGACTTACGTCCTAGATTTGGAGTCTTTAACAACTCGTTTTCAGTACGCAAAATCAGATCACCGATGTAATAAATATTTTCGGCTTTCAGACAGTTAGCTGAACGGACAGTTAGTTCAAGCTCATCAACCGGGCGGAGCAACAAGGGGTTAACTTGCTGCACAGACTGGCTTTGCTCAACCACTGGCGCAGTGCCTTGAAGATCAGCAAAGATAGAGAGCTGATCCATAAGAACCCTAGCCGCATAGCGGATGGCTTCTTCTGGTTGCACAGTACCATTGGTCTCAATCTCCATAACCAGCTTATCCAAGTCAGTACGCTGCTCTACACGCGCACTTTCAACATGGTAACTAACTCGGCGAATTGGGCTGAACGATGCATCAAGCACCAGCTTGCCGATAGCCTTATTGTCCTGAAGATTACGCATATTGCCAGGAACGTAACCACGGCCACATTCGACCTTGATTTCGGCTGTCAACTTGCCACCAACAGACAAATGGGCGATGACATGCTCAGGGTTAACAATTTCAACGTCGTGTGAAAGCTCAATATCACCAGCACGAACTTCGCCTTCTCCCTCTTTATTCAAAGTAAGGAGGACTTCGTTACGGCCATGTAGCTTGAAAACAACACCCTTCAGATTCAAAAGGACATCAACGACATCTTCTTGAACACCATCAATGGTGGAGTATTCATGCAAAACCCCTTCAATTGAAACCTCAGTGGGAGCATATCCTGGCATTGAAGAAAGCAGAATACGGCGCAATGAGTTCCCAAGCGTATGTCCGAAGCCACGCTCGAAGGGCTCCATAACGATCCGCGCTTCTACCGGCGAAATCGTCTGCACATCAATAATGCGCGGTTTCAGCAAATTACTACTTTGTTGCATGTGCTGTCCTTTTCCTGTTCGTTGAATCGAGAGACCCAGCGATTACTTGGAGTACAGTTCGATGACCAGACCTTCGTTGATGGTTGATGGCAGTTCTGAGCGTTGTGGCATCGCCTTGTATACGCCCTTGCCTTCTTTAACATCAACAGAAACCCACTCAGGGAATCCGCGGGATTCAGCAGCTTCCATCGCCGCCTTAACACGCAAATGGGCGCGACCAACGTCAGTCAATGCAACGACATCACCCGGTTTTACAAGGTACGAAGGGATATTGACGCGCTTACCATTAACCAAAATCGCATTATGGCGAACAACTTGACGAGCCTCGGCGCGTGAACCACCAAAACCCATACGGTACGCTACACAATCCAGACGTGACTCAAGAAGTTGCAGCAAATTTTCACCAGTCTGTCCCTTGCGGCGAGCAGCTTCAGCAAATACCCGGCGGAATTGGCCTTCGAGTACGCCGTAAATACGACGAATCTTCTGCTTAGCCCGCAGATGAACACCATAGTCGGATAAACGAGCACCCGATTTTTGGCCATGTTGCCCTGGTGCATACGAACGACGTTCAATTGAGCACTTGTCGGTGAAACATTTTTCGGCCTTCAGAAACAGCTTCTCACCTTCACGGCGGCACTGACGGCACTTGGGATCGAGATTACGAGCCACTTGTTATTCTCCTTAAATACGGCGCTTCTTCGGCGGACGGCAGCCGTTATGCGGAATTGGGGTTACATCGGTGATTGCTGTGATTTTCATACCCAATGCGTTCAACGCACGGACTGAAGATTCACGGCCTGGGCCAGGCCCCTTGATGCGAACTTCCAAATTCTTTACGCCACATTCCTGCGCAGCTTTACCGGCTGCTTCAGCAGCAACCTGAGCGGCAAAAGGAGTCGATTTACGAGAACCACGGAAACCAGCACCGCCGGAGGTTGCCCAAGAAAGCGCATTACCTTGACGATCTGTAATCGTGATAATCGTATTATTGAAAGAAGCGTGAATGTGAGCGATACCTTCCGCCACATTCTTTTTAACTTTCTTACGAACTTTGGTAGCAGTCTTTGCCATGTTTAAGTCCCCGAATTATTTCTTGCCTGCGATGGCCTTGCGCGGACCCTTGCGAGTACGTGCATTGGTACGAGTACGCTGACCACGACAAGGCAAACCCTTGCGATGGCGCAGACCACGGTAGCAGCCCAAATCCATCAGGCGCTTGATGTTCATCGTAACTTCACGACGCAGATCACCCTCAACAGTGAACTTGCCTACCTCGTCACGCAAACGATCCATATCAGAATCGTTTAAGTCCTTGATCTTGGTAGTACGGTTAATGCCAGCTGCGTCACAAATTTTTTGTGAACGCGTCCGACCAATGCCAAAGATCGCGGTTAATGCGATCTCAGCATGTTGATGGTTTGGAATATTTACCCCAGCGATACGGGCCATCTAATCACCCCAACGTTGCCTATTATTAAATAAAAACGCCAGGCTTAGCCTTGACGCTGCTTATGACGCGGATCTTTACAAATGACGCGAACGACACCCTTGCGACGGATAACCTTGCAATTGCGGCAAATACGCTTCACAGAAGCCAGCACTTTCATGTATTACTCCTCATCTTCGAGTTCGGAAGGCAGCCGTCCTTCTTCACCCGCTTGTTTACGCGTAGAGACTGTTACTTGGAACGGAAAACAATCCGTGCCTTCGTTAAATCATACGGTGTCAGTTGCACTGTCACCTTATCTCCTGGAAGAATACGTATATAGTGCATACGCATTTTTCCAGAAATAAAACCTAGCACCATGTGCCCATTTTCCAACTTCACTTTGAACGTTGCATTTGGAAGGTTTTCGATTACCTCCCCCTGCATTTCGATCATGTCCTCTTTAGCCATGCACAACTAACCTTGAAACACCCCTAACGGGCCAAGGGCGAACCTTTAAAGTTAGCTTTCTTAAGCAAGCTTTCATACTGATGCGACATAGCGTAAGCCTGAACTTGTGACATAAAATCCATAGTTACGACAACGATAATAAGTAAAGAGGTTCCACCGAAGTAAAAAGGTACATTCCACTTCAAAATCAAAAACTCAGGGAGTAAGCAAACTATTGTTATATAAGCCGCACCTACAAGCGTCAGGCGCATCAAAATTTTATCTATGTATCTTGCCGTTTGTTCGCCTGGCCTTATACCTGGAATAAATGCGCCACTTTTTTTCAGGTTATCTGATGTTTCACGCGAATTAAAAACCAATGCCGTATAAAAGAAACAAAAGAAAACAATTGCCGCTGCGTAAATCATTACGTAAATCGGCTGGCCTGGTGACAATGCACCAGCAACGTCTTTAAGCCACCGCATCGAATCACCTGACCCAAACCAACTAGCAGCAGTAGCTGGAAAGAGAATGATTGAAGAGGCAAAAATCGGAGGAATTACACCAGACATATTCAACTTAAGCGGCAAGTGCGAACTTTGACCACCATAAACCTTATTACCAACCTGGCGCTTTGCATAGTTAACTAATATTTTTCGTTGCCCACGCTCAACAAAGACGACAAATGCAGTTACAAGTACCACCAAAATACAAATAACAACAGCCGTTAAGGGGTGCATTGCACCTGTGCGAACAAGCTCAAACAGTCCGCCAATTGCATTGGGCAGCCCAGCAGCGATACCCGCGAAGATAATGATCGAAATCCCATTACCCAAACCACGCTCAGTAATTTGCTCACCAAGCCACATTAAAAACATTGTTCCAGTAAGCAGCGTAGTGACTGTGGTTACTCTAAACATAAATCCGGGGTCATTAACTAGGCCTGCTTGACTTTCAAGCGCCACAGCAATACCCACAGCTTGAAACAAGGCCAAAACAACTGTGCCGTAACGCGTGTACTGCGTAATTTTACGGCGACCAGCTTCACCTTCCTTTTTCAAGGATTCTAACTGAGGCACCGCTATCGTCATCAACTGCATGATGATAGACGCGGAAATATAGGGCATGATGCCCAAAGCAAAAATGGTAAAACGAGAGAGGGCGCCACCGGAGAACATGTTAAACATGCCCAAGATACCACCTTGCTGGGAGCGAAAAAGCTCACCCAGTGCAATAGGATCAATCCCTGGAACAGGGATGTGTGCGCCAATGCGATATACAATCAACGCACCCAAAAGGAACAACAGGCGACGCTTTAGGTCGCCGAACTTGTCCACTTTGCCAGAAGCATTAGGATTAGCAGTCAACTCCCGCCCCTTTGCTTTACTTATTCTGCGACTGAGCCGCCAGCTGCTTGAATTGCAGCTAACGCACCCTTGGTTGCCAAAACGCCCTTCAAATTA
>JBEGTT010000186.1:0-16342 GCA_041179245.1 Pseudomonadota bacterium
GGTTTTTGATCACTGGATCGGCAGCAACCCAATGTTCGTTTTGTAAGACGTTGAAAAAACAACTCTCACGGCCAGTATGGCAGGCCATTCCGCCGACTTGTTCAATCTCTAATAAAAGAACATCGCCATCGCAGTCAGTACGAATTGAACGAACGTTCTGGAAATGGCCAGATTCTTCGCCCTTGTGCCATAAACGCTGACGGGATCGTGACCAATAGATCACTTGACCACTGGTGAGGGTTTTTTCCAGCGACTCTTTGTTCATGTAGGCAAACATCACCACCCTGCCTGTTGAAGCCTCCTGCGCAATCGCTGGGATCATGCCGTCGGCGTCCCATTTTAGGGCAGCCAGAAAAGGGAGGGAGCGGTCTAGATCAGCCATTGTTTATAGTCGAACCTCAATGCCCTGAGCCGCCATATATTCCTTGGCCTGACGAACGGTGTATTCACCAAAGTGGAAAATAGAGGCTGCTAGCACAGCATCTGCATGGCCAAGGGTTACCCCCTCAGCGAGATGTTGCAGGTTGCCCACGCCCCCAGAGGCAATCACAGGAATCTTGATGGCATCCGCAACGGCGCGGGTCAGTGCCAAGTCAAAACCATTTTTAGTGCCATCGCGGTCCATGCTGGTCAGCAGAATCTCACCGGCACCGAGAGACTCTACCTTTTTTGCCCATTCAATGGCGTCAAGGCCGGTATCGTTGCGTCCGCCGTGGGTAAAGACATGCCATTGGCCGGGAGTGACTTGCTTGGCATCAATGGCGACGACAATACACTGCGAACCCACCTTGCTGGATGCATCAAAGACAAGATCCGGATTATTTACCGCAGCGGTATTCATGGAAACCTTGTCCGCACCGGCATTGAGCAAGCGGCGAACGTCTTCAACCTTGCGCACTCCGCCGCCCACCGTCAGGGGGATAAAAACTTGTGAAGCACAGGCTTCGACGATGTGCAGGATGATGTCGCGCTGGTCAGAAGAGGCAGTGATGTCAAGGAAGGTGACTTCGTCAGCCCCTTGCTCGTCATAACGGCGCGCAATTTCAATCGGGTCACCGGCGTCGCGTAGGTCAACAAAATTAGTGCCTTTCACGACCCGGCCTGCGGTGACGTCCAAACAAGGAATGATTCGTTTGGCAAGCATTAGTTGCCTAGCTCGTCAGCAAGGGCTTGAGCCACCTTGAAATCCAATGACCCGTCGTAAACTGCACGGCCTGCGATAGTGCCGATAATGCCTTCGTTTTCAACGGCGCAAAGTTGCTTAATGTCGTCTAGGTTAGACAATCCGCCGGAAGCAATCACGGGAATGGTCAGCGCCTGAGCCAGTCGTACGGTAGCCTCGATATTGATGCCAGAAAGCATGCCGTCACGGCCAATGTCGGTATAAATAATCGATTCCACGCCGTAGTCTTCGAATTTTTTGGCTAGATCAACGACGTCGTGCCCGGTGAGTTTTGACCAACCATCGGTGGCCACTTTGCCGTCCTTAGCATCCAGTCCAACGATGATGTGACCAGGGAATGCAGCGCAGGCATCATGCAGGAAACCGGGGTTTTTAACGGCTGCAGTGCCAATGATGACATAGCTAAGTCCGTCATCAAGACAACGTTCGATAGTTTCGAGGTCGCGAATACCGCCCCCCAGTTGTACCGGAATGTCGTCACCGACTTCTTTCAGAATGGCTTTAATCGCCGAGGCGTTTTTGGGCTTGCCTGCAAACGCACCATCCAAATCAACTAGATGAAGACGTCGTGCGCCTTGGACTAGCCAATTGGCAGCCATGTCGGCAGGGTTTTCAGAAAAAACGGTAGCCTGTTCCATCAGGCCTTGTTTCAAACGGACACACTGGCCGTTCTTCAGATCAATGGCGGGAATGATCAGCATGGGAGTGATTTATCGCAAAAGTGAATGGGGGAAATGTAAGGTAAAGGCCTGACTTAGGGTTGCCAAACCAAGAAGTTTTTTAATAACTGAAGTCCATCTTTGGCACTTTTTTCTGGGTGAAACTGAACTGCAAAGATGTTATCCCTACCCACAGCACAGGTAAAGGGAACACCGTATTCGGTGACGCCTTGCACCAGTGCCGGATCGGCAGGTTGCACACAATAGCTGTGCACGAAGTAAAACCGGGAAGCATTTGGAATGTTTGCCCACATCGGATGCGGGCGCTGATGCACCTCATTCCAACCCATATGCGGAACTTTGAGAATCTGCCCGTCAGCAGCGATCATGTTGTCTTGCGGAAAACGGCGAACATCGCCGGGGAAAATACCGAGCCCTGGAACGTCTCCTTCCTCGCTATGCTCGAACAACATTTGCTGGCCGATACAGATACCCAGAAAGGGCTTGTTGGCGGCAGCATCCAACACAGCCTGCTTCAAGCCGCGTTCAGCGAGCTCGCGCATACAGTCAGGCATCGCACCTTGGCCGGGAAACACGACTCGTTCAGCGTCAGCAACCACTTGAGGATCGCTGGTGACCACAACTTGTTTACCATCAGCAACATGTTCTAGCGCCTTGGACACAGAGCGCAAATTGCCCATGCCGTAATCAATGACGGCGATACTCGCGTTCGCCATTACAGCGTTCCCTTGGTCGATGGCATGACACCCGCCATGCGCGCATCCGGTGTGGCCGCCATACGTAATGCGCGACCAAAGGCTTTGAAGATGGTTTCGGCTTGATGGTGAGCATTCACGCCGCGCAAGTTGTCGATATGCAGGGTCATCCCGGCATGATTGACGACGCCTTGGAAAAATTCGCGGAACAAATCAACATCAAACTCACCAATGGCAGCACGGGTAAATTCCACATTGAACTCCAAACCCGGGCGGCCAGACAGATCAATCACCACGCGTGACAACGCCTCATCCAGTGGGACATAAGCGTGACCGTAACGAGTCAGGCCCTTCTTGTCGCCCCACGCTTTAGCGAGTGCTTGACCGAGGGTGATACCGATATCTTCAACGGTGTGATGGGCATCAATGTGCAAATCGCCGTTAGCTGAAATATCCAGATCAATCATCCCGTGGCGGGCGATCTGGTCCAGCATGTGATCGAGAAAGGGGACGCCAGTGGCAAATTTGCCCGTCCCCATTCCGTCAAGATTGAGGGAAACCTGAATCTGGGTTTCCAGTGTGTTGCGAGAAATGTCTGCTTGCCGCATGTCTAAAGTGCCCAGTGTGCCAATGGCAGGTGGAAAACAGGGCAATCATACCATCAAGCGATTCAGCTCAAAGGGTTCTGGCAACACAACTGGAGGATGTGACTTTTACTCTTCGCTACGTTTCTTGGGTTTCCCAGCATAGCCTTGGCCCTGTGTTTGCGCACCGCGATTGCCACCAAACGGTGGGCGGTCACCAAAAGGTTTGCGCTCTGGGCGTTCTCCGCGATCACCACGATCTCCTCCTCGGCCTTCCCAAGGTTTAGCGCCACCAACTGGCGGTGCTTTGCGGGGAGGACGTGAGCCACCTTCGCGAGGGCCTTCGTTGCCACTACTAACAGCTGCAGCGCCCGCTTCGCGAACAATGTTCAGTTGCTGCTGGCAGACCCAGGTGCGTTTCAGGCGTTGCACGATGTCGGCGGATAGATCATCGGGCAAATCGACTGTACTGTGGGTATCTAGCAAATTGATACGGCCAATCAGACGGCTCGGCAAACCACTTTCATTGGCAATAGCACCAACAATGTTTTTTGGCTGAACGCCATGCTCGCGGCCCACTTCAATCCGGTAAGTCGCCATGCCCGGTGCTGGGCCGGCAGAACGGTCACGAGGTGTACGATCGGTGCGTTCAGTACGTTCCCCACGATCTGGGCGATCTTCGCGGGGAGGACGTTCGGTCCACTCACCGCGCTCTGAACGATCCGGGCGCTCAGTACGTTCGGAGCGTTCTGCTCGATCACCTCTTGGCGCACCTCGTTCAAAACGAGCCTTGCTGTCTTTGGGATCAAACGGCGGACGCTCACTTCTTTCACGGTCAAAACGTTCGGCACGGACGGGTTCTGCTTCCCGTTCTTTCGGACGCAAAGGACGTTCTTTCTGAACCAAGAAAGCCAGTGCCGCTGCAATTTCATGCGTACCGACGTTCTTTTCTTGCTCCAATGTCACCACGATGTCTTCAAAGAAGCTCAGGTCTTCCGCATCCAGCACATCGCTAATTTGTTGCTTGAACAAGCTAATACGCTTATCGGTTACCGCTTGGCGCGATGGCAAGGTTAGCGGGGCAATCGCTTGGCGTGTTACCCGTTCGATGGTGCGCAACATGCGAATTTCACGCGGCGCCACAAATAGGATGGCAGTCCCAGCACGACCCGCACGTCCGGTCCGACCAATCCGGTGAACGTAGGCTTCTGCGTCATAAGGAATGTCGTAATTAATCACGTGCGTCACACGGGCCACGTCGATACCACGAGCGGCCACATCCGTAGCAATCACGATGTCGAGCTGACCGTTTTTGAGTTGCTCAATGGTACGTTCGCGCATTTGTTGGTTCAGGTCGCCATTCAATGCCGCTGCGGAGTAACCACGAGCTTCCAGCTTTTCAGCCAGTTCCACCGTTGCGGTTTTGGTGCGAACAAAAATCAGCGCCGCATCAAAGCCTTCTTCCACTTCCAGAATCCGGGTAAGGGCATCCAGCTTGTGCATGCCGGACACTTGCCAGTAACACTGACGAATCGCAGCAACCGTCGCAGTTGCAGATTTGATCTTGATTTCTTGCGGGTCACGCTGGTATTTCTGGGTTACACGGCGGATTTGTTCTGGCATCGTCGCCGAGAACAGTGCGGTCTGACGCGTCACTGGTGTATGTTCAAGAATCCATTCCACATCATCGATAAAGCCCATGCGTAGCATTTCGTCGGCTTCGTCCAGAATCAACATTTTCAGGTTATCGAGCGACAGTGTTTTACGTTCCAGGTGATCCATAACGCGACCTGGCGTACCCACGATGACGTGAGCGCCACGCGCCAGCTGTTTCAACTGGATGGTGTAACTTTGTCCACCGTAAATCGGCAAAACGTGAAAACCAGGAATGTGCTTGGCGTACGACTGGAAGGCTTCTGAAACCTGAATTGCGAGTTCACGTGTAGGTGCCAGTACCAGCACCTGTGGTTTCATCAGTTTGACATCCACGTTTTGCAGAGCTGGTAAGGCAAACGCTGCGGTTTTACCCGTTCCGGTTTGAGCCATCCCCAGCAAATCCTTACCTTGTAGAAGGATCGGAATACATTGCGCCTGAATGGGGGACGGGGTTTCATAACCCACATCCGTCAAAGCTTGGAGAATTTGCGGGGATAACCCCAGTTCACTAAAGGTTTCTACAGGAGACGTCATCACGGACTTTCACAAAAGAAGCCCGTTACAGCGTGCTAAACACCGGTTTCAACCAACTTCAGTGCTGTCTTGGGCTATGAAAAAAGAATGGATACAAAGTATCGAATTTTGTGCATTGCACAAAATGGGCGTGCATTGTAACGGCTTTACGGCTTTCAGTGTCAGTTGAGTGATATGAATATAGGCAGCCGTGATGTTATGAAGCCTTGATATTGCTGGAAAAACAATGGAATTCATGGTGCCTTAGTTGATTTCTGCCTTTAGAATGGAAGCCACACACTGAGTAGGGGGTTTCATGTCCTTCAATAACATCACACTAAAGTCAATGCTGAACCTGATTTCTGGGTTGGTTTTGTTTGTATTACTGATCGTTGGTAGCGTCGGGGTCTTTGGCTTAAACCAGATTTCTGATTCAGCGAATGCCATGGGAACCGGCAAGGATTTGGTTGCAGATATTCTCCCTCCCCCGCTTTTCGTGATCGAAGCTCAGCTAGTGGCCTATGACATTGCAGAGGCAACGCCTTCAGAACGGAAAGCGTTGTTGGATAAATTCAAACAGTTGAAGACTGATTATGCAGACCGGAATAACTTCTGGGTTTCTGCCCAGCTGGATCCAGTGGTTAAAAATAAATTGCTGGGCGAACAGAAAAAATTTGCTGATCTGTTCTGGAAAGAGGCTGAAAGCAATTTTTTGCCCGCAGTTCAAGCTGACGATCAGGCCCGCCTTGTAGCTTCCTTAAAACAGATGCGGAAGCACTACGATGCTCACCGCGCTGGCGTTGAATCAACTGTTGCGGAGGCGTCCAAATTTGCTGAAAGTACCTTGAATGATCTCACCAGCAGCAGTAAACAAGATGTAATTTTGATGGTGTGTATCGGAATCGCAGGCTTGGTACTGGTGCTTATTGCCATGCGCCAGATGTCCTCTTCGTTAATGGGCCAGATTGGTGGCGAACCGGCTGATGCTTCTACTATCGCAAAACAAATTGCACAGGGTGATTTGTCCGGGCGCATTCAATTAAGCACAGGCGATTCCACCAGCATGATGGCTTCCATGTATCAAATGCAGCAGAACCTCTCTGGGCTAGTGTCGGAAATTCGTTCTCTTGTACAGACGGCAGAGCAGGGAGATTTGACTAAGCGTATGGCGTTAAGTGGGAAACAGGGCTTTGGCAAGGAAATTGGATCAGCCCTGAACCAGCTAATTTCAGTGACCGACGGCAGCTTGCGTGATATTTCCCGCGTATCTGGTGCATTAGCGCATGGAGATTTGACGCAAACGGTTCAGGTGCAATATCCGGGTACATTTGGTGAAACTGCCAGTGCAGTGAATCAGACCGTTAATGCCCTGAACGGCGTTATCAACGAAGTTCGGTTGTTTGTTGATGCGGCTGCGAAAGGTGATTTCAGCCGCCAGATGGATGCTGAAACAAAATCCGGATATAGCAAGACCTTGGCTGAATTACTGAACGACCTGAGCCATACAACCAATCAGGCCTTGAGCGATATTTCACGGGTTGCCCAATCGTTAGCGCAGGGGGATTTGACGCAGTCCATTGAGAAGCAATACCCGGGATTGTTTGGTGAGGCAGCAGAGGGAATCAACAAAACAACCCAAAATCTGCAAAGCCTTATTGGTAATGTGGTGGAAGCTGTAGAAACTATCAATACCGCCTCGCAGGAAATTTCCGCAGGTAACCGAGACTTGTCAGCACGGACAGAAGAGCAAGCCTCTAGCCTAGAGGAAACCGCCGCCAGCATGGAGCAATTCACCGCGATGGTTCAACAAAACACGGCCCATGCGGCAGACGCCACTGCCTTGGCGCAACACGCCTCTGAAATTGCTTCAAACGGAGGCGGTGTGGTTAAGGCAACGGTGCAAACCATGTTGGATATTCAAGAAAGCTCGCGCCGAATTGGGGACATCATCAGCGTGATTGATGGCATTGCTTTCCAGACTAATATTCTTGCGTTGAATGCGGCAGTTGAAGCCGCGAGGGCTGGCGAACAGGGCCGAGGTTTTGCCGTAGTGGCCACCGAGGTCCGTTCTTTGGCGCAGCGCTCAGCTCAGGCCGCCAAGGAAATTTCCACACTGATTTCAAATTCAGTCACTAATGTCGAACGTGGTACCGCTCAAGCAGAAGAAGCGGGCAAGACGATGGATAGAATCGTCGAGTCAGTGGCCAAAGTAACCGCTGTTGTTGAGGATATTAGTGGCGCATCCAGAGAACAGTCCATCGGTATCGGACAGGTCACCAAGGCTATTAGTCAGATGGATCAAACGACCCAACAAAATGCCGCATTGGTAGAAGAGGCAGCGGCAGCAGCCGAATCGTTGGCAGACCAAGCCCAGGATCTTCAAAGTCAAGTTTCAACATTCACGCTGAGGTAAGGGCTTGAGGGGTTCTCGGGGAGCCTCACTTTTAATGTGCGGCTTCCCAATCAGCACCTTGGCCGACGTCAACAACTAGCGGCACTTTCAATTTGGCGACACCCGCCATCAGTCTAGGCAGAGCGGCGCGAACGGTCGCCAATTCGGATTCCGGCACTTCCAGAATCAATTCATCGTGAACCTGCAATAGCAACCGACTGTTCAGCCCTTGGGCATCTAGCCAGTTTTGCACGGCGACCATCGCTGCTTTAATTAGGTCGGCAGCGGTGCCTTGCATGGGCGCGTTGATCGCGGCGCGTTCGGCCCCTTGTCGGCGGGCAGCTTGGGTGGCGCGGATTTCGGGCAACCACAAACGACGGCCAAACACGGTTTCGACATAGCCCTGCTGACGCGCTTGTTTGCGGGTTTCTTCCATGTAACGGGCGACACCGGGGTAACGCGCAAAGTAGCGGTCGATATAGGTCTGCGCAGCACTGCGTTCCAGCCCCAACTGGCGCGCCAAGCCAAAGGCGCTCATGCCATAGATCAGGCCAAAGTTAATGCTTTTGGCGACGCGGCGCTGGTCATTGGCCACCTCAATCGGCGTGATACCAAAAATCTCGGCGGCGGTAGCGCGGTGTACGTCTTCCCCTTGGGCAAAGGCTTGCAGCAGCCGTTCGTCACCCGACAAATGCGCCATGATGCGCAGTTCAACTTGCGAATAGTCAGCAGACAATAACTGACAACCGGGCGCAGCGATGAAGGCCATACGGATGCGGCGACCTTCTTCGGTGCGCACTGGAATATTTTGCAGATTGGGTTCGCTAGAGGCCAAGCGCCCCGTTACCGCAGTAGATTGAGAGAAGTGAGTATGCACTCGCCCCGTCACCGCATTGACCATGCGCGGCAGTTTGTCGGTGTAGGTCGATTTGAGTTTGGACATCTGCCGCGTTTCCAGCAACAGCTTGGGCAGCGGGTAATCCAGCGCCAGTTCGGACAACACTTCTTCATCCGTCGACGGTGCGCCGCCGGGCGTTTTTTTCTTCACCGGCAGGCCAAGCTGGATGAACAGAATTTCTGCCAGTTGTTTGGGGGAAGACAGGTTAAATGGCTGTCCGGCGAGCACGTAGGCTTCTTGTTCCAGCGCCATCAGCTTCAAGCCGAGTTCGTGGCTTTGGGCGTTGAGCTTGTCGCTGTCGATCAAAATGCCGTTACGCTCCATACGGAAAAGCACTTCACGGGCGGGCATTTCAAAGTCGCGGTAAATCGCCAGCAAACCTGCATCGGCTTCGATTTGCGGAAACAACGTTTGATGCAGACGCAATGTAATGTCGGCATCTTCCGCTGCGTATTCCGCTGCCTGATCCAGCGCCACTTGGTCAAAACCAATCTGCTTGGCGCCTTTGCCGCACAACTCGGTGTAAGGGATGGTTTTTAGGCCCAGATGGCGTGCGGCCAACTGATCCATGTCGTGGCCTTTATCCGATTCCAACACATAGGACTGCAACATCGTGTCGTGCGCCACACCACCCAAAGCGATATGGTGATTGGCCAGCACGTGCTGGTCGTATTTCATGTTTTGCCCAACTTTGGGCGCGGCTGATTCGAGCCACGGTTTGAGTTTGGCGAGCACTTCATCACGGGGCAACTGATCGGGGGCGCCGGGATAATCGTGGGCGACTGGGATGTAACAAGCACGAATATTGCCGTTGACATCTTGTCCATCGGCGACGGCTAAGGACACGCCGACAATGCGCGCAGCAAACGGATCGAGGCTGGTGGTTTCGGTATCAAAAGCGACCAAAGAAGCCGCTTCTATCCGCTTGAGCCAATCTTCGAACGCAGACCAATCCAGAATGCAGTCGTAGCCAGTGCGATGGTCAGCGGTGAGTGTTTTAGGCTCCTCGGTTGTCAACTCAACCGCTTGGGCAACTGATTTTGCAGAAGAAGGAGCTTTGTTGTCTGACGTACTGTTTAACTCATTGATCCAGCCGCGAAAGCCAAAGCGGGTGTAAAGCGCCAGTAACGCTGGCTTGTCGGCTTCACGCGCTAACAACTCAATCGGCTGTAACGGCAACTCCAAATCACAGCGAACGGTGATGAGTTTTTTGCCAAGCGGTAGGAAAGAAATGTGGTCACGCAGGTTCTGCCCAACTACTCCGCCGATTTCGCCAGCGTGAGCGACCACTTCATCCAGCGAGCCGTATTGGGTCAGCCACTTCAGCGCGGTTTTAGGGCCGCATTTGGCAACCCCCGGTACGTTGTCGACGGTGTCACCAATCAGCGTCAGGTAATCGACGATGCGATCCGGCGGCACCCCGAATTTGGCCAACACACCGGCTTCATCCAGCAGTTCTTCGGTCATGGTGTTAATCAGCTGAACGCTGGGATTGACCAACTGTGCCAAGTCTTTATCGCCTGTTGAGATCACCGTGTGCAAACCGGCCGCTGTGGCTTGAACAGACAGGGTGCCGATCACGTCATCGGCTTCGACGCCATCGATCATCAGCAAAGGCCAGCCTTCGGCAATGATGGCTTCGTGTAGCGGCTGAACCTGCAACACAAGGTCTTCGGGCATGGAAGGACGATTCGCTTTGTAATCGGGAAACCAATCATCGCGGAAGGTTTTACCCTTGGCATCAAAGATCACCGCTTTGTAGTCTGCCTTGAAGTCACTTTCCAGCCGGCGTAGCATGGACAGCACGCCGCGAATTGCCCCCGTTGGCAAACCGTCTGGACTGCGCAAATCTGGCAAGCCGTGGAAAGCACGATAAAGGTAAGATGAACCATCAACCAGTAACAAAGTTGGCATAAAAGAACCACAAAAAAGCGCCACAAAACCCAACAAGGCAGTGAGACATAAATGAAAAATATTGCTGAATTACCCCATCTTCCCGAGTCGAAGGCTCAGGCCACCCGCGAGGCATGGCGTATTTTCGGGATTATGTCAGAGTTCGTCGAAGCGACCGACCGCTTGGCACATATCCGTCCGGCGGTGACTATTTTCGGTAGCGCCCGCACCCCGGTCGACAGTCCCTATTATGTGTTGGCTGAACAGATTGCGCGCCAATTGTCTGACGCAGGGTTTTCGGTTATTTCTGGCGGTGGCCCCGGCATCATGGAAGCTGCCAACAAAGGGGCGTATGCCGGAAAATCACCGTCCGTGGGGCTGAATATTCAATTGCCGCATGAACAACACCGCAACCCCTATCAAAACATTTCGCAAAGTTTTCGCCACTTTTTTGCCCGTAAATACATGTTCGTCAGGTTTGCGAGCGCTTACGTCGTGATGCCCGGCGGCTTTGGTACGCTGGATGAGCTACTGGAAGCCCTGACACTGATTCAAACAGACAAGAGCCGCAAAATCCCGATCATATTAGTGGCAACGCCCTTCTGGAAAGGCATGATCGACTGGTTTAAGGAGCGGCTAGTTGAGGAAGGTATGATCGCCCTAGAAGACATGGATTTGATTCAGTTGCTCGACGAACCCGCTAGCGTGGTTGAAGCTATTTTTAAACATTACGAGAAACGGGGTTTTGCTGTTTCTCCCACAGAACACGAGCTGTTACTGAACTTGTAATAGAATCCGGCCCACTTTACGTCAGGAGTTGTAATGACCTCCACTTCCCTTCGCATAATTCGCCAGCTGGCTTGCTTGATTGCCGGCTCTTTGTTGGCAGCGACTGCCAGTGCCCAAATGAAGGCTACGCGCGTAGAACCGCCACCGCCTCCGGCAATGCAGGCTTTTGACCCCAGTCTTGAGCCACAGGTGACTATTCACCAGACCCCGCGTGGAACAGAAAGTGAATACCGGATTCGCGGAAAGCTCTACATGGTTAAGGTGGTGCCTCTTGCGGGAGGAGAAGCCTATTACCTCCTCGATCAGACCGGTGAAGGTAAATTTGTGCGCTCAGACAATGTTGGCCCAACGGTTCAACCGCCGATGTGGGTTGTTGGGACCTTCTGATTTTTATGGATCAAACCCCCAGCGTGTCGCCGTTTCCTTTTCCTCCGCAGCCTTATGATGGTCGCTGCCGGGCAGTTGAGGCAGGTGCTTGCTTTGACTGGTTGCGTCAGGGTTGGGCCATGTTCACGGTTTTCCCCGCCATCTGGTTAACGCTATCGGTTATTTTTGCAGTCATCGTGCTCAGCTTGATGATCGTGCCCTTGGTGGGCCAGATCGCCTTGTACATGCTGCTGCCCATCTTGATTGCGGGGATGCTCCAGGTATGCCAACGCATCACTGACGACGAAACCCCAGAAGTTCAGGATCTGTTTGTGGCCTTTCGCCGCGAAAGCACCCAGTTGATTATTACGGGACTGCTGAATCTGGGGGGAACCTTTGCCGTAGGCATCATGCTGACGGTCGTCGCTAGCGGGAGTGCCGTAGGTGGCATTCTGCTGGGGGCGCCTGGTCCGCTGGGTTTAGGGGCGGTGATTGGCGGCATGATGATTAGTGGCTTGTTTGCCGTGGTTCTGCTGACCTTGCTGATGATGTCGATGTGGTTTGCGCCGGCGCTGGTGTATTTCCACCATATGCAAGCATGGCCAGCGATTAAAGCAAGCTTTCAGGCTTGCGCAGCAAACTGGTTACCGTTCCTATTATTTGGCCTAATTTCCTTGGTAATGACTTTCTTTGCCCTGCTTCCATTGGGAATGGGCTTGCTGATTTTATTACCCGTCATGGTGGGCAGCTTGTATGCGGCTTACCGCGATATTTTTGTTGCTGTCTGATTGATGCAGGCTCGCAAACTGACGGCTATTCAGGGTTGGCGCTGGTTATCTGAAGCCTATGCTATTTATCGAAAAGCCCCCAGCCGACTAGGGTTGGTGGTGATGGGTTACTGGCTTTGCGTTTTGTTATTGAATGCGATTCCTGTTGTTGGCCCCGTCCTAACATCCATCCTGATTCCAGCGCTTTCCGTTGGCGTGATGAACGCTTGCCGCCAAATTGATCTGGGAAAGCCCGTTGAACCTATTATGTTGTTTTCGGCGTTAAACCAAGAGTCGAAAGCGAATCGAAAAACCTTGTTTTTCCTCGGCGGCACTTATCTGCTGACCACCTTTGGGGTGTTGTCGATTTCGGTGATGGTCGATGGCGGGCAACTCCTGAGTCTGATGACCGGGCAAATTCCGATCAATGATGAAACGCTGGCGCACGCAGATATTTCATTTGCAGCACTGACCGTACTGACCTTGTTGTTGCCGGTGTTGATGGCCTACTGGTACGCCCCAATCTTGGCAGGTTGGTATGGTTTGCCAGTACTTAAGTCCCTATTTTTCAGCTTCATTGCCTGTTTGCGTAACGGGCCGGCGTTTCTGGCCTACGGCGTATCCCTGTTTCTCTTTGGGGTGTTGTTGCCAGTGACCGTTTTAAGCATGCTTTCCGCCGTCATTCCTGAAGCGTCAGGACTTTTGGCTGCGATGGTAATCGTGCCAATGGTGATGGTTTTTGCACCCACCGTGATGGCTAGCTTTTACGTCAGTTACCGGGATGTGTTTGCTGTGTCCGAAGATGCCTGACAGCCGGATAGCACTTGGCTCATCGGGGCCGGGGTCATTAGTGGGGCCAACGGGTATTTTTGGCGGGACCTTTGACCCGGTACATTTCGGGCATTTACGCTTGGCGCAAGAAGCACTGGAACATCTGGGCCTAGCGCAGGTTCGCTGGATTCCTGCCGGGCAACCGCCGCACAGGCCTGCGCCACCCAGTACGCCTCAACAGCGCCTAGAAATGGTGTCATTAGCCATCCAGAAACAAGCCGCATTTTTTTTAGACCCGGCTGAAGTGTTAAGCACGGCAGCGAGTTATACCGTGCATACGCTGGAACGTTTACGTAGTGAGCTTGGCCCGGATAAACCATTGGTCTTGCTGGTGGGTGCGGATGCGTTTACTGGATTTTCCAAATGGCTACGCTGGAAAGAAATTCTCGACCTCACTCATTTGGGTATTGCCCATCGTCCCGGTTACAGCATCAAGGAAAGCGATCTACCCAGAGAGTTGGCGGCTGAGTTTCATCGACGGCATCGCGCGCAGATTAACGTCCTGAATCAGTCTCCTGCAGGCAAAATGGTGTCCTTTGCGATGACACCGCTTGATATTTCAGCAACACAGATTCGCCACCTTCATCGGCAACATCAATCGGTGCGCTATTTGCTGCCGGATTGTGTTCTCGACTATATTGAACAGCATCACCTCTACCAACATTGACCCTCGAAAGCTTATTCATAATGGAACTGAAAAAACTACAAAAACTCGTTGTTGACGCGCTGGAAGACATCAAGGGGCGTGATATTCAAGTCATCAATACCTCGAAATTAACCTCCCTGTTCGACTGCATCATCATCGCCAGCGGCGATTCCAACCGTCAGGTTAAATCGCTGGCGCGTAACGTTCACGAAAAGGTTCGTGAGGCGGGCGGAGAGGTTCTGTCTACTGAAGGTGAAGACGGAGGCGAATGGGTATTGGTGGACTTGGGCGACATCGTGGTTCACGTGATGCACCCCACGGTACGCGCCTATTACAACCTTGAAGAACTCTGGCAGACCACACCAGGTGCCCGTCAGGCTGCGCGTAGCAAACTAGCGGCCGATCCCGCAAATCCAGTAAATCCTGCAGCCCCTCCCGCTACTAATTAACCCGCTAGGTTTTTCCGGTGAAGTTACACATTCTGGCGGTCACACACCGGCAACCTGATTGGGTAATTGAAGGGTGTGCGGAGTACACCAAAAGGATGCCAAGGGAGCTGGCTGTCAATCTGGTTGAAGTTAAGCCAGAAACCCGTGGCAGCAAGACCCGCGAGCAGCTTATGGCGGCAGAAAAAGCCCGGATTCGCGCAGCGTTGCCGTCGGGCGTTCGCCTGATTGCCCTAGATGAACGGGGCAGTGACTTAACCACGAAGAAACTAGCCGAACGTCTCGAAGTCTGGATGCAAGAAGGTGGCGATGTGGCTTTTTTGATTGGCGGAGCTGATGGCCTTGATCCTGAGCTGAAAGCAGAGGCGGCTGAAATGATCCGGCTTTCTAGCCTGACCTTGCCGCATGGCATGGCCAAGTTGATCTTGTGCGAACAGCTTTACCGAGCCGCCAGCGTGCTGAAAAACCATCCCTACCATCGGGAGTAGGGGATAGGTAGTGAGGAATGGCTTTCCATGAATAAACCTGACATGATTTACCTTGCTTCTCGCAGCCCGCGTCGCCGAGAACTGTTGGCCCAGATCGGCGTCGCTTTTGAGCCCTTGCTGTTTCGTGACGGGGATCGGGCGGACCGCGAAGTCGATGAAAGCCCATTGTCGGGGGAAGACCCATTGCGTTACGTTCAACGGGTAGCGCAGGCAAAAGTAACGCATGGTGTCCGCTTATTGCAGGCGCGACATTTGGCGGTTTGTCCCGTGCTTTCAGCAGATACCACCTTAGATCTAGATGGGCAGATTGTCGGCAAACCAGAGAATGACGCCGATGCACAACGTATTTTGCAAGCACTGTCCGGCAGAACCCATCGCGTCCTGACGGCGATTGCGGTGAGTTACCAGGGAAAAACTCGTCGTGCGGTCAATATGAGTGACGTGCGCTTTAGGACACTGTCGGCGTTGGATATTCAGCGTTATCTGGTGACCGGGGAACACCGGGACAAGGCCGGGGCTTATGGCATTCAAGGCCATGCCGGTATGTTTGTGGAACACATCAGTGGTAGTTACACCGGCATCATGGGCTTGCCTTTGTGTGAAACAGCGCAGTTATTAAACGAATTCTCTTTGCAGTTTTAACGGCTTCGGTGTTTTTGGAAATTCGCTGAACGTTATAATCTCCAGCCTTGTCGAACCCTCCTATTTGCGCCCTTATTTACGTCCCTTTCTGTCGAGAAACCCATGCGTCGTTTGTTGTGTTCTATTCTTTTTTTGTTGGTACCTCAATGGGTGTGTGCTCAGGCTGCGGTACCGTACCAGCCTGTTTCGCCGGCCTCTCCAGAACTGGCCGCTAAATCTTGGTTGTTGATTGAAGCCGGCTCAGGCCAGATTCTCAGCGCGGAAAAGCCGGATGAACGGCTAGAGCCAGCGTCGCTGACCAAATTGATGACGGCATACCTAACTTTTAGCGCTATCCGTCAGAAAACACTTTCGCTGGAACAAAGCGTTCCAGTGTCGGAAACCGCCTGGCGTACCGGTGGCTCCAAGATGTTTATCAAAGTCGGCGATCAGGTGGTGGTAGAAGATTTAATCAAGGGCATGATTGTTCAGTCCGGCAACGATGCGTGTATCGCACTCGCTGAAGCTGTGGCGGGAAGCGAGGCGGCATTTGCGCAACGGATGAATCAGGAGGCCCAGCGCTTGGGTATGGTTTCAACCCAGTTCCGTAACGCCACCGGCTTGCCAGATGCAGAGCACTTTACGACAGCGCGCGATTTATCCAAACTAGCACTGGCATTGATTCGTGATTTTCCTACCGAATACGGCAAATACTATTCCCTAAAAGAATTCAAATACGGCAAGATTTCCCAGCCAAACCGCAATCGTTTGTTATTCATTGACCCCACGGTTGACGGAGTTAAGACCGGTCACACCGATGCGGCGGGTTACTGCCTAATCGCTTCTGCTAAACGTGGTCCGCGTCGCTTGCTATCCGTAGTGTTAGGCACTAAC
>JBEGTT010000187.1:0-10092 GCA_041179245.1 Pseudomonadota bacterium
TCTGAGTCGTTGGGTGCTTTGGTCTAGATTTCCACCACTTACCAAGAAGCTATCCTCTGCTCGGTCACCCAAGGTGCTAATTTTTGCGGTGTGCAAGTGAACCTGGTGTTTGCCCAGTAAGGTTGCGACCGTCAATAGCAGCCCGGGCCGGTCAGCAGCGACGATCGACAGGATGTAGCATGTCCCGCGATCATCGGCACGAATGTCGACTTCTGGCACGATGGGGAAGTGTTTGACTTCGCGTGATAGTCGCCCGGATGTAGGCTTCGGTACGGGAGTTTGCTCTTTCAGCCGGGTTGATAGTTCATGCTCAACAATGGTGGCCGCTTCACGCTCGCAAGGCTCCCCGCTGGTGTTCAGCAGGATAAAGCTATCCAGTGCATATCCGTGGCGAGTGGTGTGAATTTTGGCATCCACAATGGTGTAGCCCATCTTCGAGAAGAATCCCACGATACGCGCAAACAAGTCAGGTTGATCTTCGGTAAACACCATCACTTGCAGGCCGCCGGTGCTATCTAGGCGGGCTTTGATAATCGGCTCAGGATTACGCACACGGTAGTGAAGGGCGCGGGTGTGCCAAGCAATTTCATCGGCAGAATGGCGCAGGAAATAGACCGTGTCGAGTTGCTTCCAAAGGCGTTCGTGAACCGAGTCGGCCAGCGCAAAGAAACGTAAAAGGCGCAGGGCTTCGGCTTGGCGTTCCTGAATGATGCCGGTGGGCGGTGCTTCGGGCTGCCCATTTTCTAAGCGGTTAAGCGCGAGGTGGTACAGATCTTCGAGTAACTTTCCTTTCCAAGCATTCCAGACTTTCGGGCTGGTTCCGCGAATATCAGCAACGGTTAGCAGGTATAGCGCGGTTAGTTTGCGAATGGAGCCGACGCGTTCAGCAAAGTGGGCGATGACATCAGGATCACTTAGGTCCTCGCGTTGCGCAACGGCAGACATGCACAGATGACTGCCGACCAGCCAGACCACCAGTTCGGTGTCTTCCGGGTCAAGTTGGTGGTCTTCGCAAAAGTGGCGTGCATCAACCATTCCTAGCTGAGAGTGATCTCCTCCACGGCCTTTGGCAATGTCGTGGAACAGTGCCGCGATATACAGTACCCAGTAACGTGGAAAGGCGTTCATCAGCCGGGTGCATAAGGGAAATTCATGCCCCATCATTTCAATACTGAAACGGCGCAAGTTACGCAACACCATCATGGTGTGCTGATCGACCGTGTAAACGTGAAAAAGGTCATGCTGCATTTGTCCGACGATGTTGCCGAAGGCCGGGATGTAACGCCCTAAAATGCTGTACTGATTCATCCGGCGGAATTCGTGGACGATGCCGCGTTCACTCTGAAATAGCTTCAGGAACATTTCGTGGTTGGCGGGATCTTTGCGGAAAGCGGGGTTGATTAGATCGCGCCCACGCCATAAAGCGCGTAGCGTTCTGGCGGTCATACCCTTAAGTTCAGGGTGTTGCTGCATCAGCCAAAAACTTTCCAGAATGGCATTGGGGGTGGTTTCAAACAGCGTTTCGGAGGTGACGTCCAGTAGGTCGTGGATCATCTGAAAACGTTCATTCACCGGGGTAACGGCCAGTTCCCGTAGTGGGAAAATATCGGTGCCGATGTTTTGCAGCAGGATGGTATTGAGCTGGGTGATTAGCTTGGCATTTTTGTAATACTGCTGCATTAACACTTCAGGTGCACGCCGGGCCTTGGTAGCTTCGCACTCAAACTGCTCGGCTAGGGCTTGTTGATGATCAAACATCAGGCGATCTTCACGTCGTTTTAGCAACAAGTGAAGGCGAATTCTCACATTTTGTAAAAAACGCTCACAACGTTGAATTTGCAACGTTTCGCTGTGCGTAATGAAACCGTGTTTTTCGAGGTCTTTCCATTCACTACCGTAGCCCGTGGCTTTGCTGATCCAGAGAATGACTTGCAGGTCGCGCAGACCGCCGGGGCTTTCCTTGGTATTGGGTTCCAAGCTGTAAGGTGTTTCGTTAAAGCGGATGTAGCGTTCTTGCTGCTCCAGTTTTTTAGCTTTGTAGAAAACCGGCGCAGAAATAGAGGATTTGATGGCTTTTTCAAATGAAACGAAGCAGTCAAGACAGCCCGTAATGAGCCGTGATTCCAACATGGCGGTTTGAATGGTGATGTCTGATTTGGCTTCTTCAATGCATTCTTCGGTGGTGCGAACGCTGTGTCCCACTTCCAGTCCGATGTCCCAAAACAGACCGATCAGTTTTTCAAGTTGCGCCTGCATCGCTTCAGAGGGGGATGCACTAAGCAGGATTAACAAATCCACATCTGACGCGGGGTATAACTCACCGCGACCATAACCTCCGACGGCAATCAGCGCCGCCGTTTCCGGCATTTGGATATCTTGCCAGAGGGCCGATAGCACCTCATCAACCAGTTTGCTGCGACCTTGCAGGATGCGCTGAGGTTCTGGTTTGGCCAGATAGGTTTCAGCAAGGACGCGTTGCCCCTCTTTGAGGCGGTCGCGGAGGAGGGATATCTGGGGTTTGTCCATGGTAGTCAGTAAAATGTTTATTAGGCGAATGGGTCTGGGAGCGTTCCGGCTGAGAGGGTCAAGACTTCAAAACCGGTCTCGGTAACGGCAATCGTGTGTTCCCACTGAGCTGACAGGCTGCGGTCTTTGGTCACTACCGTCCAGCCATCGTTTAGATCGGTAATCGCGGACTTGCCAGCATTAATCATCGGTTCAATGGTGAACACCATGCCGGGTTCTAGACGGGTTCCTTGTCCCTTTTGGCCATGATGCATGACTTGGGGTTCTTCATGGAATTTTTCACCGATACCGTGTCCGCAGTATTCCCGTACCACTGAGTAGCCATTGGATTCGGCAAATTTCTGGATGGCAAAACCAATGTCGCCCAAGGTGGCGCCTGGCTTGACGGTCCGAATGCCCAGCCACATCGCTTCAAAGGTAATGCGTGAAAGGCGTTTGGCCTGAATGGTGCATTTGTTTCCCACTTCAAACATTCGGCTGGTATCACCATGCCAGCCTTCCTTAATGGTGGTGATGTCGACATTCACAATATCGCCATCCTTCAGGGCTTTGTCTGATGGTACACCGTGGCAAACCTGATGGTTAATCGAGGTGCAGATTGATTTTGGGTAGGGCGTAGAACCACCGGGGGCATAGTTCAGGGGGGCGGGAATACAGCCCTGAACATCGACCATGTAGTTATGGCAGAGGCGATCAAGCTCATTGGTTGTGACGCCGGGTTTAACAAAGGGCGTGATGTAATCAAGGACTTCGGCTGCTAGGCGGCAAGCAGTCCGCATTTTCTGGAGTTGTTCTGGCGTTTTGAGTTGAATCGACATGAAAGATCAAGAGCAAAAAGAGTTTAAAAGGGGCTGCATGGTAACAAAGCGGGGAGCGAGTTACGGGTTCATGCGGGCCATCGATAGGGTTTCTTTTTGTTGGCGAATGGCTTGGGCAAGCTGAAAAACGGACATGGCATAAAAACTGGAGCGGTTATAACGGGTGATTACGTAAAAATTTTCGAACCCTAACCAATATTCGGTGGCCTGTTCAGGGCTTATCAGATCAATCAGGGCGCACTGTTCAATTCCACTTTGCGCCGCCTCTGTTTGAATGCCTGCAGCGTGCAGTTCTTTACACTTGAGGCGCGGCAAAATGCCCGATTCAAGCCAGCTTGGATCAATGGTCTGATAAGCCGTTACCGGGGTGGCGATGGGGGTATTTTTAACCCAGCCATGCATCGATAAAAACCGGGCCACGCTACCGATGGCATCTTCGACGCTATTTTTCAGATCAACTTTTCCATCATGGTCAAAATCTACGCCGTAACGCCGCTGGCTGCCGGGCATGAACTGAGGTACGCCAATAGCGCCGGCAAAAGACCCTTTAATGGTCAGCGGATCAATCCGGTTTTCCCGACTGAGTAGTAAAAACTGTTCAAGTTCGGTACGAAAAAAATCAGCCCGAGGTGGGTAATCAAACGCCAAGGTTGCCAAGGCTTCAAGTGTTCCGAAGTTGCCGGTATGGCGGCCATAAATGGTTTCGACGCCAATAATACCGACGATGATTTCTGCCGGGACACCGTATTCTTTTTCAGCCCTCTCAAGGGTTTTAGCGTGGGTATTCCAGAACTTTACGCCGGCATCGATACGACCTGAGTTAACGAAACGCGGTTGGTATCGCGCCCAAGATCGTTGCCCCGGGCTGACCGGCGGGCGGATGAAGCGAATGACCTTGGGGTTGCTGCGTATGGCGGAAAATTGCTTAGTTAATTGACGCTGATTGAAGTGGTGATTCTTGGCCATTTCTTGGATGAATTGAACGACTTCAGGTCGTTGGTCCATCCGTGCCAACGCGTTGCCCTGCCAGCCAAATAGGCTGAAAAGGGCCGCTGTGGTGAGTAAGCTGAATTTTGAGGTGGCAACAAATAATCGTTGGAAAGGTGTCGTCATTGTGCTGGGGATATCGAAAATGCTGGCGTTGATCCTAGCATGAAGCACTAAAGTATAAAGTTGATAATTGACTCAATGCGGCAATTCGATTTGCTTGTCGTCTCTAGCTTCTAGGCACATAATCACGCTACAACAGGGCCTCACATTTATAACGTTAATAACGAGAGAGACACGTGACGACAACCGCTTTTATTACCCATCGGGATTGCATGCTCCACGATATGGGAGCGCATCACCCAGAATCTCCTGGGCGATTGAATGCCATTAATGACCATTTGATTGCGCAGGGCATTGATGCCTATTTCGATTATCACGACGCGCCGCTGGCAACCCTTGAGCAGATGCTTGGGGCACATCCGCCAGCGCATATTGAACGTTTAAAACGTTCCTCACCCGAGCATGGCATTGTTCACTTAGACCCTGACACGGCCATGAATCCTCATACGTGGCGTGCTGCTCAACGTGCTGCTGGGGCGGGTTGTTACGGTGTTGATCTGGTCGTTGAAGGAAAGGCTGAAAATGTCTTTTGTGCGGTTCGTCCGCCAGGACACCATGCTGAAAAAGATACGGCGATGGGTTTTTGCTTTCTAAACAATATTTCGATTGCAGCCCGTCATGCGGTTAAGGCCCATGGTTTGGAGCGCATCGCGGTCATTGATTTTGATGTTCATCACGGAAATGGTACCGAGAGCATTTTAGCGGGCGACCCGAATGTATTGATGTGTGGCATTTTCCAGCACCCGTTTTACCCCTATAGCGGCGCAGATAATCCAGCGGACAATATGTGTAATGTTCCGTTGCCTAGTGGGTCTGGTGGCGAGGAGTTTCGTGATGCGGTTAGCCAAGTCTGGTTACCGCGCTTGGAGGCGTTCAAGCCGCAGTTAATTTTGATTTCTGCGGGGTTCGATGCTCATTACGAAGATGATATGGGTGGCATGAAGCTGGTTGAAAAAGATTACGCGTGGGTCACCGAGCAGTTGAAGCAGGTGGCGGCCAAATATGCGGATAAGCGGATTGTTTCGATGCTCGAAGGGGGGTATGTAATGACCTCGCTTTCACGTAGCGTTGGTGCGCATTTGCGGTCTTTAGCAGATCTTTGATGTAATAGTTGATTTTTAGGGTGTTTAAGGGGGCGAGGCTGCGATAGAATCGTGCGGTTTTTCTCCCTTTTTTATTGGCTAATTTTATGGCATTAATTGTTCAAAAATACGGCGGTACATCGGTCGGAAATCCCGAGCGAATCAAAAATGTCGCCAAGCGTGTTGCAAAATTCCATGCGCGAGGTGATCAGGTAGTCGTTGTGGTTTCTGCCATGAGTGGCGAAACCAATAAGCTGATCGCCTTGGCTAAAGAAATTCAGGCAGCCCCAGACCCTCGTGAGCTGGACATGATTTGCTCAACAGGCGAACAGGTCACGATTGGACTGTTGGCGATGGCACTGAAAGAAATTAATGTGCCGGCGACCAGTTTTACAGGTGCGCAAGTCAAGGTTTTGACGGACAGCACATTCACCAAAGCACGTATTCTTTCGATTGATGAAACGAATATGCGCCGGGAACTTGATGCTGGGAAAGTGGTGGTGGTTGCTGGCTTCCAAGGCGTTGATGCCGACGGCAATATTACGACCCTTGGTCGCGGTGGTTCTGATACATCGGGCGTCGCATTGGCTGCAGCATTGAATGCCGACGAGTGCCAGATTTATACCGACGTGGACGGGGTCTATACAACCGACCCGCGCATTGTTCCCGAAGCCAAAAAACTCAATACCATTACCTTTGAAGAGATGCTGGAAATGGCCAGCCTAGGTTCAAAGATTCTGCAAATTCGTTCAGTTGAATTTGCTGGTAAATACAAAGTCAAACTACGCGTTCTCTCCAGTTTTGAAGAGGACGGCGAGGGCACGCTGATTACTGTTGAGGAAGACAACAAGATGGAACAACCAATTATTTCCGGGATTGCATTTAACCGCGACGAAGCAAAATTAACCGTGCTGGGTGTGCCTGATAAACCGGGTATTGCTTACCAAATACTAGGCCCCGTTGCCGACGCCAATATTGACGTCGACATGATTATCCAGAATGTTGGTCACGATGGCACAACGGATTTTTCTTTCACCGTTAATCGCTCTGAATACAACAAGACATTGGCCGTTCTTGATAGCGTCAAGGCTCATGTGGGTGCTCGCGAAGTGGTGGGTGACAGCAAAACCTGTAAGGTTTCGGCGGTCGGTGTGGGGATGCGTTCTCATCCTGGGATCGCTAGCCAGATGTTCCGGGCGTTGGCTGAGGAAGGGATCAACATCCAGATGATCTCCACTTCAGAAATTAAGATTTCTGTTGTGATTGACGAAAAGTATTTGGAGCTGGCTGTCCGCGTTCTGCACAAAACTTTTGGCTTGGATAAAAGCTAAAACGGAATGACTCCCGACCAATATTGCCAAGAGAAATGCGCTGCTAGCGGTTCCAGTTTCTATTACAGTTTTTTGTTTTTGCCACCGCAGCGCCGGCAAGCCATCATGGCCTTGTATGCGTTTTGTCGGGAAGTTGATGACGTTGTTGATGAATGTAATGATCTCTCGATAGCCAGTACCAAGTTGGCTTGGTGGAGATTTGAACTGACCAATCTGGATGCTGGGCAAGCTCAGCATCCAGTTACTCAGGCCTTATTGCTTGGGCGGGAAAGTTTTAGTCTGCCCACTGAGCAGTTGCTGGAAATTATCGATGGGATGGAAATGGATTTGCATCAATCCCGTTACCTCGATTTCAAAGGGCTTTCCCTGTATTGCTACCGGGTAGCTAGCGTGGTCGGTTTATTGGCCGCTGAGATTTTTGGTTATCAAGACCGGCAAACCCAAAAATATGCCCATGATCTGGGGATGGCTTTTCAACTCACCAATATCATTCGGGACGTGGGTGAAGATGCTCGCCGTGGGCGCATTTACATTCCGATGGATGAGCTAAAGCAGTTCAATGTGCCGGCTGCAGATATTCTGAATGGGGTTTATTCGGAAAATTTTGAGGCGTTGATGGCGTTTCAGGCGGACCGTGCCGAGAAATATTACCAATCTGCATTTGCACAATTACCTGCTCAGGACCGGAAACTACAGCGCCCTGGGTTAATCATGGCCGCTATCTACCGAACCTTGCTTGATGAGATTCGTCGCGAAAAATTCCAGGTGCTCCATCAGCGAATCACTCTGACTCCCGTTCGTAAAATCTGGATTGCTTGGAAAACTTGGCTTTTTTCCTGATTGTTGATAGCTGTTTAAGCTGGACGTAGGGTGTGCATGGCAATACGTCCGACAAACCATAGGGCGAGCAGATTGGCGGCTACGGCGATATAACCAACCGTGGGGTAGCCGACGACTAAGCCCGTACTGTCTTGGGTAATCAGGAATCCGGACAATGCCGTGGCCAGTCCCATTGAAGCGGATTGAACGGTTGAGTTAATCGACATGAATGTTCCGCGCAATTGGGGCTGGGCGGCTGAGGTGATTATTGCCATCGAAGGAATCATGCGTCCGGAAATCAAGACAAAAAACAGCGTCGTAAAAACGAGCCAGCCGGCAAGCGGGAGTTGTGTGGCGTGAGTAACCGCAATGAGTGGAATCGTTGCCAAGGTGGCCAGTATTCGGTAAGCCTTGGCTTTGCCAATGCGGTCAGCCCAGCGGCCAATGATTCTGGCAGTGATAAAAGTGGCGAAACCACCTACTAGATAAACCACGGGAATCTGCGTTTGCGAAATGCCAACATTGTTGACCGCGTAGAGCGTGATGTAGGGAATGACGGTAAAGCCGGAGAAAATGAGTAAGCCGGCAAACAGCAGTGCTCGCAGGTGGTTGCTGTCTTTGAGTACCCTAAACATGGCAACAAAAGGGTGATTCTGCTGCTGATCTGACAGATGCTGGTGTAGCAGGGGAAGCACTTTACAACCGATGGCAATGAAGATGAGCGAGAGTCCCGCGATCAGAAAAAAGGGGGCTTGCCATTGAAAATAGTTAGCCAGCCAAAGAGAAAGCGGAACGCCGGCAATGGTTGATAGTGAAAAAGCGGCGGAAACCGTACCGTGGGCTTTGGCCCGTCGATCAAACGGAATGACATCACCAATCATCGTATGTACCAAGGTTCCGATGATGCCGCCAAATGCACCTGCTAGCCCTCTTGAGATAAGTAAAGTTGAATAGCTGGGGGAAAGACCGCAAGCAAGTGTTGCTAGACCAAATAGCGTGAGCATGACCAGCATGAGTCGTTTGCGTTCAAAGCGGTCAATAAACGTAGCCGCAAGTAGCCCGCTGGCCGCAGCACTGAAACTATAGGAAGCGACCAGCAACCCAAACTCATGGGCGTTGATGGCAAACGCCTTCATCAAAATGGGGCCCAAGGGCATGATCACCATGAAGTCGAGTACATGGCAGAACTGGATACCGGCAAGGGTGAGCAGGAACGGGTGTTCCTGCTTGATGGGGATGGCCTGTGTCACGGGGATTTTGAACTATTGTCTAACTGTCGTTCGCGATGGAACTGACTGACAAACGTGGTGAAGGTGCCGGTTTCGATGGTGGTGCGCATGACGACCATCAGATTTTGGAATAACGCAGGTCGTGGATAGTGTTGAGCATGGAGCCGAGGATTTCTTTACTGCGGAAAATGTGGGTTAGGGCTTAGATTGCCAAGCGATCTGTACTTTCCGGTGCTGTGTCAGGCAATCACGGAGATACAGATTAATCAGACTTTGATACGGAACACCCGCCTCATCTGCCATTCCCTTAAAGTACCCAATTACGTCCTCAGAAAGTCGCATGGTGACAGGCTTTTTAAGTTTTGACGCGTAAGGGTTCTTCCTCGATTTCATTTGAGACAAGTCATATTCGGGTTTCATGGTTGCTCACCTCTGTAAAAAGTGCATTCACGTTTGGTTGCGTTTCTTGCTGAAATGATTCGGACCACATTGCCTGAGTCGCGCTCACAGTGGCAAACAAGAAGCAGCTTTGCCCCCGTACTCAGGCCAAGCAACAAGAAACGCTCTTCATTTTGAGAGTGATCTTCATCAAAGAACTGAACGGCAAACTCATCGTAAAACACGGTTTGAGCCTCATCAAAGGAAACGCCGTGTTTTTTGATATTCGCCGCAGCTTTGACTGGGTCCCACTCAAATTTAATCATAAATACATTGTATGTGACATTAGAAGGAAGTCAATTCTAGCTAACCGGCCCTGTAACTCCATGTTCAGTTCCTGTGCGTAGGGATAAACCAAGCGCTATTTTGGCACTTTCTGTTTTTTTGCTTTGACTTTGGGTGGTGGCAGCGCCTGTGCTGTGACCTGAATCAGTTGTCCCAGCCAGTCACCGTCTTCCCACAAATCAGCCGTAATCAAAAAGTGAAACCTTGCGCCGGGGTAAGGCGGGCCCTCTACCAAGGGGGTAATCAACGCCCTGCCCGCCTCGGTAGGTTTCAGGTAAAGCTGATCGTCACAGACTAGCCCGACCGGCTTTCCCGCCAGATAAACACAATACTCCCCAAACATCTTGCGGGTGGAAATCAGCCCCCCAAGACTGGAAAGTTGGTCAAGAAGGAAGTTGATGGTGTCAGGGGCAGTGGGCATGGAAATTTGCGTTAGGTTCTATTTATCTCCGCT
>JBEGTT010000188.1:0-32381 GCA_041179245.1 Pseudomonadota bacterium
CCCCCAGCAATTTTGGGAGGCCCTTTGGTTGTGTGAATAGATACTTGTGTAGCGCCTTTAGCTAGTGGTAGTCGCTACACCTGTTGACATTGCTGCCCCTGCAACAGCGCCTGCCTTGGTAATGGCGGCTGTGCCTGCCAGTATGCCACCCCCGCTAGCAGATAAAGCTCCCCCTCCCAAAGCCGCTAAGGAAGCGCTTTCTAGGGCCGCTCCTGATAATGTGCTGATTACTGTTCCTGTGCTGGCTGTGCCAAGGACACCCGTTGCTCCTATAGTGGCCGCAATTGTTGGGGCTGCCACCGATGCCAATCCGCCTGTTGCAACCGTTGCGGCGACTATCGCAGCACTTTTTCCGGGATTTTCTTTGACGAAATCAATAGCAGAGTCAAGGCCGCCACATACCCCGTCAATGATAACCGTAGAAACGACGGTATCCACCCCTCTACCGACTGAGCAAACGCCCTCGCCTATTGCTTCTCCTACTGGACAGATAATGTTGTCGCAAATTGCATCCCATAGACCCATGATTTTCTCCAATCCCTTCGGAAAATAAACATCATGGGAGAAGGGATCTCATGATGTCGTCTATCCTAAAAGTGAATGACGAATAATTCTACGAATTACGTAGAGTTGGATCAAGGTAAATTTACGAATATCGAAGGATGGCAAAACATCCTCAAACGGTATTCGGTCAGAGATTGCGGGCAGCGCGGGAACGTGCCGGCCTGCCACAAGATCGTTTGGGGGTAATGATTGGGCTAGATGAATTTTGTAGCAGTGCGCGAATTAGCCGTTATGAGACGGGCACGCATGAGCCGCCGTTTGCGGTGGCGGAGAGTTTAGCTGCTGCTTTGAGTGTTCCGGCCGCGTATTTTTATTGTGCCGATGAGCAAATGGCCAATATCGTATTAGCGCTCCATGCCGCACCAGAGGCAGCTCGTTCCAGTGTGCTGGCGATGCTTACTGCTTAACTTACGACCGCTAAAATATTGCCTTCTAGTGACGTTTATTTCGTTGAATTTGAACGAATTTTCCTGTGCTTTCATGGCTAATGTGATTCACGGGAAAACACCAATGTATTCAGTGCGTTAGCTTTTTTCTAGCAAATGCCTCATTGCCCGCACATCTCCATGTAACGAAGTCAGCGTTTCCTCAAATGATAGGTAGGGCAAATACTCTCTCACGGTGGTGGCGATGATTTTGGCTTGGGCTAGATCGCGGGGTCTTTTGATGGCGGACCGGTCAGCTTTTTGAGACAGCCAGGCTTTGTGCAGGGCAAAGGCGCGTGGATCAGGTGCATGAATGGATACTGGCCAGCCATCTTCCGCGATGGCAACCGTTTTATTTAATGGACTCAAAGGTGCGATCAATCTTTTTTAGCATCCCCAGCAGGCCATTGCCATCCAATTTTTCGGATACCACGGTTAATTTCCGGCGATTGTCGTACAGCAGATCTACATCACCGGAGGGCTTTGTTCATCCGGGACTGCTCGTCGAGCTGTGTTTTGATGGCTAAGAAGCGTTCGTCAGCGGCGATTTTCCCCTGTTTGAAAGCCGTTAACACCGCCTCTGTTTCAGGAGAGCGTTTACCGAGAGTTCTGCCATAACCTCGACAGTCGCGGTCCCTAAAAAGGTATTCGGTTCCGCGAATAGTTTTCCATCGCATCCCGTAAGCATGCGCTATCGTATGTTCCTGCGCGGCCTGAAAATTTTCAAACAGTTGTTCCGTATTAACCAGATTTAGGCGATGCTGATTTGAGAGGGATTTCATGATGTTGCCGGCAAAAATGCAGTGATTGCTATTTTGACGGAAACATTTATATATATCAATTAACTAGAGCTTCCCCACGGCTGCATTAGCGTGTGGGGAATCCTGAGTTGGTCGAGGATTCTGGCGACCACAAAATCCACAAGATCGTTGACTGTCTGTGGGTGGTGATAGAACCCCGGGCTCGGCGGCAGGATGACGGCACCTGCTCGCGCAAGCCGAAGCATATTTTCCAAATGGATGACTGAAAAAGGACTCTCTCTGGGAACAATAACCAGCTTTCGCCCTTCTTTAAGGACGACATCAGCGGCTCGTTCAATCAGGTTGTCCGATAGACCTTGAGCGACAGAGGCGAGTGTTCCCATGCTGCAAGGACAAATGACCATCGCATCCGGAGGGTTGGAGCCGGATGCGATGGGTGAAAACCAAGCTTCTCGCCCATAAACCTCCAGTGCGCCGGGAAGATTGGGTGATTGTTTCAATAAGCGTTCCAACAAGAGTGAACGTGTTTCTTCTGGCCGCGAGGAGAGTGCCAGCGCCATTTCCTGTTGGGCAACGATTTGGGCTGCTTGGGAATACACCAGTTGAACGTGGCAATTGGCGGCCAGCAAGGCTTCTAGCAAGCGTAGGCCGTAGGGCATTCCCGATGCCCCTGTCCAAGCGAGGCAAATTTTGGGTGTGGCGTGTTCAGACTCTGGCATGGCTAGCTCGCTGGGGTGGCTTCTGAGGGTGATGTTACGTGTAAATCTAGAGAGGCTTGTAAGTGACTGGCAATCAAGCCATTGAGGGTTCCTGAAATCAGGGCGGTTAGGCTGAAGATGGGAATCATGTGGTACAGGCCATCGTGGGGAATAAGCCATAAGCGCGCCAGAACCAATTGTCCTCCGATATGAGCGAACGCAGCCAATAAGCTCCAGCTAACCATCCCAAACCATCGGCGTGGAAGGTATTGTCCTAAGGCTAAAATAAACAAACTACAGATCGCGCCAGCGATGCTCAGAAAAAACCCGGGGGTTAAAAATTGGCCGAGCAGCAGGCTGACGGCAAATACCCGCAAGCCAGTAACCCAAGCCGCCGTTCCCCATCCATAGCGAGCCAAAACCAGCAAGGTAACGATATTGGCTAATCCGGGTTTGACACCGGGAAGCGGGGTTGGGATAGCCGCATCGAGCAGGGATAAACCAATCGCTGCAGTGGCTAGCCCAGCAATTTGCCGGTCAGTGCCGGTAATGCTGAGAAAAATAGGTGGTTTTTCAGTAGGCAAGGGAGTCATAGGCTTTTTGCCTCCCGCGAATTTGTAAACTGACCTGATTGGGGGCACAGATGGCGATTTCCCCATTCCGTGATAACCAGCCTTGTTTGACGCAATATTGCCGAGGACCTGGGTCAGAGGCGACTCGGGCCCGTCCGCCGCCAATTTCAATTTGGGTTTCTCCCAGCGGGCCGCTGACGTGGATAAGTTGTTTTTTGTGCAAATCGAGTTCGGCGAAGAGTGTTCCATTTTGTCGAACAACTGCCCACTCCCCCATTCCATCAGTTTGCCAAAAGATTTGGAATGCCATCAGCACAGCGAGAATCGCCAAGGAAAATAGCCCAATATCTCCGGGTTGAATACCTTGTAACCACCGCATGTTTAGGTATGTGCCGGGATGGATCGGTGACGGACAAGGGTCCGGGTGGCGGCCGATGTTTTGAATTGTGTGGCTAGCCATTCGGCGATAAATACGGAACGGTGCTGCCCACCAGTGCACCCAATAGCAACGGTTAAATAGGACCGGTTATCGGCGATATAGGCGGGTAACCAGCGTTGTACAAAGCGATGAATATCGGCACGCATTTCCAGCACTTCAGGTTGGGCTGACAGAAAATCGGCGACTGGCTGGTCTTTGCCGGTGAGTGGTTGCAAGGCGGGTTCGTAATGGGGATTGGGCAGACAGCGAACGTCAAATACCAGATCGGCATCTAGTGGCAGGCCATTCTTGAATCCGAACGATTGAAATAAAAGGGTTAGGCCTCCACCACTGGGGGCGTCGATAAATTGACGCACCCATGCGCGCAACGCATTGGCTTTCAGATCACTGGTGTCGATCCGGTGGCCAAAGTGAGCGATGGGTTCAATTTGATCACGTTCAGTCTGAATTGCTTCAATAAGGGTAATGTCATGGGTGCCTAAGGGGTGCTTTCGCCGGGTTTCTGAAAAACGTTTTAGGAGCACCTCGTCACGGGCATCTAGGTAGAGTAGGCGATAACGTAGGCCTTGCTTTCCCAGCGCTTCTAGTTGGATGGGCAGGGTTTGAATGCCTTTGCCTGAGCGGGCATCAATGGCAATTGCGGCTTTCTCAATACCGTCATCCGCCAAATTGGTGGTGAGTTGGCTGAGCATGGAAACCGGCAGGTTATCGACGCAGTAATACCCGCTGTCTTCCAGTAATCGCAAGGCCACTGATTTGCCGGAGCCGGAGAGTCCGCTAATCAGAACAAGATCCATGGGGTCACCGACTCACAAGGTAATTGGCAATCCGCACATAGTCACTGACAGGCACATCTTCCGCACGTAAAGTCGGCACCAGCCCCAAGTCGGCAAACCCATCATCCCCCAACAGCCCTTTGAGGTTGTTGCGCAACATCTTGCGGCGCTGCGAAAACGCAGTAAGCACGACCTTGGCAAACAAGGCTTCGTCTTTGGCTTGAAGCTGATCAGCAGGCAGAGGCATTAGCCGTACCACCGCAGACTCAACCTTGGGTGGAGGATCAAAGCTTTCTGGTGGCACATCCAACAACCATTCCATCGCAAACCGGTATTGCAGCATCACTGAAATCCGGCTGAACTCAGAGTTGCCAGGTTCGGCCACCATGCGCTCAACCACTTCTTTTTGCAGCATGAAGTGCATGTCGTAGACGCGGTTGGCGTAAGTGGCTAAATGGAATAACAAGGGTGTTGAAATGTTGTAAGGCAGATTCCCTGCAATACGCAGCTTGCTGCCTATGGGTGCCAGCGGTGCAAAGTCAAAGGCTAGCGCATCCCCTTCGTGAATCACCAACTGTTCGCGGGTGTACTGTTTTTTCAGGCGGGCAATCAGGTCCCGGTCAATTTCGACCACATGTAAAGGCTGCTGAAATTGGGCCAAGCGTTTAACCAGCGGCACCGTTAGCGCGCCCAGACCCGGCCCAATTTCGACTACCGTGTCACCCGCGTGAGGGTCAATTGCCGACACAATGCCGTTAATCACCCCCTGATCGATCAGAAAATTTTGCCCAAACCGTTTACGTGCGATATGGCCTTTCATGTGAATGCCTTCCGTTCTGCCACAAACACGGCTTGGTTAATGGCTTCGATCAAACTACCGACTTCGGCTTTGCCGGTTCCTGCGAGATCAAGGGCGGTTCCGTGATCGACTGAGGTACGAATAATCGGCAAACCTAAGGTAACGTTGATGCCGTGACCAAAGGTGGCGTATTTCAGCGCCGTTAGCCCTTGATCGTGATACATCGCCAGCACCGCATCTCCCCGAGCCAAGCTGGGTGGGTTAAACATCGTGTCAGCCGGTAAAGGCCCAATCAGATTCATGCCCTTGGCACGAAGTTCATCTAGTACAGGGATCATCACATCGATTTCTTCGCGGCCCAGATACCCACCTTCACCGGCGTGAGGATTGAGTCCTGCGACCAGAATACGCGGTTCACCAATCCCGTATTTCTGGCGGATGTCAGCATGCAAAATTTGAATAATGTTGCGTAACAAATCCGGCGTAATGGCATCGGCCACTTCGCGTAACGGCAAATGTGTGGTGGCCAGCGCGACACGCAACGGGCCATGCGGCGTGTCACCGGCCAACATCATCACCACTAGCGGGGTATTGGTTTTTTCGGCGAGGTATTCGGTATGGCCGGTGAAAGGGATTCCCGCTTGATTGATTGCGCCCTTATGAACCGGCGCTGTGACCATCGCAGCAAACTCGCCTGACTGGCAACCAGACAACGCTCTGTCCAGAATATCCAACACATACGGCCCATTCGCAGCGTTTAACTGCCCTGCAACGCTAGATTCCCTCAACGGAATATGCAGCACATTCAGCGTGTTGGGGGCCATCGAAACCGCTTGGCCTTGAACATAATCAACAAGCCGGACCTCCAGCCCTAAGCGATGCGCCCGCTCTGCCAATAACGCTCGATCACCCAAAACAACGAGTGGTGTAGTCCAGCTTTGCGAGGCCAATTTTAAACAGAGCTCAGGGCCGACCCCTGCGGGTTCTCCACTGGTAATTGCAATGAAATTCACGAAATCAAACTCACTGTTCTTCCAAACGGTATTCAACGTAAGCCCGGTCGCGAATTTGGCGTAGCCAGTCTTGGTATGACTCTTCCGCTTTGCGCTCACGAATGGCTTGTTTGGCCGCAACCCGACGACGCTCTTCAGAAACATCCTGCATCCGACGCTCTTGAACCTGAATCAGGTGAAAACCAAAGGGCGAACGAATTACTGGGCTAACCTCATTGATCTTCAACGCATCCATCGCTTTTTCAAAATCCGGGACGGTATCGCCTTGATATAACCAACCCAAATCGCCCCCTTTGCTACCGGAACCGTCTTGGGAATAAAGCCGCGCTTGTTCTGCAAAATCAGCGCCGTGCATCAAGCGGTCGCGGACAGTTTCCAATTTATGCCGCGCATCCGTTTCAGAAACCAGTTGGTCGGCTCGGATCAGGATATGGCGAGCGTGTGTCTGGCGAATGGGGGCGAAGCGAGAGGTTTCACCTCCCCGTTTATTGAGCACTTTGACAATGTGGAAGCCATTTGCCGACCGAAGTACATCGCTGGTGTTACCTGCGGCGATAGCGGGCACTACTTCGGCAAACAGGGTCGGCATCCCATTCAGCGGGCGCCAGCCCAGAATTCCGCCTTGCAAGGCGTCCGGAGCGTCGGAATAACTGGCCGCTAGCTCGGCAAAATCAGTGCCCTTGCGAGCCTTAGCCAAGGCTTGCTCTGCTCGAGTTTTGATCTGGCTGACTTGCGTTGGATTAGCGCCTTCGGGAATGCGCAGCAAAATATGGGCAATGGCGTATTCGGTGTTCTGCGTGGTCGTGGCTTGTTGGTTGGCAAGCCAGAGGTCAATCTCAGGCTCAGAAACCGTCACGCGATTATCAACTTCCCGCTCGCGCAAACGACCAATCATTATTTCGCCGCGAATTTCTTCGCGGAATCGTTTGAACTCGAGGCCGTCTTTTTTCAGTGCCTCTTTGAACTGATTAAGGCTAAGTTTATTGCCGGTGGCAATTCGTGTAATGGCCTGATCTAGTTGGATGTCATCAACCTCCATACCCATTTCTCGGGCCAGTTGGGTTTGTACCCGGTCGATAATCATCCGTTCTAGCAGTTGTTTCTGGAGAATTTCATTCGAGGGCAGCGCGGTGCCTTGCTTTTTGAGTTGAGCAACGGCAGTTCGCAGCCGTTCAGACAGGTCGCGGAACGTGATGACCTCATTGCCTACCACGGCGACTATCCGATCAGCTTCCTGAATCTGGGTTGCAGCGATGGCGGGTGAAAGAAACAAGGAAGCCAGCAGGGTCGCGGTTAACAAGAGTATTTTTTTCACAGGTTTTCTCATTGGATCAAACTGCCGGTATCAAGATCGTTAATTTTGCCGTAGCCAGGAATGCTTCGGCGTAAGGACTGTAATGGATTGGCGCCCAACTGGGCAAAATCGTTCAGTTCAAGTTGAAGGAATAAAATGGTATTCGGTTGCCCTACGGTAGTTTCAATTCGTTGGGATACCACTCGCCCCATCCAACACCCTGCGTTGTACTCAAAACCAGCAATTCGCTCAAGAATCCGGTTATCTTGCAGGGAATAATTGTAACGACCTACCAGATACCATTGCCCTGATAGCGGCCATTGTCCGGCGATGTCATATTGCTCGATTTGGTTAGTCAGCGTGGATTGGTCACGGTTAAAGCGGTAGCCCGCCGTTAATACTTTGCCAAATCCTGGCTGATAACGGAGGCCGGCAGCATAACGCATGGTGTTTTCTTCTTTGTAGCTGTATTCCCACGCGGAGTCGAGATAGGTGCGGTAGGCAACCAGCCCGCTAAAGGCAGCGATGATGCTTGAGAAATTATCCTGACGAGCTGCCTCTGTGGGTGAGTTGGGGTAAATGGAGTTCAGTGTCACTTGCTGTTTATTGAAGTAATAGCGTTGTCCCACCATCGCTTTCATGTGCTCAACCCCGGTCTCAGCATCAATGAGTCGGCTGCTGACGGCAGCCGTTAGTTGATTGGCGTCATTGATCCGGTCATGGCCGAGATAACGATTCTCACTGAAAATTTGGGCGAAGTTGAAGTCGGCTGCAGCCGTGTCGAATATGGGCAGCCGGCTTTGATTTTGGTAAGGGATGTTAACGTAGTACAGCCGTGGCTCAAGCGTCTGGATGCTGGCCTTGCCACCCAATGTTAGGTCACGCTCAAATACCGTGCCCGTATCAAGTGTGAAGGTTGGCAAGGCGCGGGTTTCATTGGTTTGCCCTGTTCCCTGAGTGTCAAGGTTGTATTGCGTGGCATGCAAGCCTAGTTTGGGGCGCAGGAAGAAGGCGGGTGATTCGTAGGGCAAGGTTAACTGGGGGTAGGCAACCAGTCGCTGGCCCTGGATATTCGTGGGGTGCGTGAACTGGGAAAACTGGCCCAGTAATTTCAGGTCGGCGCCATAAAAATCCGGTTGGCGGCCATTGAGTGTGATTTGCGGTTCAAGGGCATAGGGTTTGCTGACATCTGACTTAAGTACTTGATAAGACAAGAAGCGGGTTGTGGTAGTGATCCAAGGGGATGGGGTGTGCAAAAACATGACTTCACGAGGCAATATAACCTGTGAGGTTTGCACAAGTCGCGTGGAAAGATCATTGAAATAATCACCATCGGAAACACCATTCCAGCGGACGCGGGCGGTTATGTCTTGCCCTAGGTATTGTTGGTGGGTGAGGTTGTAGGCTTGTCTGCCGCCACCATATTTCCGGTCATCCAGAAATTCGTACATTGCGCTACCGCGGTAGTTAAAATTCTCGTAGCGAAATTCCCCGCCGATTTGCGTGCCGCGTTGTGCAATGTAGCGGGGGTTGAGCAGCAAGTCGTAGTTTGGCGCTAAGTTCAGGTAGTAGGGTGTGGTGACGTCCATCCCGTCGCGGGTACTGGCCATGAAGGTTGGCGGCAAAACGCCTGAGCGGCGGGCGTTGTTGACCGGGAATGAAATCGTCGGCCAGTAGATAATCGGGACGTCTTTGAAAAAAATCGTGCTGTGCGTGCTTTCCCCGCTGTCTTCGTCGTAGTCGAGTTTGATTTCGCTGGCTTGCAGGTACCAATCGCGCGCAAGTGGCTTACAGCTCGAAAACGAGGCATTTTTTAAGGAAAGCTGATTTTCCCCAAGAAAATCAATTCTGGCTGCTTCACCACTGCCAACCGAGGTACGGATTTCAGGAATCCCGTATTGTTGGCCAATCACACCGGGCGCTAAATTTTGCTGGTATTTTTTACGCTTAATTTTGCGTTGAATGAAATAGCGGGGCTGGTCAAAATAGCCGGTTTGTTCAGTGAGGTTTCGACGCATATAAGGCCCAGAAAATAATGCGTCTGTCTGCTTGAACACCACGTTTCCCCGAGCTTCTATTTCGTCTGAGAGTGGCATGTAAACTAGTTCATCGGCTTGCAACAGGCTGTTGTTTTTGCGTAGTTCTGCATGGCCTTTAGCCAGCATGGTTTCGTCAGTTTGGCCTTCTAGGGTATCTGCAATCAGAAAGCCTGGCAGATGGCTTTTCCGATCTTTGCTGGATTCGCTAGCGGCGACTTGGGTGTGATCTTGCTCTAGCGAGTAACTGGTTTGGAGTGATGGCGTAGCGTGCACGGACGTATGCCAACTGAACGCTGTCAGAACAGACAAAAGCAACCCGGATTGGCGTAAGCCGCACGCTAGGGTATGTGTAATCCGTTGGTGGGTTGGTCTTTGCAGCCGAAGCAACATGGGGTATCCGCAGTAGGCAGGTCAAACCGGCGGGAGGATTGCCTTGGCTCATCCTGTGCCGATGCTAGAATCGCCGCATTTTACATGGAAGAAGGCGCACGACTATGCCTGACGCAATCCAAAACACAAACCGAGACACGCTCATTCAACACTGGGTAGATCAACAATTTCCCGGACAAACGGTATCCATCCAGCCCGCATCAGCCGATGCCAGCTTCCGTCGTTACTTTCGTCTGACCTTGCCTGATGGCAGTACACGCATTCTGATGGATGCTCCGCCGGACAAAGAAGATAGCCGCCCATTCGTTAAAGTTGCCGGACTCATCGAGGCTGCGGGTCTGTATGGCCCCAAGGTTCTGGCTCAGGATTTAGATCAAGGTTTGTTGTTGCTGAGCGATTTAGGCCGCGTGGGTTATCTGGCGGCTTTTCAGGCAGAGCCTGACCTTGCCGACGTACTGATGCGTCCGGTGCTGGATGTTTTGGTCAATTGGCAACTATCTTCAAAACCGGAAGTGCTGCCGCCTTACGATGCTGCGCTGTTGCGGCGCGAAATTGACCTTTTCCCCGAATGGTTTGTCGGTCGACATTTGGGTGAAACCCTTACGGACGAAGAGAAGCATTCCTTGGATGCTATTTTTAGCCTGTTGATTGCCTCCGCAACCGCTCAGCCTAAAGTTTTTGTCCACCGCGACTTTATGCCACGCAACCTGATGATGGTTGAAAGTGAAGAAACACTTACGCCCGGCGTGCTCGACTTCCAAGATGCCGTTTATGGCCCGATTACCTATGACGTCGTTTCCCTATTCCGCGATGCTTTTATCTCTTGGGAAGAAGAACAGGAAATCGACTGGGTGGTGCGTTACTGGGAAAAAGCCCGTGCCGCTGGCCTGCCGGTCCATGAAGATTTTGGCGATTTCTGGCAAGCCTACGAGTGGATGGGGCTGCAGCGCCACTTGAAGGTGCTGGGGATTTTTTGTCGCCTCAACTACCGCGACGGCAAAGCGCACTACCTTGCTGACCTGCCCCGTTTTATCCAGTACGTACGCAAAACGGCGGATCGCTACATTGCGTTCAAACCGCTTAATCTGTTGCTTGACCGACTCGAAAACAAGTCGGCTGACGTGGGTTACACCTTTTAGGCCCAACACAATGCGCGCCATGATTCTGGCAGCGGGTCGGGGTGAGCGGATGCGTCCGCTGACCGACCACGCGCCCAAACCGTTGCTGCCGGTTAGTGGCAAACCGCTGATCGTCTGGCATCTGGAAAAACTCGCTACGGCAGGCATTAGCGATGTGGTGATTAACCTGGGGCATCTTGGCGAACAGATTCCGGTGGCCTTGGGCGATGGCCAGCGTTGGGGCCTGAATCTACATTACTCACAGGAACCCCCGGGCGCGTTGGAAACGGCGGGGGGCATTCGCCACGCCCTGCCGTTGCTGGGAGATGAGCCCTTTCTCGTCATCAATGGTGATGTGTTTTGTGACTGGCCGGTTGAACGCGCTGCAATCATTGCCGCCCAATTCGGGCCTGAAACGCTGGCGCATTTGGTGATGATTGATAACCCAGAACACCACCCCAGCGGAGATTTCGCCCTAGTGGGCAACCAACTCAAAACCCAGGGTGAGCCGCGTTATACGTTTGCTGGTATCGGTATTTATCGCCCTGAACTGTTTTCAGGCTTACCCGATCCAAAGCCTGCCAAACTCGCCCCTTTGTTACGTACGGCAATGGCCGCTGACCAAATCAGCGGGGAACATTACGCTGGCCGCTGGGTCGACGTAGGAACGCCTGAGCGCCTAGCAGAACTCAACCAATCGCTACGATGACTAATCCTTCCGCAACCTCTTCTTTTTCCCAGCGCCGTACTCGCCTGCAAGCCTTGTTGGGTGATGGCGTTGCCATTATCCCAACGGCGCCCGAAGTCATTCGTAACCGCGACGCGCATTACCCGTATCGCCCGGATTCGTATTTCTGGTATCTGAGCGGATTCAGCGAGCCGGAAGCGGTACTTGTACTGGTTGGCGGAGCGGAGCCTAAAAGCATTCTGTTTTGCCGCACCAAAGATGTAGAACGCGAAGTCTGGGACGGGTTTCGTTATGGGCCGGAAGCTGCTGCCTCGCAATTTGGCGTTGACGAAGCTTTCCCCATCAGCGAACTGGACAAAAAGTTACCCGAGTTAATCGCCGACCGTGAAAGCCTGTGGCACACCATGGGCGTTGACCGGGCTTGGGATCGACGAATTGGCGAAGCCCTAGAAACCGTTCGCCAGCAATCCCGCAGCGGTAAGCGAGCACCGGCTCACATTCGTGATTTACGCGCTACGCTGGATACCATGCGGCTGATCAAAGACACCGCTGAAATTGGCCTGATGAAACACGCGGCACAGATCACCAGCGATGCCCATCGGCGAGCGATGCAATTTTGCCGTCCCGGCATGATGGAATACGCTCTGGAAGCGGAAATTAGCCACGAATTCCGCCATCGGGGCAGCGAGTCTCACGCCTACACCCCCATCGTCGCAGGTGGCAAAAACACTTGTACGCTGCATTACGTTGGCAACAATCAAGCGCTGCAAGAGGGAGAATTGGTATTGATTGATGCCGGCTGCGAGTGGCAAAACTACGCGGCTGACATTACCCGAACTTTTCCGGTCAATGGCCGGTTCACTGCCGCACAAAAAGATTGCTATGAAATCGTGTTAGCCAGCCAATACGCTGCTTGCCAAGAGGTCAAACCCGGCAACCACTTCATGCAACCGCACGAAGCGGCTTTGCGGGTCTTAACGCAAGGGATGGTGGATTTGGGATTACTCAGCGGAGCGGTCGATGGACTGATCGAATCTGGCGCGTACAAACCGTTTTACATGCACCGCACCAGCCATTGGTTAGGGCTGGATGTGCACGACGCCGGGGATTACAAACAGGGTAAAGAAGATTGGACGACGCTGGCGCCCGGCATGGTACTCACCATTGAACCAGGCCTCTACATTCGTCCCGGCGAAGGCGTTCCTACCCATTTGGCAAATATCGGGATTCGGATTGAGGACGATGCCCTCGTGACCGAAACCGGTGTTGATATTTACACCACCGCACCGAAGACCGTTGCTGACATTGAGGCTAGTTGCCTAGCTTGAGCTTTCTGTGGCCCAGGCCAGCATGCGTTCGGTGTAACGCGCAATCAAATCTATTTCTAAATTCACCTTGCTGCCTGCCTTTAGATGCTTGAGCGTAGTTTGTTCTAGGGTGTGGGGAATCAGGTTGATGCTGAAATCGTCGCGCTCGACGGTGTTGGTAGTCAGGCTAACCCCATCAACCGTAACCGAACCCTTGCGGGCAATATATTTAGAAATCGCGTGTGGTGCACGAATATCCAGCTTCCAGCAAACCTCGTCACCCGAGCCAACTGCTTCAAAAGCAATCACCTCTCCCACCCCATCCACATGACCCGTGACGATATGGCCGCCCAGCCGGTCACTGACTTGCAGCGCTTTTTCTAGATTGATTTCACCAAGTCCTTGCAGGCCGATGGTGCAGTTGATGGTTTCGTGCGAAACATCGACCACGAACTGGCTGCCGCGAACTTCAATCACTGTCAGGCAAACGCCGCTACAGGCAATCGAATCACCGAGGGCAACATCGCCCAGCCCCAAGCGGCCACTTTCAACCACCAGACGTGCACCGGCTTCGGTAGGAGTGGATTCCACAATCTGGCCGACGGCCGCGATGATGCCTGAAAACATAAACGCCTCTTGAGGTGGGTTAAATTGAAATAGGGTTGATCAGCGGAAAACAATCGTTTTATTGCCATGTACCAGCACCCGATCTTCGAGGTGGTAACGCAGGCCACGGGCCAACACGGTTTTTTCAATATCCTTACCGTAGCGCACCATGTCTTCGGGCGAGTCGGAGTGGTCGATACGGATCACATCTTGTTCGATGATCGGGCCAGCGTCGAGTTCCGAGGTGACGTAATGGCAGGTCGCACCAATCAGTTTCACCCCGCGTTCATAGGCCTGATGGTAAGGCTTGGCGCCAGCAAAACTGGGTAGGAACGAATGATGGATATTGACGATTTGATTAGGGTAAGCGTCGCAAAGTTCCGGCGACAGAATCTGCATGTAACGCGCTAACACCATGCAATCACCGCGAACATCTTCGTAAATACGCTTTACTTCATCGTAAGCAGCCTGCTTGTTGGCGGGGTTCACCGGCACATGAATGAACGGAATTCCATGCCATTCCACAAACCCCTTGAAGGTGTCGTGGTTGGAGATGACGCAGGGGATTTCAATGTCCAGTTCTTTCGATTGCCAGCGGGCCAAGAGGTCGTACAGGCAATGCTCCTGTTTGGACACCATGATAACCACGCGTTTTTTGACCGATGAATCTGTGATGCGCCAATCCATCTGCAAAGGTTCACCAACCGCCGTGCGGAAACGTTCGCGCAGCTCAGCCAGCAGGAAAGGCAAGGAACTCGCCTTGATTTCCAGACGCATGAAGTAACGGCCGGTTAGGTCGTCGGCATGGAAACTGGATTCCAGAATCCAGCCCCCGTGTTCGGCAACAAAACCGGATACTTTGGCAATGATCCCAACTTGGTCAGGGCAAGAGGCGGAGAGCGTGAAAAAACGATCGCGGTGCATGGTTGCTTTCTTACTTAAGCCACTTTGGCAAAAGCCTTGTCGATTTCGGCGCGCAGCTCGGTGTAATTCAGCGTGACCGGGAATTGCGGGAATTCACGAATGACGTTTTCTGGCGGATGGAACAGGATGCCGCCGTGGGCTTCGCCCAGCATGGCGGTGTCGTTGTAAGAGTCGCCCGCAGCGACCACCTTGAAGTTCAATTCCTTGAAGCGCTGAACCGCTTCCTTCTTCTGGTTTGGCATACGCAGGTGGTAATTGACCAAGAAACCGTCGGCATCCGCTTCCAGCGAGTGGCAGAACAGCGTCGGCCAGCCCAGTTGGCGCATCAGCGGGTGGGCAAATTCGTAGAAGGTGTCGGAAAGGATAATGACTTGGTAGTCTTCACGCAGACCATCAACAAACTCACGGGCGCCTTGCATCGGTCCCATTTCGGCAATGACCTTCTGAATGTCCGGCAAGCCCAGATTGTGTTGGCGTAGGATGCCGAGGCGGTAAGTCATCAACTTGTCGTAGTCGGGTTCGTCGCGGGTCGTGCGACGTAACTCAGGAATGCCAGTACGTTCGGCAAACTCAATCCAAATTTCAGGAACCAGCACGCCTTCAAGGTCAAGACAAACGATTTGCACGATTTACTCCACAACGGACGAAAAAAGGGAATTTTACCTGATGGGCGCTTGAGTTGCTTGGCGTTGAGACAGCGTTGCTTAGTTAAGGAGTCGTTTGGGGATGCCCCTGGCTTGCCCGCGCTCTAGGTTGGCTTGCTGGTTCAGAAACACGCTGGGGTTCAGGGCGACACCCGCAGAGCGAACTTCAAAGTGCAAATGCGCACCAGAGGATCGCCCAGTGTTGCCGACCGCCCCGAGTAGCTGGCCTTGTTTTACTTGTTGGCCGATGTTGACGTTGGTACGAGACAAGTGGGCGTAGCGGGTCACAAGATCCAATCCATGGTCGATCACAATGAGATTGCCGTATTCGCCGTGAAAATTGTTGCCGACCACAATGCCATTCGCTGCGGCATAGACCGGTGTTCCGATAGCGGCGGTGAAATCCAAGCCTTCATGGATAGAACGACGGCCATTAAATGGATCCATCCGAAAGCCGTAGTCAGAGCCAAGGGTTGCGTTTTTAACCGGGACGGTCGTGGGCAAAAAACGGCGCAGCACACGTTGAGACATCATGGAAGCTTCGAGCAAGGTGATTTGTTCATGGCTGTGTTCAACGTTGCCGGCAAGTCGATCAATTTCGCGTTGTAGATTATCGACCGAGGGGATGAATTCAATCATTGGCCCGCCTTGTCCCGCAGGTTTGTTGCGGACAGAAGTGGGTTTTTCAGGGTTGGCCATGGTCGATAGGCGTTCGCTGGTGCTATTGATTTGTTGCAGTTGGGCTTGTAATTCGCCTATGCGTGTTGCCATGAACTGAAGATTGTTGTGAATGACCGCTTGGGATTCCCGATATGCCTTGGCCTGAGATTGCAAAATCAGGTCTTGCAGGATGGGTAAACGGAGCTGAACGCTGACCCAGGAGAAAAAAGCTGAAGCAAAGAGTAGGGTAAGAATGGCTAATGCTGCAGCAAGCGCCCAATGGCGGGGCATAATAGTCAGCGTGCGGGTTTTGCCCGTTTTTTCGGATAATAAGATTACCTGCATCACCTCTCCCATGCGCTCAGCAATTAAAAATTATCTCCGTGCTGACGGAGCTGCCGCCGGCGTTATGGCCCACGGTGCTTTGTTATTAAGACTTAACGGCATGTTGGCCCAAGCGTTGCCTTCTGTTTTGCAGGGGGCTGTTCGTGTTGCCAACATCAAATCAGGTAAAGTCATCCTGATGGCGGAAAACGGCTCAGTAGCTGTCAAATTACGCCAGATGGCCACACGTTTGCAGACGGCCTTTCGCGCGGCGGGCGTTGAGTGTAATGGGGTTGATGTAAAAGTTCAACCGTCTGAAATACTTTCCGAATCAATGAGTTCCAGCACAAAACCTTTGTCAGCGACCAGTTGCCAGCATCTGCAAACGCTAAGCGATTCATTGCCGGAGGGTAGTGATCTTCGGGGTGCGCTGGAAAAACTGTTAAGCCGCGTAGCTCGCGAATGAAGTCTGTGGGCAAGCAACTCATTAACCAAAATCAGGATCAAACATGACCCAAGATGAACTGAAACAAGCCGTAGCCCAAGCCGCAGCAGACTACGTTCTAGAGCATGCGCCGACTGGTGCCGTCATTGGTGTGGGGACGGGGTCAACGGCTAATCTATTTATTGATGCACTGGCGCCGCACATGAGTCGTTATCGAGGGGCTGTTGCCAGTTCAGAGGCGACACGCAAGCGGCTTGAAGGGCATGGTGTACGGGTGCTTGATCTGAATGATGTCGACTCAATGCCAATTTATGTTGATGGTGCGGATGAAGTGGATGCAGGCCTGAACATGATTAAAGGTGGCGGTGGCGCGCTAACCCGTGAAAAAATCGTCGCCGCGGTGGCGGATACCTTCGTGTGTATTGCCGATGCAAGTAAAAAAGTGGACACCTTAGGGCGTTTCCCATTGCCCGTGGAGGTTCTGCCAATGGCTAGGGCTCAGGTTGCCCGTGCTTTGACAGCCTTAGGCGGAAAGCCTGTCCTTCGGGAGGGATTTGTGACGGACAACGGTAATCTGATTTTGGATGTCCATGGTTTGCAGATTACTGAGCCGCAGGCGCTGGAACAAAAAATAAACCACTGGCCAGGTGTTCTGACCAATGGTTTATTTGCGCTGCGCGGGGCTGATGTTCTGCTGCTGGCGGGGGGCGATGGCGTGACCCGTTTTAACCGCCGCTAAGATTTTAGGGTTTGGGGGGCACATAACCAGAAATCTGGTCCGCCCCTTCTTCAAAGAAGTGTTTCTGCATTTGCTCCATCAGATAAGTACGGTGGCGGGGATCGGCCAGATTTAGGCGATTCTCGTTGATGATCATCGTCTGCATCCGAATCCACTGTTGCCAGGCTTCTTTAGAGACATTCTCAAAAATTTTGTTGCCCAAGGCACCTGGAATCGGCGGAAAATCTAAACCTTCGGCTTCGGTGCCAAGCTTGATGCAATTAACGGTGCGGGCCATATTGTTCTCCGGGGTATCTATTGGGGGAACGAAATTATAGCCATTAGTGCTGATTGAATGCCTGTGCGGCGCATATAAAAAGGACCAAACTTATGGGAACCCAAATTCTGGTTGTAGACGATAACCCAACCAATCGGCTGGTTGTTTCAACCATGCTGCGCAAGCTAGGTTTTGCCGCAACACTGACCGAAAATGGGGAGCTGGGAGCTGAGGCGGCATTGCAAGAGCCAAGGCCAGCGCTGGTTTTTATGGATATCCAGATGCCGGTGCTGGATGGTTTTGATGCCACCGTACGTATTCGCCAAAGCGAACAAACGCGTGGTTTATCAAGATTGCCGGTTATCGCGCTTACGGCAGATGTTTTTGAGCAAACTCGCCAGCGTTGCAAGGAGGCCGACATGGATGATTTTCTAACCAAGCCGGTTGATTTGATGGAGCTTCAGTCCCTATTAGCCAAGTGGTTGCCTACAGTTAACGCTTCAGTGGTTTGATCCGCTCTGGCCCTTGTGGGGGTGATCTGCGAGAATGCGCGGCTGATTCAACCCGAAGAGACGAACCCTCATGGCCACAACCAATCCCGCTATTTCTACGATTGCCAAGACTGAAGACATCATTGCTGAGCTAAAAGCTGGCCGGATGGTGATTCTGGTGGATGAAGAAGATCGTGAAAACGAAGGGGATCTGGTCATGGCCTCTGAGCATGTCACGCCAGAAGCCATCAACTTCATGGCCAAGTTTGGCCGCGGCCTGATTTGCCTGACGCTCACCGAAGAGCGCTGTCGCCAGCTCGGTTTGAACCAAATGGCACGGGATAACCGCAGCCAGTTCAGCACCGCGTTTACCGTGTCAATTGAAGCCGCTGAAGGCGTAACTACCGGCATTTCCGCCCATGATCGTGCCCGTACCGTGCACGCCGCCGTCGCGCGTAATGCCAAATCCACCGACATCGTTCAACCGGGCCATATTTTCCCAATCATGGCCCGCCCCGGTGGGGTGCTGGTTCGTGCGGGGCATACCGAAGCGGGTTGTGATTTCGCCGCACTGGCGGGCTTGGAGCCTACCTCGGTCATCTGCGAAATCATGTCGGACGATGGCACGATGGCCCGTCTGCCAGAATTGCTCGAATTCGCCAAAGAACATGGCCTCAAGATTGGCACGATTACAGACCTGATTCATTATCGCGCCAGTTCTGAAAGTCTGGTGAAGCGCGTCAGCAGCAAGCCGGTCGACGATGGCTTTATCCTGCACGCCTACCGCGACTGCGCTTCTGGCGACGTGCATCTGGCGTTGGTCAAAGGTAACGAAGCCGGTGAAATCCCTGCTGGGGTTGAGACCTTGGTTCGCGTACATGACCCTTTGTCGGTGCTTGATTTTCTTGACCCCGCAGGGCGCCCGACTTCGTTCAGTATCGAACAGGCCAAGGCAGCAATCACCCGCAATGGTCACGGCGCGATTGTGCTGATGCACCGCCCAGAAGGCAGCGAAGAACTGTTGAACCGCTTAGGCTATGTCAGCGATGAAGCCAACAAACATCGCCCTGTGAAATGGGACCCGCGTACCCACGGTATCGGCGCACAAATTTTGCGTGACCTTGGCGTACGCAAAATGCGCTTACTCGGCAGCCCGCGAAAAATGCCTTCGGTAGCGGGTTTCGAATTGGAAGTCACTGCTTTTATTGCTTCACCAAACTAAGGAATCACCATGCCCCGCTTTGAAAACCTCTTTGAATTTGAACAGAATCTCAATGGCGAAGGCTTGCAAGTTGGCATCGTAATGAGCCGCTTTAACCCGGAGGTGTGCGAAGGCTTGCTCGAAAGTTGCGTTGAAGAACTGGCGCGTTTGGGCGTAGCGGACGACGACATCACCATTGCGACCGTGCCCGGAGCCTTGGAAATTCCGTTGGTGCTACAAACGATGGCTGAAAGCGGCACGTTCGATACGCTGATTGCCTTGGGTGCGGTGATTCGCGGCGAAACCTATCACTTTGAAGTGGTTGCCAACGACGCTTGCCGGGGCATCCAACAAGTTCAAATGGATACCGGCGTCCCCGTTGCCAACGGTGTGCTGACCACCGAAGACGACGACCAAGCGCTGGCCCGTCTGCACAAAGGCGCTGAATGTGCCCAAGCGGCTGTGGAAGTCGCCAACCTGCTACGCGCTATTACTCAATAAAGAAAACAAAATGACTGACACCGAAAATATCAAAGAGCTGGTTGATGCCGGCAGCGAAGAAAAAGCGCCACCAAAATCTGCTCGCCGTCGTGCCCGTGAATTTGCCTTGCAAGGGTTGTATCAATGGCGAGTTGGCAGCGCTGACGAAGCGGGGATTGAAGCCCATTTGCCGGAGCTAGAAGGGTTTGGCAAAGCGGATCGCGACCTGTGTTTTGGTTTGATTCGTGGCGTGATGCGTCAACAGGAAGAATTGATCGCGCTGGTCAGTGAATGTATTGACCGCAGCTTTAAGGAATTGTCTCCTGTTGAAGCCTGCATCCTCCTGCTAGGCACCCATGAGTTCCGCGCTTACCCCGAAACGCCGTACCGCGTGATCATCAACGAGATGATTGAGCTAGCGAAATCCTTTGGCGGTACCGATGGTCACAAATACGTCAATGGTGTGCTAGACCGCTTGGCCGCAACCCAGCGCCCCATCGAAGTCGATGCGCGTAAAAAGGGCAGCAAGGTTTAAGTTTTACACCTGTGGCGACTGAATTCGACCTGATCCGACGCTATTTCGTTCGCCCCACGCCAAGCGCAGTGCTCGGCCCCGGCGACGATTGTGCGCTGCTGCAACCCACCCCCGACCAGCAACTGGCCATCAGCACCGACATGCTGGTTGCGGGCACGCATTTTTTCCCGGATACCCCGCCCCGCGACCTTGGCTGGAAAACGCTGGCGGTGAATGTATCCGATCTCGCCGCGATGGGTGCAAAACCGCGCTGGGCGACGCTAGCGGGGAGCTTGCCGAATGCTGACGAAAGCTGGATTGCAGCTTTTGCCGAAGGTTTGTTCGCTTGCGCCCAAGCCTATGGCTTGGACATTGTGGGCGGTGACACAACTTCCGGCCCCCTAAATTTCTGCGTGACCGTACTCGGCGAAGTTCCACCCGGTAAGGCTTTGCGCCGCGACAGTGGAAAAGATGGTGACGACATTTGGGTATCGGGTCGCCCCGGTTTGGCTACGCTCGGTTTGCGCTTTTTGCAAAACAAAGTCGAACTCCCACCGCTATGGCAAAAACTTTGCCTTGCCTCGCTGCACCACCCCCGGCCTCGGGTTGAACTGGGTTTAGCCTTGCGTGGCAAAGCTTCGGCAGCAATTGATGTGTCGGACGGTTTACTGGCCGACTTAGGCCATATCGCCACCGCTTCTGGCTTGGTAGGGGACGTCATCCTCAATCAACTTCCCTCTCTGCCCCAAGGAATCGACCGCGCCACGGCACTGGATTGCCAACTCGCCGGCGGTGATGATTACGAACTCTGTTTTACCGCCCCCTTTGAACAACGTCTGCGCTTGGCTCAACTTGCTGCCGAGTTGGAGTTGCCCTTATGGCGGATTGGTCAGTTGCGCACACCCAATGCGCCCCGCTTCCTGAATAATCCTGACGACAACAATCCATCTCCGCCAACCATTATTCCAACCGAAAACGAAGTCGCGGGCATGGTGCAGGTGTTCGGGCCAGATGGCGAAATCATCGACTTTGACCACCACGGTTATGAGCATTTCGCCTAACAACCATACGGGCTTTTACACCCGCCTAGAGCACGCGTTGCTCACCACCCATCCCGCTGAAAAATGTGCCCTCGTGGCTGCTTTGTGGGGAGACTGGCAAGCGGGATCCATTGACTGGCCGGATGAGCCCGCCTGCAAATTATTGCCTCAAGCGGTTGTGCCGGCAGATCAAGTGGAGCATCCCGACAAACCCGAACTCATCGACCCATCCAAACTTCGCGCCCGGCAAATGGGTACCCCCGAAGGTCGGGCGATCATGCTCCACGCCGTCGCACACATCGAATACAACGCCATCAATTTAGGTTTGGATGCGGCCTATCGTTTCCGCTTTTTGCCGCGTGAATTCACCGGTGGCTGGTTACGCGTGGCCCATGAAGAGGTCGAGCACTTCGGGCTAGTTACTGCTCACTTAGCCATCATGGGTTACGCCTACGGGGACTTTCCCGCCCATCGCGGATTGTGGGTGACAGCCTGCAAAACGGCCCATGATCCATTGGTGAGAATGGCCTTGATTCTGCGGCTGTTTGAAGCACACGGATTGGATGTCACGCCGGGGATTACAGAAAAGTTTCGGCAAGCGGGAGATGCCGGAGCAGTGGCCGCGCTGGAAGTAATTTTGCGTGAAGAAGTCGGCCATGTCGCGCTAGGCGATTACTGGTTCCGCCATCTCTGTGCCGAACATGGCTTGCCCGTTGAAGCCACCTACCAACAACTCATTGCCGAATATGACGCGCCTAGACTCAAGCCACCGTACAACACCGAAGCTAGGCTACAAGCGGGGTTTACGGTTGATGAACTGGAGTCGCTGGCGAGATTTGCGGTGGCAAAAAGATTTCCTTCGAATTAGTTAGATCAGCAGCGCGATGCTTTCCCCTGACTGTTGGCTAACCAGGGCAGACAGTTTTTCTGCTAAAGGTTGATTGTCACGAGTATCCAGCCATTGGCCGGCTTCTCGCTTGAAGTGAAAGCCTCCAGAGCGGGCGGCAACCCAGATTTCCTGAGCGGCGCTGTGGCGGTTCACAATGATCTTGCTGCGATTCTCAAAGCTGATTTCGAGAACGCCATCGCCCTGCCATTCAAAGTCTAGGTCGGCATCGCAATTTTCCAATGCACTTTCAATTGCTTGCAGCGTTTGTTCGCTGACTTCCTTGAATTCTTGCTCGTTCATCGTGCTACCATCCTTGCCCACTTTGGCCCGCTAAAGCTTGATTAGACGGGTTGTTTAACTTTAGGTTTAGGTGCTTTCGCAACTATGCATTCAATGCTTCGAATTTTAACGCTGGCAGGCTGCTGTCTTCTGGTAATTTCAGGTTGCGGGTTACGAGGGCCGCTGGTTTTGCCACCAGGTCCGGCGCCAGAACCGTGGCTTGGTCCAAATAAAGGAAAACAAGCCCCTTTAACTCAGACTTCTGGTCGTGCCGAAGCTAATGTCGCCGCCAATCCTGTTTCCCGGTAGTTTTTCCTAACTTTCCGATTTAAAAGAAATGACAACAACTATTCAAAGTCCCTATTTTCACCGTCGCAATGGTGAGTTAATGGTCGAGGGTTTAGCGCTGAGCGAAGTGGCAGAGCAGTTTGGGACGCCGACTTACGTGTATTCCAAAGCCACGCTGGAGGCGGCGTTAGGCGAGTTTCAGGCGGTTTTGGCAGCACATCCAGCAGGCCTTAATGCGCTAGTGTGTTACGCCGTAAAAGCCAACTCAAATCTAGCTATTCTGAATCTATTTGCGCGGATGGGCGCTGGGTTCGATATTGTTTCTGGCGGGGAGTTGCAGCGCGTGATGGCAGCGGGTGCTGATCCCAAAAAGGTGGTTTTTTCTGGCGTTGGTAAGACTGTAAACGAAATGCGCCAAGCCCTAGAATCTGGAATCCTTTGCTTCAATATTGAATCTATTCCTGAGCTTGATGCGCTAAATGGCATTGCCGGGGAAATGGGTTTGGTGGCGCCGATTAGCTTGCGGGTTAACCCGAATGTTGATCCGAAAACACACCCTTATATTTCAACGGGGCTGAAAGCGGCTAAATTTGGCGTGGCCTACGAGGACGCGCTCAACCTGTATCGGCGTGCGGCGGCTTTACCGAATATTGAAGTCACGGGCATTGATTGTCATATTGGTTCTCAGATATTGGATCCGTCCCCGTTTGCAGAGGCGATGGATCGCATTCTGGCGTTGGTGGACCAGCTTGCCAGTGAAGGTATTTCCATCCATCACATCGATATCGGTGGGGGCCTAGGGATTCGCTACAAGGACGAACAAACGCAACCTACTGTGGCGGCCTATCTCAACCCGTTACTCGACAAATTGCATGGGCGCGGGCTGAAAGTGCTTATGGAGCCAGGGCGCCGTTTGGTAGGCAATGCGGGGCTGTTACTGACCAAAATTGAATACTTGAAGGAGGGTGAAGAAAAGAATTTCGCGATTATTGATGCGGCCATGAACGATCTGATGCGGCCTGCCTTGTATGAGGCGTGGCACGATATTCTGCCGGTAGCGACTCATGAAATACCCAAGCGTATGTATGACGTGGTTGGCCCTGTTTGCGAAACGGGAGATTTTCTTGGGCAGGCGCGTGAGCTGGCTGTGCAGCCAGGTGATTTGCTCGCGGTAATGTCGGCTGGAGCTTATGGTATGGCCATGAGTTCAAACTACAACACACGGCCTCGCGCGTGCGAGGTCATGGTGAATGGTGCGCAGGCATTTGTTATCCGGAAACGCGAGACTGTGGAATCGCTTTACGCACTGGAAAGCAAGCTGCCATAGGGGACGAGTCGGTGAAATGGTAAAACTCGGCGAACCAGAATAACGAGTAACGCTGGGGGAAATGAGGTTATTTAAGTTAAACCTGTACTCCCGGTAGCTGGGTTTTTCTTGACACCCAGAGTACAAGTCTAGGAGAATAGATTGGTTTGATGAGGTTTGAAATGCAGCAAACGACAGAAATCATGCAGCAAACCAACGATCACAAAGAGATCATGAAGCGCGGGTTTCAAAAGACCGCACGGTGGCAGTTGGTTGCAGGGTTGGTTGGGGCGCTTGTTGCTTTTCTGTTAGCCGGTGCTAATGCCGCAATATCGGTTATGTTTGGTGCAGGTGCTGTTCTACTTGGGTCGGGGGCAGCAGTTCTGGCCTCTAAGTCAGGTCAGCCGACACCAACCGCAGCACTGGTAAATGTGCTCAAGGCCGAGCTGGTTAAAATTCTCGTCGTGGCCGTTTTGCTATTGATAGTTTTTAAGTTTTACACGGGGCTGGTTGCAATTGCTCTGATTGGCGGGCTGGCAAGTGCAGCACTGATTTCCGGTGCGGCATTGCGGGCTTTTGATGATGACAACAAAGCGTAGGATGACGGAATGTCTGCAGAACATGCACTAACACCTTCAAGCTATATTACGCACCACTTGGCGTTTAACGCCAAATCGGTGGGGGATGGCGGCTTCTGGACCTTGCACGTGGATACCTTGGTGGTTTCTTTGCTGCTCGGAGTTTTTGCTTTTGGGCTTATGTGGTGGGTGGTGCGCGGAGCAACTGCTGGTGTTCCATCAAAGCGCCAAGCCTTTGTTGAGCTCTTGGTGGAATTTGTTGATGATCAAGTTAAGGGTATTTTCCATGGCGACCGGAATGCATTTATCGCGCCAGCTGCGCTGACAGTGTTCGTGTGGGTGCTTTTGATGAATGCGATGGACTTCTTGCCAGTAGATATCATGGCTTGGTTCTACCATAGCGTTTTAGGGCTTGATTACTGGCGTAGTGTTCCAACATCCGATGTGAATGCAACTTTTGCGTTGGCTTTGTCCATCTGGGTACTGATGATTTTCTATAGCATCAAGGTAAAGGGATTGGGCGGCTGGATCCATGAAATATTTTGTGCGCCGTTTGGCAGTCATCCATTGGCGTGGCCAGCAAACTTTCTGTTTAATTTGATCGAATACGTTTCAAAACCACTTTCCCATTCGCTGCGGTTGTTTGGCAATATGTACGCGGGCGAAATTATCTTCCTGTTGATCGGCATGTGGGCCGCGACAGGTTTGTCGGGTACTGTGTTCGGCTCGCTTCTTGGAGCGGGTTGGGCGATCTTCCATATTTTGATCGTCGTGCTGCAAGCCTTTATTTTCATGATGTTGACTGTTGTTTACATTGCAATGGCGCACGAGAGTCACTGATTTTTTACTTTTAACCACCGAAAGGAAACAAGATGGAAAACCTGCAATTTTTGGCGATGATCCAAGCGTATACCGGTATTGGTATCGGTCTGATTATTGGTTTGGGTGCTGCTGGTGCCTGTATTGGTATTGGTATCATGTGCGCAAGCTTCTTGGAAGGTGCTGCACGCCAGCCAGAACTCACGCCTGCGCTGCAAGCTAAAGTATTCCTGTTGCTGGGTCTGATTGACGCTTCCTTCATTATTGGTGTTGGTCTGGCCATGATGTTCGCATTTGCAAACCCATTGCTCAGCGTCGTTGCTCACTAATAGTTACTTTCAGTCTATTTAGGCACAGCTGGGAGCTGACATGAATATCAACTTGACATTGCTTGCACAGGCTGTCTCTTTCGCAATCCTAATTTGGTTTACGATTAAATTTGTTTGGCCTCCCCTGTTAGGGGCGATCGAAACGCGTCAGCAAACTATTGCTGATGGGTTGGCGGCGGCTGAGCGGGGTAAGCTCGACCTAGAACTTGCAACTAAGCGTTCGGCAGAATCGTTACGCGAAGGTAAAGAGAAAGTAGCGGGGCTGCTCACGCAGGCTGAAAAGCAAGGGACTCAAATAATCGAAGATGCAAAAGTAACAGCCAAAGTAGAAGCAGATCGCATTGTGGCTGGCGCTAAGGCTGAAATCGAACAAGAGAGCCTGCGCGCTAGGGAAAGCTTGCGAGACCAAGTCGCGATTTTGGCCGTCGCTGGTGCAGAGAAAATCCTGCAACGCGAAATTAAGGCCCAAGATCACGCTGAGCTCTTAGCAAAAATTAAACAGGATCTTTAACGCATATGGCTGAATCTGTCACCATCGCACGTCCCTATGCTGAGGCCGTATTTCGTATAGCCAAAGAGTCTGGGTCGTTAGCTCAGTGGTCTGGTCGTTTACAGCGCCTTGCCCAAGTTTCTCAGGCTAAGGAAGTCGCTGAAATTATCTGCAATCCTAAGCTTTCTGCTGGCCAATTAGCGGATTTCTTCATCTCGGTTGCAGATGATAGCGATGCTGATCTGACTAGCTTTATTCGTGTTCTTGCTGAAAATGAACGGCTGATTCTTCTACCCGAAGTAAGCAAGTTGTTCGAAGCTGAAAAGAGCAACGAAGAAGGCATTAAAGATGCTGTGATCGAAACCGCTTTTCCTCTCGATGATGCGCAAGTAGCGGCTTTGGTGCCAATACTTGAACAACATTTCAAAACCCGGTTGGCTGCCCGTGTGCATGTTGCACCGGAATTGATTGGCGGCGTCCGTGTGGCAGTGGGTGACCAAGTCTTGGATACATCGGTGCGTAGTAAGCTCGAATCCATGGCAACGGCACTCAAGAACTAGGAGAATTAAATGCAGTTGAATCCGTCCGAGATCAGCGAACTGATCAAAAACAAGATTCAAAACCTGCACGTGGGCGCTGAAACCCGCACGCAGGGTACGGTAGTGTCCGTTACTGACGGTATCTGTCGTGTTCATGGCCTGCAAGATGTTATGCAGGGTGAAATGTTGGAGTTCCCAGGTAATACCTTCGGGATGGCGCTTAATCTTGAGCGTGATTCGGTTGGTGCTGTGGTTTTGGGTGAATACGAGCACATTTCTGAAGGCGATACCGTTAAGTGTACGGGCCGTATTTTAGAAGTGCCTGTTGGCGAAGAGCTGCTGGGCCGTGTTGTGAACTCATTGGGTCAGCCAATTGACGGCAAAGGTCCTCTGAATAACAAGCAGTCTGACAAGATCGAAAAAGTTGCGCCAGGCGTTATTTGGCGTAAGTCAGTTGATCAGCCAGTTCAAACTGGTTTGAAGGCGATTGATGCCATGGTGCCAGTTGGCCGTGGTCAACGTGAATTGATCATTGGTGACCGTCAAACAGGTAAAACTGCAGTAGCGATCGATGCCATCATCAATCAAAAAGGTACTGGCGTTAAATGTATCTACGTTGCAATCGGACAAAAGGCATCGACCGTAGCTAATGTAGTTCGCAAGCTCGAAGAACATGGGGCACTTGAATACACTATCATCGTTGCGGCAACGGCATCTGAATCAGCTGCACTGCAGTTTATTGCACCGTACTCTGGTTGCACGATGGGTGAGTTTTTCCGTGACCGCGGTGAAGATGCATTGATTATTTATGATGACTTGACCAAGCAAGCTTGGGCTTATCGTCAAGTGTCATTGCTGCTACGTCGCCCGCCAGGCCGTGAAGCTTACCCAGGTGATGTTTTCTATTTGCACTCACGCTTGCTCGAACGTGCTGCTCGTGTGTCGACTGAATGGGTTGAAAAACTCACCAATGGTGAAGTCAGGGGTAAAACAGGTTCCTTAACAGCACTGCCAGTGATTGAAACACAGGCTGGTGACGTTTCTGCATTTGTTCCAACCAACGTAATTTCGATTACAGACGGCCAGATATTCTTAGAAACCGACTTGTTTAATGCAGGCATTCGTCCAGCGATTAACGCGGGTATCTCTGTATCTCGTGTAGGTGGCGCAGCCCAGACTAAGATCATCAAGAAATTAGGCGGTGGTGTTCGATTGGCTCTGGCTCAGTACCGCGAATTGGCTGCTTTTGCGCAGTTTGCCTCTGATTTGGATGAAGCGACACGGAAGCAGCTTGAACGTGGCCGCATGGTGACTGAGTTGATGAAGCAAGCTCAGTACAGTCCTATGTCAGTAGCCGAGATGGCTGTGACACTGTACGCAGCAGACAAAGGTTACTACGACGATGTTGAAGTTAAGCGGGCTCTGGATTTTGAAAAAGGTCTTCTTGCTTATCTGAAGCAGAACGCAGCTGACCTCCTCAACAAGATGGAAACCACCAAAGAACTCGACGGTGAATCAGAGAAGCAACTTGCTGCTTCGATTACTGCCTTCAAGGGTACTTGGGTCTGATCGTCTTAGGAGAGTGCCATGCCAAGCGGCAAGGAAATACGTAACAAGATCAAGAGCGTTGAAAATACGCGCAAGATCACAAAAGCCATGGAAATGGTTGCTGCGTCGAAAATGCGTAAAGCGCAAGAGCGTATGCGGCAATCACGTCCCTACGGCGAGAAGATCCGGCGCATTGCGGCAAATTTGTCACATGCTTTGACTGAGTACAGGCACGCATTTCTTCAGAATCGTAACCCGATCAAAAAAGTTGGGTTGATTCTTGTGACCTCTGACAAGGGCCTTTGTGGCGGCTTAAATGCTAATTCACTTAGACTCTCTGTCAGCAGGATCAAAGAGTGGGACGTGCAAGGTATTGGGTTTCAAGCGACGTGTATTGGCAACAAGGGTTTTGGGTTCATGCAACGACTGGGTGCCGAAATTGTCTCCCAGGTTGTTGGTATCGGTGATACCCCCAATCTTGAAAAGTTAATTGGACCCGTCAAGGTTCAATTAGATGCCTACATGAATGGTGAGATTGACGCGCTTTATATTGCCTATACCCGTTTCATCAATACGATGAAACAAGAGCCTGTGATTGAGCAGTTGCTTCCGCTTTCGGGCGAGGCAGTCGGCTCAGCGAAGACAAATTGGGATTACGTCTACGAACCAGATGCCAAGTCGGTGATTGATGACTTGCTCATTCGATATGTAGAAGCAATTATTTACCAGTCAGTCGCTGAGAATATTGCTTCAGAGCAAAGTGCTCGGATGGTAGCAATGAAGTCTGCGTCAGATAATGCCAAGACAGTAATTGGTGATTTGAAGCTGGTCTATAACAAGGCACGTCAGGCAGCAATTACCAAAGAACTTGCCGAAATCGTCAGCGGCGCAGCAGCCGTCTAACCGTTTGTATAAAGCTTGAGGGATTCAATATGAGTCAAGGTTCAATCGTACAGTGCATCGGCGCCGTGGTGGATATTCAGTTCCCCCGCGAAGCAATGCCTAAAGTCTATGATGCCCTGATGCTGGATGCTGCTGAAGAGCACGCCAATGTCGAAGCAAAACTGACTTTTGAAGTTCAACAACAGCTTGGTGATGGTGTGGTTCGTACCATTGCCATGGGTTCATCTGATGGTCTGCGTCGCGGCATGAAGGTGAATAACACTGGCAAGCCAATTTCCGTTCCTGTGGGCCATGGCACACTAGGTCGGATTATGGATGTGCTTGGTCGCCCAATTGATGAAGCCGGCCCTATCGTAACGGACGAACTACGTCCAATTCACGCTAAGGCACCAAAGTTCGACGAACTGTCACCTTCTGTTGATCTGCTCGAAACCGGCATTAAGGTTATCGACTTGGTATGTCCATTTGCTAAGGGTGGTAAAGTTGGCCTGTTTGGTGGCGCTGGTGTAGGCAAGACCGTTAACATGATGGAACTGATCAACAACATCGCTAAACAACACAGTGGTTTGTCTGTGTTTGCAGGTGTGGGTGAGCGTACTCGTGAAGGTAACGACTTCTATCACGAAATGAAAGATTCAAACGTTCTAGACAAAGTGTCTATGGTGTTTGGTCAAATGAACGAGCCACCAGGTAACCGTCTGCGCGTTGCGCTAACCGGTTTGACAATGGCTGAGCGATTCCGTGATGAAGGCCGTGACATTCTGTTCTTCGTGGATAACATCTACCGCTATACATTGGCCGGTACTGAAGTTTCTGCGTTGCTGGGCCGTATGCCTTCAGCGGTGGGCTACCAGCCTACACTGGCTGAAGAAATGGGTCGTTTGCAAGAACGGATTACATCAACGAAGGTGGGTTCTATTACTTCCATCCAAGCTGTTTATGTTCCAGCGGATGACTTGACTGACCCATCACCTGCCACAACCTTCTTGCACTTGGATTCGACCGTTGTGTTGTCGCGTGACATCGCCGCATTGGGTATCTACCCAGCGGTTGATCCACTAGATTCAACATCACGTCAGCTTGACCCGCAAGTTGTCGGTGAAGAACACTACTCGGTTGCCCGTGGTGTGCAAATGACATTACAGCGTTACAAAGAACTGCGTGACATCATCGCAATTTTGGGTATGGACGAGTTGGCCCCTGAAGATAAGCTTGCCGTTTCTCGGGCTCGTAAGATCCAACGTTTCTTGTCTCAGCCTTTCCATGTGGCCGAAGTGTTCACCGGTTCGCCCGGCAAGTATGTTTCGCTCAAAGACACCATCAGGGGCTTCAAGGGAATTGTTAATGGTGACTATGATAGCTTGCCAGAACAAGCGTTCTATATGGTTGGCACGATCGAAGAAGCAATTGAGAAGGCCAAGACTCTGCAGTAATGCAGCAACGGTAGAAGGAGCTTGTTATGGCAATAACCGTTCATGTTGATGTCGTCAGCGCTGAAGAATCAATTTTTTCAGGGCTGGTAGAGTTTGCTATATTCCCTGGCGAGTCTGGGGAGTTGGGTATCCTACCTAGGCATACTCCGCTGTTGACGCGTATCAAACCTGGTGCGGTTCGCTTGAAGCTGCCTGATTTAGAAGCCTATGAAATGGTTTATGTATCAGGTGGAATTCTGGAGGTTCAGCCGGCTCTGGTGACTGTGCTTGCAGATACCGCTATTCGAGCAACCGACCTGGATGAAGCTAAGGCGATGGAAGCGAAGAAACAAGCAGAAGTAACCCTAGCTGACCGTAAGTCAGGTTTGGATTATGCTGCTGTTGAAGCAGAATTGTCGCAAGCGATTGCGCAGCTAGAAACCATTCGTCGTATGAAACAGCGAGCTCACTGAGGTTTTTAACTTCACGAGATGTCGTACCGAGAAAGGAGCCTTCGTGGCTCCTTTCTTACGTTTGGGAATAGATCAAAATATACTGAAGTAGCTAAGCGAGAAGGTTGATTACTCAGTAATGAGGTCAAATCTCAGTCAGATAAACGGCTAATGCAGGAATGGTGAGCATAGAGAGTAGCGTTCCGGCCGATATTTGCCACGCAACACTATTCCCATCACCGCCCATACGTGTTGCAAGAATGAACGCTGATGAGGCGGTTGGTAAGCCCGAAAAAAGAACGACAATGGCGTAGTTTAAGCCACTCAGCCCCAGAAAATGGCCAACGATAATGGCTGTTAACGGCATTGCTATCAGCTTTACTAGTAAGTACCAAGTTGCTAAGCCATAGCTACTTAGCTGTTTTTGTCGATCTAGTCGCAAAGCAGCACCCACTGCTAGCAAACCCAATGCAATTGAAGCATCAGCTAATCGCCCCAAAAAATTTTGGGCGGGAGCCGGGGCTGTGAACCCGGCGATATTAAGGAGGAGCCCAAGCAGTGTTCCCCAAATTAGCGGGTTTCTGAGTAGCTCCTTAAAAACACCGGCTTCAGCGTGGCGAGCAAGCATCCACACAGCGGTAACATTCACCCAAGGGACGCATACGCCCAAGATTAAGCCCATCAGGGCAATTCCGGGCGTGCCAAATAGCATCCCAGCTACCGCGAGTCCAATATAGGAGTTAAAACGAAAGCCGCACTGAAATAGAGAGGCAAACACAAGTGGGTTAAGTTCAGAAGTTTCGCCGCGTACAGATGCAATGAGGCGTGGAGAAAACGACAACAACATCCCCGTGATCAGGCTTGCTGCCGCGGTCAAAATAACGGGGGCTGCAGAAGAAAAATCTAAATGCGCCCTTAGCATTGCATGCAAAAGCAAGGCGGGGAAAAAAATGAAATAAACCAGCTTCTCCACGCCGCCCCAGAAATGGTCACCAAGGTGCATCCAGCGTCGTAATCCTGTGCCTAAGAGAATTAAGGCAAAGTCCGGCAATAGCAGGAATGCGGTGTTCAAGAGCTATCCTTGGTTTGCAAAATCAAAACAAATCACGGGCGAATAGAAGAAGGTGCTCCAGTTTCTACCTGTGTAGGCGGTGGTGCAACAACGCCTGTCCCGGCACCAACAGCTTGCTCTGCCATCATTTTGTTAGCCATATAGCGAACCATTGATGGACCGGCACCGTAGAGCATTGCCAATGAAGCAAGCAGGCAGATTGCGCCGGCAGCGAGTTGGCGGCCCGTTTTTAGGTGATCCTCCTTGTGGCGGAAGCAAAAAAAGATTCCC